>JAFDYG010000438.1 GCA_018267545.1 Bacteroidota bacterium
ACTTACCTGCCTCAATATCTTCGCCGGATTACCCGCAATAACACTCCGTGCAGGAACCTTTTCTCCCGCCTTTATAAAGCTAAGCGCACCTACGATACACTCATCCCCGATCTCCACTCCATCCATGATGACGCTGTTCATCCCAATCAGACAGTTGCGGCCGATAGTAGCGCCATGCACGATCGAACCATGACCCATATGCGCGCCCTCCCGAAGCCTGACCGTCACGCCAGGAAACTGATGTATCGTACAATTCTCCTGCACATTACACCCATCTTCGATGATTATCTGCCCCCAATCCCCCCGGATCGAAGCCCCTGGCCCAACATATACGTCTTTCCCAATGATGACATTCCCTGTTACAGCCGCTTGCGGATGCACAAATGCTGAAGGATCGACCACTGGCCTGTATCCTTTGAATTCGTAAAACATAAAGAAATTAATTTAAAGGAACTTATTCCCTTTCTGAAACGCCCTATGCTAAGGGAACCTATTCCCCCTTGAATTTTGCTGGTCGTTTCTCGAGAAACGCCTGGACTCCCTCTGCAAAATCCTTTGTTTTCCCGGCCTTTTGCTGCAGATCGTCTTCCAGCAGCAACTGCTCTTCAAGCGTATTGTGCGCAGAATAATTGAATGCGTGCTTGGTCAATGCAAGTCCCTTCGTCGCCATTCCCCCTAAAGTTACGACCATTTTCCTGGAATTCTCCACAAATCTCCCATCCTCCTCCACCCGATAAATCATCCCCATTCTCTCGGCCTCGGCCGCACTGACTTTATCGCCCAGCATCGCGATTCCTGCCGCTTTCTGCCAGCCCACCAGCCTCGGCAGAATCCAGGTACCGCCGCTGTCCGGGATCAGCCCGATCTTCGAAAAGGCCTGTATAAAACTGGCGCTTTCCGCTGCGACTACGATATCGCAGCAGAGCGCGATATTCGCCCCCGCTCCTGCCGCGACCCCATTTACCGCTGCCACCACCGGCTTGGGCAGGTTGCGGATGCGCGTAATAATGGGATTATACTGTTCGCTAAGAATCTTTTCCAAACCCGAACCCTTCGGGTCGATGGCTTCCGCCAGGTCCTGTCCGGCCGAGAAGGCCTTGCCCGCCCCCGTAATATAGACTGCCCTGATCTCATGCAGACTCGCACATTCGTCGAGCCTGTTTTGTAACAAGAGCGCCATCTCCCGGTTAAAGGAGTTCAGCTTGTCCGGCCGGTTCAACGTGATGTAGCCAACGTTGTTCTGGATTTCGAATAAGACAGAAGACATGGACATATTAATGACATTTAAAGTAATCGAAGGGTTCCCTGCAGTCCTCACAACGATATAACGACTTACACGCCGTACTCCCAAACTCGCTGATCAGGCTGGTATGATAGGAACCGCAGTGCGGACAAGCGACCGCCTCTTCCCGGTGAAACAGCCCCGGCGTACACACCTGCTGCAAGGGTAGGGGAGGCGCAATCCCATATACTTTTAGCTTTTCTTTCCCCCTTTCGCTCATCCATTCCGTCGTCCAGGCCGGCGAAAGAACCGTCGTCAGCTGGATGTCTTTATACCCGTTTTGCAGAAGCACCATCCGGATATTCATCCGTATCGCATCCATCGCCGGACATCCGCTATAGGTTGGCGTTAGAATGACTTCTATTTCGTCTCCCCTGGTCCGCACATCCCGTATAACGCCCAGGTCAACCACCGATAAAACTGGAACTTCCGGATCATTGACCTGCTCCAACAAAGACCATATTTCTTTCGTGTTTACCATTCATTTCCCGGATACGCCCGTTGTAAAAATTGCATCTCCGCCAGCAGATAACCCAGCTCTTCCGTATGCCGACCTTCTTTCCCTCCCGTCTGTCCCCAGCCGGCGGCCGGCTTCTCCAACCGCGCCTGAAGCAGAACTTCACTCACTCGTTCCTCCCAAAGCGGCTTGATGCTCGAAAGATCGACCGCCGCGGCTATCTTTTCATATGATGCCGGTATAAACAATTCCCCCGTAAACTTCCAAAGCTGATCCATCGCTGCTCTCATCCGCCTGTTACTCTCCTCCGTTCCATCTCCCAACCGGATAGTCCACTCACTGCTCCAGCGCAGATGATAGGTGACTTCTTTCAACGACTTCTCGGCAATCGCCGCCAGCTCATTATCCGTACTGTGCTGCAGCCGTTCGTAAAAGAAAAACTGATAAGCGCTGAAGAAGAACTGCCGCAGGATGGTCTTACCCCAGTCCCCGTTGGCTTGCTCCACGAGCAGACAGTTACGGTAGTCCCAGGCATCCCTGAGAAAGGCCAGGCTGTCCTCGGTGACCTCGGGCTTCCCCGTCTGCCGGGCGGCGTACTGGTATAGATACCTGGCCTGACCGATTAGATCGAGGGCTATGTTCGACAGCGCTATATCTTGTTCCAGGATGGGCCCATGACCGGTCCATTCGCTGTTGCGGTGACCGAGTATCAGGGCATTGTCGGCGAGATGCAGGGTATAATCGATAGAAGACATCTTACATATGCTTTAATTCGTCAGGAAGATCATAAAAGGTCGGATGACGATAGACCTTGTCATTGGCCGGATCATAGAACGCACCCGCGTCGTCCGGATTCGACGCATGAACATATTTACTCTCTACCACCCAGATACTCACTCCTTCCATCCGGCGCGTATAGACATCCCGGGCATTCTCGATAGCCATCTCCGCATCTGCGGCGTGCAGACTGCCGACGTGCTTGTGGTCCAATCCCTGTTTGCTCCGGATAAAAATCTCCCAAAGCGGCCAATTATGCTGCATTTTTTTCTTTGTTTTTCTTTTCTGCATGCGCCATCGCGGCCTCCCTTACCCATGCACCTTCTTCATGCGCCTGAACCCGCGCCGCCAGCCGTTCTTTATTACAAGGACCATTTCCGCTGATGACGTTCTTGAACTCTTCCCAGTCGATCGGACCAAAATCATAGTGCTGCTTCTCCTCGTTCCATTTCAGGTCGGGATCGGGCAAGGTCATTCCAAGGAGCTTCACCTGTTCTACACAGACGTCGATAAATTTCTGACGGAGCTCATCGTTTGAAAAACGCTTTATCTTCCATCGCATGCTCAATTCGGAATTGGGGGAAGCGTCGTCGTTCGGTCCAAACATCATCACCGAAGGCCACCACCAGCGATCGATAGCATCCTGACACATCCGCCGCTGCGCTTCGCTGCCCTTGCTCAGCACCAGCAGGATCTCGAAACCCTGCCGCTGGTGAAAGCTTTCCTCCTTGCAAATCCGGACCATTGCCCGTGCATAAGGTCCAAAGGAGGCACGGCACAAAGGCACCTGGTTCATAATGGCAGCGCCATCCACCAGCCAGCCGATTGCGCCCATGTCGGCCCATGTTATCGTGGGATAGTTGAAGATCGACGAATATTTTGTCTTCCCGCTGTGCAGCTGACCAAGCATCTCGTCCCGGCTGATCCCCAATGTTTCCGCCGCGGAATAAAGATACAGGCCATGACCCGCCTCGTCCTGCACCTTGGCGATCAGCGTCGCCTTACGTTTCAACGAAGGCGCCCGCGTGATCCAATTGGCTTCCGGCAGCATACCCACGATTTCACTATGCGCGTGCTGGGAGATCTGCCGGATCAAGGTCTTGCGATAAGCATCAGGCATCCAGTCCTTTGGTTCGATACGGATGTCCTGATCGACCTTATCCTGGAATGTTTTTTCAAAAGACATACAGCTATATTTTGCGTAGGTAAAGGTACTTCATTTATGAAGAGCTAACAACTGTTAGTTTTCCGTCGTAAGCTATTTAGAATCAAAGTCAACGACGATCTTTTCGCTCCGTGGGTGCGCCTGGCAGGTGAGGATGAATCCCGCCTCGATCTCGTCCGCTTCCAGGGCGTAATTGACGTCCATTTCTACCTTCCCTTCAATCAGCTTCGCCCTGCAGGTACAGCAAACACCCCCCTTGCAGGCGAAGGGAAGGTCGGCTCCTTCCATCAACGCAGCATCGAGTATCGATTCCCCTTCAAAGGGCAGGTTGAATTCATGACTGACTCCATCGAGACGGACCGTCACCCGGCTCGTCGCATCTCCCAGGCCCTCGGTCCCTTCTCTCCGGCCCCGCGCACCGCCAAGACCCGGCATCGCCCCCTGGCTCGGCGTACCCTGCGTCTGAAACAATTCGAAGTGTATTTTCTTCCGTTCCATCCCTTGCTGCTCCAGCCAGTCCTTGACCGCAAAGATCATCTCTCCCGGTCCGCAAAGAAACACCTCGTCCATCGACGCGACGTCGATGAGCCTTTCACAGAGCTCGCCGCACTTCCCGGCATCGATACGACCCTGGTTCAGCGGAATATCCATTTGTTCCCGGCTCAGGATATGATGCAGGGAAAACCGGTTGATATAGCGGTTCTTCAATGCCTCCAGCTCCTCCCGGAAGAGGATCGCAAGACGGTTTCGGTTGCCGTAAACCAGGGTGAAATGACTATTCGGCTCCACCGCCAGCGTGGTCTTGATCAGAGAGATCACCGGCGTGATACCGCTTCCCGCCGCAAACGCCAGATAGCGTTTCCGCGCCTCCGGCCTCAGCTCCGTATAGAACTTCCCCGTAGGCGGCAGCACGTCTATCTTCTGCCCCTTCTGCAGCTGCTCGTTGGCATAGGTCGAAAAGACGCCGTGCGGCACCTTCTTGATGGCGATACGAAGCTCGTTATCGAGAGGGCTGCTGCAGATCGAATAGGACCGACGCACTTCTGCCCCCCCGATCTGTAAACGGAGGGTCACATTTTGACCCTGCTGAAAACGGAACTCTTCCTTTAACTCCGGAGGGATGGCAAAAGCGATGGAAACACAGTCTGCGGTTTCTTTCCGGATATCGTCGATTGCTAATGTTCTGAAATGGCTAGCCACGTTATTTCTTTAGTCCTTCGATTAGATATTTTACCATGTTCGACTCGAGCGCTTCGGCGCTTGTGGTCTTTCTGCTCCGCTGCCAGGAGTCGATGCCGCTGATGGCCGACAGGATCACCAGCACGGCCGTATAGGGATCGATGACCTTGATCTCGCCCTTGTTGATCCCATCTTCGATGATATCGCCCAGCCGTTTACGATAGCTCCGGCGCTGATTGAGGAAGTTGGATAGATACGGTTCGGGCAGGTGCCGCCACTCGTGGTCGGCTATATAGACGAACTCGTACTGCTCCAGCATCATCCGGATATGCAAGCGGATAATGGCCTCCATCTTCTTCAGGGTAGGCTGCGAGCTGTTCTCCACCGCTTCAAGATTGGTCATGAATTCATTGGCCACCTTGAAACAAATGGTCTGTAAAATCTCCGACTTCGACTGGATATGATTGTACAGACTAGCCGCTTCCACCCCCACGTGCTCCGCCAGATCGCGCATGGAAGCGGCCCCGAACCCCTTTTCCCGGAACAAACGGGAGGCTTTTTCGATGATCACCTCTTTCTTGGTGCTATTCCTCTTACTTTGGATTTTCGCCATGGTAAGGACAAAGATAATAAAAACACTAACGAGTGTTAGTGTGAAATATAGAGGGAATTGTGTAGGTTGCAGCCCAAATAATAGAGAATGTCATTAATTGTAGTAGGATCCATGGCCTATGACGCCATAGAAACGCCCTTCGGAAAGACGGATTGGATTGTAGGCGGCGCCGCCACCTATGCAGCTTATGCAGCCAGTAACTTTATAAAGCCCATCAACCAGGTCTCGATCGTGGGCAACGACTTCGAACAGAAAGAAATGGACCTGTTGAAGGCCCGCGGCGTAAACCTGGAAGGCGTCGAAGTGGTAAAGGACAAGAAATCCTTCTTTTGGAGCGGTAAGTATCACATGGACATGAATACCCGCGATACCCTCGTCACCGACTTGAACGTACTGCTGGATTTCAACCCCGTTATCCCCGAAAGCTACCAGGGCAGCGAGTTCCTGATGCTTGGCAACGTCAATCCCAGCCTTCAGATCAGCGTAGTTCAGCAGCTCAAGCAGCGCCCGAAGCTGATCGCCATGGATACCATGAACTTTTGGATGGACAGCGCCCTGGACGATCTGAAAAAACTCCTTACCATGGTGGACCTGCTGATGGTTAACGACAGCGAAGCCCGCCAGCTGAGCGGAGAATATTCCCTGGTCAAGGCCGCCCGCGCGATCATGAAGATGGGCCCCAAATACCTGATCATTAAGAAAGGTGAACACGGCGCCCTGCTCTTCCACGGCGACAAGGTCTTCGTAGCACCCGCCCTTCCCCTCGAAGAAGTATTCGACCCCACCGGCGCCGGCGATACTTTTGCCGGAGGCTTTATGGGCTATATCGCCAGCACTCGCGACGTCTCCTTCGAAAACATGAAGACCGCCATCATCGTCGGTTCGGCAATGGCCTCTTTCTGCGTAGAAAAGTTCGGCCCCAACAGACTGAAGGAAATCACCCGCGCCGATATCGACAACCGTATCCGGCAGTTCGTCGACCTGGTGAATTTCGACATCCAGCTCGTTTAAAAAAACTCTTCCATAAAAAAAGCCTCGCGATTAGCGAGGCTTTTTTAGTTTATTTTAGCTCGACAGGGATGCTTACCCGCGTCTGTTCATGGAACAGGTTCAGCATCTTCGGCTTTGTTCCAGGAGGTATTTTATAGGTTATACCCTTCAGCTCCTTGGTAGACTCGGCATCGACACCTTCCGCAGCCCCATTGTCTTGTGTAATATTGTTGTTATTGTCCAGGGTCATCCTGAAGTTATCGGTCCGGAAGAAGATACTGTTTCCTCCCACCTGGTTCTTATTGGTAACATCCAGGTCAAAGGTGAGCTCGATCCCTTCGTCTTTGCCGTCAGGATTTACCAGGGCTACGGCTTTTGCATTTTTGATCTTGACAAAAACTTCTTTGTTCTTACCCATCAGGAGAGTATCCGGAGTGAAGGATACGGCATAGGTCTTGGGTTCGGTAGCGCTTGAAGGAGTTGTAGCCGGTTGCGTGGTGGTGGTTGTGGCAGAGTCTGTTCCCGTTTCTTTGGGTTTGCTTTTGCAGGAATAAATGAAAACGAACGAAGCTAAGGCAGCGATAGGGATAAGTCTCCTTTTCATTAAATGTGTTTTAGGTTGTTAGAAAGCTCAAAACATAACAAAAACCGTGCTTGGACCGCAGCCAAACAAGAAAAAATTTGGATATAAAAAGGTTCGTTATTACTTTTGGCCCCGTTATGACAATCAGCATGAAACATACGAAGCAAATTAAGAAGCAGGTCCTGCAGCGGGATACGCTTTGATTGTTTTGTATGACAAGATAATAAAGGCCCTCCCGCAACTCGGGAGGGTTTTTTTTTCAGGATTGGGCTATTGGAAAACTTAGCCCATCCTGAAAAACATTAAATAAATTGGCCTTCGGCCAGTGGGCCACGGGCCCACTTTTTACGGCCCCCGGGCCACTAAACTTTAAAACAAAAGAAAACACAATGAAAGTTGCAGTCGTAGGCGCCACCGGCCTGGTAGGTACCAAAATGTTACAAGTCCTGGCAGAAAGGAATTTCCCCATTACCGAGCTCATCCCCGTTGCGTCCGAAAAGTCCATTGGAAAGGAAGTCGAATTTAAGGGGAAGAAATTCAAGATTGTCAGCGCCAACGATGCAATCGCCGCTAAGCCCGACCTCGCCCTCTTCTCGGCCGGAGGCAGCACCTCCCTGGAATGGGCGCCCAAGTTCGCGGCAGCCGGCATCACCGTCGTCGACAATTCCTCCGCCTGGCGCATGGACCCGACCAAGAAGCTGGTCGTCCCCGAGCTAAACGCCGACGCCCTTACCCGCGAAGACAAGATCATCGCCAACCCCAACTGCTCCACGATCCAAATGGTCGTAGCCCTCAATCCCCTCCATAAGAAATACAGGGTGAAGAGAATCGTCGTCTCCACCTACCAGAGCGTAACCGGTACCGGCGTCAAGGCTGTAACCCAGCTGCTCAACGAAAGAAAGGGTGTACAGGGTGAAATGGCCTATAAATACCCCATCGACCTGAACGTCATTCCGCAGATCGACGTCTTCCTGGATAACGGCTACACGAAGGAAGAGATGAAGATGGTCAATGAAACCAAGAAGATCATGCGCGACGACTCCATCCGCGTAACGGCGACTACCGTCCGTATCCCGGTAATGGGCGGTCATAGCGAGGCGGTCAACGTAGAATTCGAAAACGAATTCGACCTCAACGAAGTCAAGGCCCTGCTCAATAACGCTCCCGGCGTTGTCCTCGTCGACGACCCCGCAACGCAGCAATACCCGATGCCCAAGGACGCCCACGAACGGGACGAGGTCTTTGTAGGCCGGCTGAGAAGGGACGAGACCCAGCCCAAAACACTCAATATGTGGGTAGTAAGTGATAACCTCCGGAAAGGTGCGGCTACTAACGCGGTTCAAATAGCCGAATACCTCAGCGGACAGAATTTGCTCTAAAAGCAAACGAGAAGAGGCCCCCGAAAAGGGGGCCTCTTTCAATATCATATATAAGGCTTTAGCGTTACTCCATGGCGCGATTGAGGAAATGTACAAAATCACCCATGGCTTCGAATGTCTTCAAGACTTCTTTTACAAAGGATTTGGCTTGCACTTCAGCATCCGTAAAGGATCGGATGACGACAAAGCTCTTCAGCTTCAGGAACTCGATCGCGGGATTCTCATCGTCGTAGCCCTTGGGCGGTCTCGATAAGACGTCGAACTGTTCAAATCCATCCGGGAACAGCTTCTTGAAATTACGATCCCCGACAATCTTCGACCACTCGTCGAAACTATAATCGATCTCCTGCCGGACCTTGTTAAGCTCCGGTGCCATCGGCATCCATAGCCCGCCGCCAGCTATATTGCGGCCGTTTTCGCACTGCACATAGTAGCCGGCTGTTGGCATTTTTTTGCCTCCTTTGTTGAGGTAAGCGCCCATGTTGGTCTTGTATGGCGTTTTGTCCTTGGAGAAACGGACATCGCGGTAGATGCGGTAAGTAGTGTCTTTTGGATGTAGGGGTTTTATATCTGCGTCGATCTTTCCCATTCCCTCGATAACCTGCTCTACAAAAAGTTCGAAGTCTTCTTTTGCATCCAGATAAACAGACTTATTTTTCTCAAACCAGGGCTTATTGTTGTTCTTTTTTAGGTCTCTTAAGAACTTGACAGTGGAGGCCTGAAGCATAGTTGTTTTGGTCTTCTAATGGTCTTATTTGATCCTTCCCCAATTCTCTCCGCTCTTGATTCGATACATCGTCATTTCACTGACGTTGTACTTTTCGGCCAGCTTCTTGATGGTCAGCTGTCTGTTCTTGCTGGAAAGCGTTTTCTTGATGGTCTTCACCTGAGACGCCGTTAGCTTCAGCCCCACGGTACGATTAGCCTGTACTTTCTTGTAGGCAATCTTCGCAGGACTTTTTTGCTGGTGATCGATCATTTCTTCGAGAGTAGCCCATTTCAAATTCTTCGAGGCATTGTCCAGCTTGTTGTGATTCACATGGATCACATACTTGTGCTTGGGAGATGCCTTGCCAAGAAATAAACGGGCAATCTCACGATGAATGTAGAGAGTGCCATTGTTGCCGGGCCGGTGCAAATTCAGGGTCTTGTAACCGGTTGTAAGGCTGCCGTTCAGCAACTTGCCGTCGGCAAGCACATCTTCCGAGTAGCTGGCAACACGCCCCAGGGAAGATAGTGCATATTTTTTTCGGAGTTGTTTCCAGCCGGGAAACTGCAAAGGTTTCCACACTTCGCCGGTGAGTTTTCTAATCATGCCTATCAATTTTCTTAAAGTTACGAAAAAGAATTTCGAATTACCAGTAACGTAAGAAAATATTCTTATATGTTTTTTACGCGCGGGGAACCTCTTACTAAGAGATTAGCTTTATGAACTCGTCTTCTGTGAGTATTTGAATAGAGGTGATCTTTTTGGCCTTTTCCAGCTTGCTGCCTGCGTCTTCCCCTACCACCAGATAGTTCAGTTTACTGCTGACGCCGCTTAGCAGTTTACCCCCATTCTTTTCGACCATCTCCTCCGCATCCGATCGCTTTAACCGGCTAAGGGTCCCGGTGAATAAGAACGTTTGCCCATCCAGGTTGCCTCCCGCACTGGCCGTCGACTTCTGGCTTTTCAGATTTAACCCCAACCCCTCCAGCTCGTCCAGCAGGTGCAGGTTGTCGGGGTTGTGAAAGAACTGATAGACACTGGCGCCCACCTTGGGTCCTACGTCCTCGAGATTTTGAAGATCTTCTAAAGAAAATCCCGCAAAATCCCGCAGATGGCTCACCGCCGCAGCCAGTGTCTTGGCCGTGGTTTCCCCGACATAACGGATGCCCAGACCGAAGATAAGCCGGTGCAAAGGCTGCTGTCTGGAAGTCTCGATCGCCGCCTGCAGGTTGCCGACACTCTTTTCTCCAAAGCCCTCCAGCTCCCTGATCTTGTCATACGGCAGACGGTAGATGCCCGGGACGTCTTTTAAAAAGCCCAGCTCATAAAACTTGCGGACATTGGCGTCCCCAAAACTGCGGATATCCATCGCGTCCTTGCTGGCGAAATGTATGATACGCTCCACTACCTGGGCCGGGCAGTTGATATTGACACAACGCCATACGGCTTCCCCCTCCGGCTTCTCGAGCTTATGACTGCAAACCGGACATTCTGTAGGAAATATGATCGGCGTCTCCTTTCCAGTCCTGACTTCGGCCAGCGGCTTGACGATATACGGTATCACATCCCCCGCCCGCTCCACCAATACCTGGTCGCCGATCTTCAGATCTTTTTCCCGGACCACGTCTTCATTAAATAAGGAGATGGAGCTAACCGTGACCCCGCTGAGAGGAACCGGGTCGATCTTTGCCACCGGGGTGACGCTCCCTGTACGGCCCACCTGAAATTCCACTCTGCGCAGCGTGCTGGTAGCCTGACGGGCCTTGAATTTAAAGGCAATGGCCCAGCGCGGATGGTGGGTGGTCATCCCCATCTTGTCCTGCAAGGCAAAGTCATTGACCTTGATGACCATCCCGTCGATCTCATAGGGCAGGTCGTCTCTGCCCTTCTCGAACTCATGACAATAGTCGATAACGGCCTGGATACCCTTGACCACTCTTTTTTCTTTCTGAGGGCTGCGGAATCCCAAATCCCAAAGCATCTGCAGACTGCCGCTATGGGTCTTCAACGCCTTGTTGATGTGCAGGTCGGCCGTCGTCTCGTCCGTGCCTTCCACATGGCCATCCGTAACCTGCGCCCCATCCAGCGTAGTAAAATAAGCAACGTGGTAGAGAAAGGCCTCCAGGTTGCGCCGGCTCACCTCCTTCGGATCCTTGATCCGGAGAGAACCCGCCGCCGCATTCCGGGGATTGGCCAGGGGCGGAAGATTCTGCTCGGCCAGCTGCTCGTTATATTTTTTAAAACTATTCTTATTCATCAATACTTCCCCGCGGATTTCGACCAGCTGAAGGCCATAGCGGGAAATATTCGCAGACAGGGGCACCGACCGGATCTGCTTGATATTGGTCGTGATCTCGTCACCCGCAACCCCGTCTCCCCTGGTAACGCCCCTCAGTAGCCGGTCGTTCTCATAGGTGAGCGAAATACTGGCCCCGTCGAACTTTGGCTCGATACAGTACTCCAGCTCCTCCAGCCCGGACAGCTCCCTTGCCTTCCGGTCCCAGTCCAGCAGGTCTTCTTCGTTATAAGAATTCTCCAGCGATAGCATCGGCACCAGGTGCTGGACCGTAGGGAATTCCTTGGTCAGGCCGCTGGCCACGCGCTGGGTAGGGGAGTCCGGCGTTACCATATCCGGCCTCGCCGCCTCGATCTTCTCCAGGGCCTTGTATAAGGTATCGTATTCGAAGTCCGAAATCAGCGGGTCGTTCAGGATGGCATAGCGATACTCGTTAAAACGCAGCACATCCCTTAGCTCCTCGAGCCTGTCGTCCAGGGGCGTAGATTTGGAAACCAGGGAAAGCAAGCTTGTGGAGAGCTTTTGAAGACGCTGGACTTGGTCGGAAGAATACATAGCGAGAATTTATGGCATAAAGTTAAGCGTCTAATGCCTAAATTCGTCATTGAATGAACCCTGAAATAATACCTAACGAAGATCCGTCATCCACGGATAATGCTGCCGCATCGACCGGTCAGAAAAATGTTAAGACCATCATCAAACAAATCGAAAGTGATGGCACCATCGGCATTTCTGTCGACTGTGTCATCTTTGGTTTTGATGACAACGAGCTAAAAGTGCTGCTCATCAAATCCGACTTCGAAAAGTATCAGAACAAATGGTCCCTGCTTGGAGATCTCGTCAATAACCACGAAGACCTCGACGAGGCGGCCTACCGCATCCTCCGCGAACGCACAGGCATGGACGATGTCTACCTGGAGCAGGTAAAGGCCTTCGGTGAAGTATCCCGCCACCCGGCCGCCCGCGTCGTTACCATCGCCTATTGCTCTCTCATCAATATCGAACACCACCAGCTAAAGATCCTGGACAACGAGCTGCACTGGCACCGCGTGACCACCCTCTCCGAAATGGCCTTCGACCACCAGAAGATCCTGGACGTCTGCTACGAATGGCTGCAGAAAAGAATACAGGAACACCCCCTCGGCTTCAGCCTCCTGCCCAAGAAGTTCTCACTGCGCGAGCTGCAGAACCTCTACGAAGCCATCCTCGACGTCAAGCTGGACCGGCGCAACTTCCGGAAGAAGTTCTTTTCGATGGAGCTGCTCGAAGACACGGGTGAGCTGGAGACAGACGTGCCGCACCGCCCGGGCAAACTCTATAAATTCAACTACGACAAATATCAGAAGAAGGAAAGGAAGAAGTGGTTCGGAATCGACTTCTGACATCCGGCGCAACGCTCTGCCCGAATCCATTGTCATATCGGCAAATGCTTTAGCCATGAACCGTCTCTTATGGATAGCGCTGCTCGGCGTATGCACGCTGGCCAGCTGTCATAAACACAACACACCGGCTAGCTCCGGCCTGACGGGTACCTGGATGACTACCGTTATCTACGATGGAGGATTTGCCGGTACGATACATAATGTATATCCCGATTCGCTATTCCTGCTGACGCTAAATAAGGATTCTACTTTTGAATACCTCCGCAATGGCCGGCTATATAGCAGCGGCACCTATAAGGTCGTTCCCTATGGATACTTCCAGGTGATGGACACAACGGCTATTGTCTTCTCCAACGATACGCTCCATCACCTGTCCATCCGGCTAGACAAAAACAACCTCAACCTCAAGCTCACCTGCTACGAGATCGAGGCGGCTCCTTCTTCCACCTTTATCCGGGCGAAGTAAATGTCTATTGTACGTCCTTTTGATGATCGATGATAAATTGAATGATTTCCTCCAGGGGAGTGTTAATCCGGCTGATCGCATCGCTGATATCGTCCCGGCTCACCTGCGCCGCAAAGGACGGCGTCTTTAATTTCTTGAGGATCCCCTTTACATCCATCCCCTCATACCGCATAGGACGTATCAACGCTGCCGCATGGATAAAGCCCGACAGCTCGTCGAACACATAGATCATCTTGTCCATGGTATTCTCCGGCTCTACCCCAAAGTACTTGGGGCCATGAGAGGCAATACAGTGAATAACCTCCGGGTCGACGTTGAGCTCTTCGAGCTTCTCTATTATAATCCGGCAGTGCGAATCCGGATATTTCTCCCAGTCGGCGTCGTGCAGCAATCCCGCCTGCTCCCATTTCCGGGCCGTCAGCTCGTCGGCTCCTTCCCGCTCCAGCGCCCAGGCCTTCATGACCGCCCCCACCTGCTTCATATGCAACCGGAGCCGTTCGTTTGGAACCCATTCATTAAGAAGGGCTTGTGCGTCTTCGTTGGACAAAAGGTGACCTTTGTTGGCAGGGTTTCCAAAACTGCTGCGGCCGAGCGCCAGGATGTGAGTGGACATTTTTCGAATTATTTTTTCATGAAGATATTGGGTTTTTCTTCCCCGACCTCGATTTCTGATGGGCAAAATTTTTATTGTAAATCAATTGGTTGCAAAAGGGTCATTCAAAATAGACCTCTTTTTTCTTGGAACATCGCCCTAAAACCAAGTACCTTTGCACTCCATTTCCATAATTATGCCGTTGGGATAGCGACGGCTTCATGTAAAACTTAAAGAAAATGAGCAAATTACATTTCACAACCAAACACGCGAACGAGGCTACCGTAAAACGCGACTGGTATGTCGTGGACGGTACTAATCAAACCGTAGGTCGCATGTGTTCCAAGATTGCCGCAATCCTGCGTGGCAAAAACAAGGCTTACTACACCCCTCACGTTGACTGCGGTGATTTCATCGTAGTGATCAACGCCGACAAGGTCGTTTTCACAGGAAACAAGCCTGAAGACAAGATCTACATCAATTTCTCCGGCTACCCCGGTGGTAAGAAAGAAGAAGCTGCAAAGAACCTGCTGAAGCGTCGTCCGGATGCAGTTATCGAAAGAGCAGTTAAAGGTATGCTGCCGAAGAATCGTCTGGGCCGCAAGATGTACAAGAAATTGTTCGTGTATGCCGGTGCTCAGCATCCTCATACCGCACAGCAACCCAAAACTTTAACTTTCTAATTTTTAGATAAATGGAAAAGCAAAAAAACGCAGTTGGTCGTCGTAAAGAAGCAGTAACCCGCGTGTTCCTGAGCAGGGGTGAAGGTAAGATCACGATCAATGATAAGGACTACAAAAACTATTTCTCTCTCGTATATCTTCAGAACCAGGTAGAATTACCCCTGAAGACGGTTGAAGGTCTGGACAAATATGACGTCAAGATCAATGCCGCCGGCGGTGGTATGAAAGGACAGGCTGAAGCTGCAAAGCTGGGTATTGCCCGTGCGCTGCTCGAAGTAAACGCTGAATTCCGTCCTGCGCTGAAAGCAGCCGGTCTCCTGCGTCGCGATCCGAGATCTGTTGAACGTAAGAAACCGGGTCGTAAGAAAGCTAGAAGGAGCTACCAGTTCAGCAAACGTTAACGAGCCTGGACCTTTATTGGTCCGCTTAATCATTGAAACAACTTATAAAAAAATACAATGGAAAATAACACTTCATTACAACAACAACTCCTCGAAGCAGGTGTACACTTCGGACACTTGCGTAAGAAGTGGAACCCCAAGATGCTGCCTTACATCTTCGCCGAGAAGAAAGGTATCCATATCATCGATCTGAACAAAACCACCGAGAGCCTGCAGGAAGCTGCAGCTGCTCTGAAGCAGATCGCCAAGAGCGGTAAGAAGGTAATGTTTGTAGGTACGAAGAAGCAGGCAAAGGAAATCGTTACCGAAAGCGCCCGCAAAGTAAACATGCCCTTCGTAACCGAGCGTTGGCTGGGTGGTATGCTCACCAACTTCAACACCGTTCGCAAGAGCGTAAAGCAAATGCAGAGCATCGAAAAGATGCTGAACGACGGTACTTTCGATAGCATCACCAAGAAGGAACGCCTCACCCTCACCCGTGAGAAGGATAAGAAGGAAAAGGTACTGGGCGGTATCGCTCAGCTGGGTCGTGTTCCCGCCGCCTTGTTCATCGTCGACATCGGTCACGAGCACATCGCACTTGCAGAAGCCAAGCGCCTGGGTATCACTACCTTTGGCATGGTAGATACCAACTGCGATCCCAACAAGGTGGACTTCGCAATCCCCGCCAACGACGACGCTACAAAGTCCATCGCTATCATCGTAAACTACGTTACCGCAGCGATTGCTGAAGGCCTGGCCGAAAGACAAGCCGCTAAGGAAGAAGACGTAGAAGACGCAGGCAGCGACGAGAACGAAAAGAAAGCCGCTCGCATTCAGGCAGAAGCCGAAAGCGAAACCGGTCGTGGCCGTGGCGAGAAGGTTCGTGGTACGAGCCAGCCCAAACGCAGGGTTCCGAACTCCGGTCCCCGTCGTACAGGCGCTCCCCGCTAACAAATTAGACCTGATGAACCGCAGGTTCATCTAAAAAAATATAAATCAAACGTATATGTCAACTGCAACTATAACAGCAGCCGATATCAACAAACTGCGTCAGACAACTGGCGCTGGTATGATGGACTGCCGCAAGGCACTGGTAGAGAGTGATGGTGATTTCGAAAAAGCAATCGACTATCTGCGTAAGAAAGGTCAGAAAGTTGCTGCCCTGCGTAGCGACCGTGAAGCAAAAGAAGGCGTGATCATCGCTACGACGACTGCCGACAACAAAACCGGCTTTATCGTTACCGTAGCCTGCGAAACCGACTTCGTTGCAAAGAACGCAGACTTCGTTGCTTTCGCCCAGGCTATCACCGACGTCGCACTGAAGAACAACGTAAAGACCCTGGAGGAACTCCTCGCCGCTCAACTCGACGGCGCTACGGTTTCCGACAAGATCAACGATCAGGTTGCCCGTATCGGTGAGAAGATCCAGCTGGCCCGTTTCGAAAGAATCGACGCCGAAGGTGTTGCCGCCTATATTCACGGTGCATACCGCATGGGCGTACTGGTAGGTCTCTCCACCAATGCCCCCGCCGTCCTCGAAGCCGGTAAGGACATTGCCATGCAGATCGCCGCTATGAACCCCGTTGCCGTCGACCCGGACTCCGTTCCTGCCGAAGTAGTAGCTCGCGAAAAAGCGATCGTTACCGAGCAGATCAAGAACGATCCCAAGATGGCCGGCAAACCGGACGAAATGATCGACAAGATCGCCGTTGGTAAGCTGAACGCCTTCTTCAAAGAAAATACCCTCACTGCCCAGGCCTTCGTAAAGGACGCCTCCAAGACAGTAGGAGACTATCTGAAGGGAGTCGACGCTTCTGCCAAGGTCACTCAGTTCAAGAGAGTTCAATTAGGATAAACTAATAAAAAAAAAGCAGGTGGACCATCCACCTGCTTTTTTTTATGTCCAAATTGGGCGGAGCCGCCGCCACATATTATCTTCGCGCAATTAATCTACATTCCACCATGGTGCCCAAGTATAAGCGAATTCTGCTAAAATTATCCGGCGAAGCCCTTATGGGTGACAAGAGTTTTGGTTTTGATAACGCAGTCATCGCTCAATACGCAAAGGATATAAAAGGTATCGTGGAGCTGGGCGTTCAGGTCGCCATCGTCATCGGCGGCGGTAACATCTACCGCGGCATGAACGAAGCAGAGACCGGAATCGAAAGAGCCCACGGCGACTACATGGGTATGCTCGCCACCGTCATCAACGGCATGGCCCTGCAGGCCGGCCTCGAAAAAATCGGCGTATATACCCGTCTTCAAAGCGCCATCAAAATGGAGCAGATCGCCGAGCCCTATATCCGGCGCCGTGCTATCCGCCACGTAGAGAAAGGCCGTGTAGTAATCTTCGGAGCCGGAACCGGAAACCCGTATTTTACTACCGATACCGCCGGCTCACTGCGCGCTATCGAGATCAATTCCGAAGTCATCCTCAAAGGCACCCGTGTCGACGGTATTTATACCGCAGACCCGGAAAAAGTACCCACCGCTGAAAAATTCGAAACAATTACCTTCCAGGAGTGCATCTCCAGAAACCTGAAGGTAATGGACATGACTGCTTTTACCCTCTGTATGGAAAACCAGCTTCCCATCATCGTATTCGACATGAACAAACCGGGTAACCTGATGCGCGTAGTCCGTGGCGAAAGAGTTGGAACGCTAGTAAAAGATTGATTTTTATAGAGTTGAATCTTGCTTACCATTGATTTGCTTATCTATTTGCATATCTGGGCAAAGGATAGTAATTTCAACATCTTGTTTGTATCCGCTAATCTACAGGGACAGTAGTTCTCTGATCATCTCCCCTGGCAATATCCCCTGAAAAACTCTGCTGTTGTTTATCGATGTATTCCCGAGAAATCATATTGTATTTTTATTGAGTTAGTTTGGCAAATTTTTGTTCCGAACCATTATGAATAGTCTATTTAGCACCTTGAGCATTATATTGGGATTCCAGCTGACCATGGGTCTGCCGGAAATTATCATCTGCGAGCTGGGAGCCCTGATCCTCGGCTTTACCATTCACTTCTTCTGGAATTCAAAGAAGAGTCTCCGCATTGGCGAACCCGCCCAGAATAGCGGTATCGACGAGAACGATAACTGGAAGCTGAAGTATTATAATGACATGGACATGCAGGAGCGTGCCCAGCAGCAACTGCGCGAACGGCTCAACCAGGCTCAGGAATCCGAGCAAATCCTCACTATAGAAATAGAAGAAAACCGGAAGGAACTGGATGAGCTCCGCAGCGAACTCGACAGCGTTCGTGCACAGCTGGAAGAGGCTGAACTAAAGCTGGCTCCCCCCCCCGTCGAAGAGACAGCCGAAACAGCATCCGCATCTGCCGAACCCGACTACACACACGACTACCTGTATCAATTGAAGATAGCGCAGGAGAAGCTGATTGAACATAACAATAGCATCCACCGCCTCCTGGAGCAAACCCGCCTCGTGGAAGAGTCGGAGAGAAAGAACCAGGACCTCCAACGCCATAACGAAGAGCTGCAGGAACAGCTGCGAGTCTACGGTCAGCAGCTCGTCGAGAAGGAATCCGAGGTTAGCCATCTTCGTCACCACCAGAAATTGTCCGAAGAGATGGGACAGCGCCTGGATAAGGTATACGAAGAATATGCTACCCTCCAGGAGAAGCTGCAAAAGCTCCAGGCCTATCTCACTCAGCCCTACAATCGCGGTACCGACTACGATGAGCTGAAAGAAGCCTATTTCAAGATGGGTAAAGAGCACGACGAGATGAAGCTCCGCTACATTTCGCTGCGGGAAGAAAACCAGCGCCTGAACCGCATTCTCAGCGATACAGAAGAGAAATTAAAAGAAGCTAATTTCCAGCGGCAGCAGTTCCAAAAGCGCTCGGCCTTTCTCGAAGAGCTAAACCACGACCTGCAAGAAATCTCCGAACATAATAAAAAGATCGAAAGCCAGCTGCGCCGCGTCAGCGATATGGAAAGCCTCCTGGCTAAAATCACCAGCCAGGCGAACGACGATCTGAACCAAAATCACTAGGCCAAAATCGACGCGGGCCCAATGACTCGACAAACGTTCTACCCGACGTTGACGTAAATCATTTGACACTTCTGTGGAATCCCTAACTTTGCACCGTGTCAAACAATATCGCCGATATCCGTAAGGATTACAAATTACAAACCCTTTCCGAAGAGGACGTATCGAAAGACCCCATTGCTCAATTCGACAAATGGTGGCAGGAAGCCGTCCACTCCGGCATAGATGAAGTCAACGCCATGACCCTCGCCACCGCCTCGGCCGATGGCATGCCCGACGCCCGTATCGTCCTGCTAAAAGGATTCGACACGATGGGCTTTACCTTCTTTACCAACTATAATAGCGCTAAAGGGATGCAGCTGCTGGAAAACCCAAGGGCAACCGTGGTTTTCTTCTGGAAAGAGCTAGAGCGTCAGGTTCGCATCAGCGGCCTCGTATCCATTGCCAGCGGTAAGACGAGCGACGACTATTTCAATAGCCGGCCCGAAGGGAGTCGCCTTGGCGCCTGGGCCTCTCCGCAAAGCGAAGTCATCGAAAGCCGCGAATGGTTGGAAAACAACGAAAAAAAGATGAAAGAAGACTGGGGCAACAACCCGGTGACAAGACCACCGCATTGGGGCGGATATATGCTAAAACCCATCAAGATAGAATTCTGGCAGGGTAGACCCAGCCGTCTGCACGACCGGATACGCTATAGCTTAGAGAGAAACGGACAGTGGAAAATTGAACGACTCGCGCCTTAACGGGAGCATTGCCCTACTACAAAGACGCGAGTCGCAAATTCATTTATTTACCTTTTGCAGCAGCAGGCGCAGACTTCTTGGCCGGCTTAGCAGGACGGCTCTTTCCAAAAGAACCCTTGAAGATCTTTCCTTTCTTCGTTTTTTTATCTCCTCTTCCCATTGTTAATTTTTTTAAGCTTGTTAATAATCGCTCTGGTCGAAACCAGAAGCTGTTTGCAAAGTTACGAAAAGCTACAGTTACAAAAAGCCCCGGTACCTGCATTTACGCCCGGTAGCGGAGCTTTTTACTGAAATGCCTTTCGGCCAATGACAGCATTATCGTCCGACAGGACGGATTATAATTTGGCGGAAAGTTCCTTACCAGCTTTGAACTTAGCTACTTTCTTCGCCTTGATCTTGATGACAGCACCAGTCTGAGGATTGCGGCCGTTACGGGCAGCTCTCTTAGAAACGGAGAAAGTACCGAAACCAACGAGGGTTACTTTTCCATTACCTTTCAGCGTCTTGGTAACTGCTTCAACAAAAGAATCCAGGGAAGCGTTTGCCTGCGTTTTTGTAATGCCTGCATCATCGGCAATCTTTGCGATTAATTCAGCTTTGTTCATAGTGTAATTTTTTATTTAATTAGCAGCAACAAATATACCCGCTTTTTGAATCCAACAAAATTTTTTTACATTTTCCAAGCAACCGCTGCACCCCGCTCGAAACCGCATTGGGCAAGGATTAGAGGATAACAGGCAACGTAAATATCCGATGGCAAACTTACGTCAATTCGCTGAAATGCAGTGCTGTAGCGAGTTTCACGGAGAGGCGGCTGAAATCCTTGCCAGCTAAGGATTTGAAAGAATTTACAACATTTTTTAATTCGAAGATCTTTTTTTAATTCTTTTCCACAATTAGTGCACAAGCTCCATTAACGTCCGAAAAGAGATGAACCGATCCCCCCATTTCTCCCACCCAGCCTGCTGTAGCGCAGGCGCAAACTCGATGACGAATTGCTGATAACTATCCAGGGAACTGGTGAAAAACTGGATTACGAAGGTCGGTCCTTCCTCTTCATCCTGCTCGAGGAGACGGTACAATTGATGTTTGTCAAACATTCCGGTTGCTAAAATGGCCGGTATCTGCTCTTCCAATTGCCATTCCAGCCAGGCTTCCAGGATTTCCCAACGGACCTTTGTAGTGATATTATAGACGATCATCGATTTCTTTTTTAGCAATGGCCTTGACCATTTTGACGCTAATATAGATCAATAGCAGCAGCACCAGCACGATAACCGACCAAAGCAGGATACCCGATCGCGTATTTCCCGAAGCCGAGTCTTTGATCTTAGCCGCCGCATCGTCGAGGCTTCTTGCCGGACCTACTGCCGCCTTTTTATAATAAATAGTCTTTGCCGCAATAGAATAAGGAGGCATTTTGAAGCTGTCTGTAAAGTAATGCAGGTCGTAGTCGGGCTTTACCGCAGACCAATCACCCGCCTCCAGCTCGTATTCCTTACCCTTTTCCAGAATCGTCAGGATATAGACCGGCACTTGAAAGCTCGAAACCCTGTCGATGATCAGGGGCTCATTGTCCGCATTGCTGATGTCGATCAGCAGCCGCTTCGCCTTGACTGGCGGTATTCGAAAGACCGTATCGCGCGGGTCGATGTCGGTAATGGCTTCCAGCGGCGTTCCGCTCGAGTCATCAGGGTTGGAGATTCTTACCTTTCTTTTGTAAAGCGCAGGATGGCTGATGATAAAGGATAGTTTGTCGATCCTGTAAGTGTCAGCATACTGCAGGGAAATATAGGAGTGCTTGTTGCTGCTATCCCTCTGCTTGATTTGAGGGTCTGGAACCGGCAGATAGAGCGGGTCCGCCATGCCCTCCTTCAATACATAAGGAACAAATCCATGGTTAAACCGGTACAGCCGCAGATCCGAAAAATCCGCCTTGCATCGGGCTATCAGATCCGGCGGTAAAATAACCCGGTAGAAACCATTTTCACGGACCGTATCCAGGGGCGCTCCTACGATAGGCGTCTGCGCCCTACAAACCAGCGAAGCCAGCACAGCCCCCAGACATACGCCTCTTTTAAACAGTCGGTTTCTCCTCATCTTCGATAATGATTTTTTTCAGTCGTTGATACATAAATGAAACTACCAGCAGCAGCACACCCAGACAGAAGAACGCCGCAATCTTGCCCGCAATGGGAATGTTCTGGATATCAAAGAGGAACAATTTAAGGAGGGTAATGGAAAAAAGGACCAGGGAAATGATCCGCAGCGGCTTGAACTTATTCCGCATCCCCTGCCACATAAATGCAAACGAGCAAAGCCCCCACAATATCGGAAGCCCCGTCTTGTCATAGACCCGTGCCAATTCAGAAAGCGAATATTTTGGAGAGTAATAGATCATATTAACCAGTAGCTGGCCCTCCGCGCTTAAAAAGATCACCACCATTCCGCAAACGACCCAGGTGAAGATTTCCGTTGGCGCTTTTAACAATTCCTTCCGCTGCTGCCCGATCATCCAAAACAGCCCCCCTGCAATCACCACAGCGGCTGCCCAATGAGCAAGGAAATGCACCTGATAACGGCCCTGCTGCAGCATTCGACTCTGAATATCGAAAGCCATCGGCAACGAAAAAAGATACACCGCTATAATGACGCTTGCCAGAACCCATCCAACCATAAAAAAATTCAAGCGGCGCGTATAAGTTACAAAGACTGCCCCAAGCAGGCACACATAAAGCAGGGTATATAATGATCCGGCATGAATCGGGTGATCGAAAGAGTCGAATCGATCGAATTGATAATTGATCTCCAATATCCCTCCGATAAGTAATAAAATTCCTGCTGTAATCAGTGTTATCCTCGACATAACCGTCTGCTGATTCAACCGGAACAATACCCAGCAAGCAATAGCCGAATACAATCCCGTCAGATACGCCTTATTGAAGATGATGGGCAGCGAGTATGCGTCGATATAAATTTTGACCCAATCCATCGCCAGACTGATCAGCATTGCCCCCCAAACCAGCCTTGAAGCCAGCCGGATCAACCGTATCTGCGATTTGAGAAAAAGCCAGTACAGCAACACCGCCTCCGATGCCCAGAAAAGCGTGATATAGTGTCCATGAAGCTGTAACGGAGCGGTTAGCGACACAAACGACATCGTAATCCCGATAAATAGATAAAGGATATTCTTGTCCACCCGGTTCCGCCTAAACAGGAACCAGGACGTCGCCAGGTGAAAGACACCCATGACAGCGGAAAACAGCCCTTTATAACGGTCCAGCCCGAGCTGGGTAAGCATGTATAACACTGCTCCCGCAAATAAACAGGTATTGATCAGCAGGATGCCAAAATCCGAAGCGATAAATTTCTTATTCGCCCTGATCGTATAAGCGATATTGATGGCAAAAAATAAAAGGTAGAAGGCCGTCGCAAAACCGAGCCCCGCCTGGTAGGTAGCCCCCCGCTCGTCATACGGCAGACTTAGCATCCAGCTCCCGAACAAGATCACCGTAAATCCGAACGCCAATATATTCAGTATCCGCCAGGCTTTATTATAGGCAATCACCAACAGCCCGGCATTCAGGATCAAAAGATAAGTAAACAAGACCCTGAAATTGCCATTTCCAGTGCTGACGAGAAAGGGTGTTATAAAGCCGCCGACCAGCGCAATGATCGCCAGCTCCTGCCGGTCATAGAGCAGAGATAGCAAGACCGAAAAGGCCGTGATAACCAGCATGATGACAAAAGCAACGGTCTGGCCAAAGAGATGGTATTGATGAAACGCCAGCGCAATGGTAAAATAGAGCGCTGCAAGACCGCCGCCCACCAGCACGCTGCTAAACGCGTGATAGCTCTTCCGCAGCCAGTGCGCCACCCCGATCAGAATCCCCCCGCAAAGAACCCCTACGCCAACGCGGCCTACCGGCCCAATCCAGTCGTTATCGATCGCATATTTAACAAAGAAGCCAATGGCTAAAACCAATATCGCAATCCCAATCTTGCTGACGAGGTTCTCGCCGATGAATTTCTCCCAGTCTGTTTGCTCCTTCACCTTTGCCGGTTCCTCTTGCTTCACAACCACCGGCGCAGGCATCGGTCGTTGTATCGGCTTATAAGGTTCAGTCTCCACAGGCGGCGCCTTTGGCGGCGGCGGTGGCGCAATCCTCTCAACGGGTGCCACAGGCACCGGTTTCTCTACAGGCGCCGGAGGCGCTTTCTCCAAACTCTCCCGCAGCCGCACAATCTCCTGCTCCAACCGATCCATTCTCTGTAATATACTGCTGCGCATAGCCAACAGTACCGTAATCAAGACAATGAAAAAGAATATGACAAGTAGTGCCTCCATATTGACATGGGATGGTTCACTACTAAAGATAATCGCGAAAACTCACAACCCCAAGCCCTATTTCGCAGCGCGCATACCCTATTTCGCCGCCAACTTCAGGTAGATAGGACAGTGATCACTCTGCTTTACATCCGGATAGATCTCCGCATCCTCCAAACGCTCCCGAAGCGCCTCAGTTACACTGATATAGTCGATCCGCCAGCCCTTGTTCTGCAGCCGGACGCTTGGAAAACGCTGACTCCACCAGGTATAACGGTGAGCCTCAGCATGGAACACCCTGAACCCATCCACCCATCCGCTGCCATAGAATTTGTCCATCCAGGCTTTCTCCTCCGGCAGAAATCCCGAAGAATTCTTATTTCCCTTTGGGTCGTGTATATCAATATCCTTATGCGCAATATTATAGTCGCCGCAAAGCACCATCCTCGGATATTTCTTTTTCAGCTCTTCCAGGTATGCATGAAATTCATCCAGCCACTGGTATTTGTAGACCTGCCGCTCATCCCCCGAAGTACCCGAAGGGAAATAGGCATTGATAACCCGTATGTCGCCAACATCCAATTGGATGACCCTACCCTCGTCATCACTCACCTTATGTCCCGTACCATATTCTACGTGGTCCGCCTTTATCTTGCTAAATACAGCCACACCACTATACCCCTTCTTCTGTGCAGGGAACCAATAGTCGTGGAAACCCATCTCCGAAAACAAGTGATGCGCCACATTATCCTTGTGCGCCTTTATTTCTTGTACGCAAACAATATCGGCGGGGTCTGTCTTCAACCAATCGATCAGTCCCTTGTTCATGGCAGCACGGAGTCCGTTAACATTATAGCTGACGATGCGTAATGATGACATAATTTAATAAATTAGGGCTCCAAATTACCAATAAGTCACCACAAGCGTGTCAATATGGAAAAATTAGACCGGATTATACCAGCAGACTCCAAAGAAGCCCAATTCCTCGAAGGCCCCAAGAGCCGCATGTACGAGCTCAGCTTCGCCCTGAAAGTCTTTCGTGAATTTATCAAAGGCTTCCGCACCCTTCACTTCGTCGGGCCCTGCGTGACCGTCTTTGGCTCGGCCCGCTTCAAGGAAGACCACGAGTATTACCAAGCGGCGCGCGAGATGGGCCGCCAGATCGCCGCCCTCGGCCTCACCACCATGACCGGCGGCGGCCCCGGGACCATGGAAGCCGCCAACCGCGGCGCCTTCGAGCAAGGCGGCGCCTCCGTCGGTTGTAATATCAAGCTCCCCTTCGAGCAAAAACCCAATCCATACGTCCAGACTTCCATCACCTTCGAACACTTCTTCACTCGAAAGGTGATGCTGGTTAAGTATTCATACGCCTTTGTTATCATGCCTGGCGGTTTCGGCACCATGGACGAGTTCTTCGAGACGCTGACCCTGGTACAAACCAAGACCCTCGTTCGCTTCCCGATCGTCCTGTTCGGCAAGGAATACTATCAGCCCCTCTTTGACTATATGGAATACATGGCGAAGGAAGGAACCATTTCAAAGGAAGACATGGCCCTCGTCCTGCTTACCGACAGCATCGCCGAAGCGGCCAATCACATCGATAAATTTATAAAAACGAATTACAAGCACGCGCCTCGCAAACGCATGTGGTGGTTGTTTGAAAAATACAAAAGAGTAAAAACGGCCTAAAGACCGCGCGGCCTAACTATTTCTTCCACCAGCAGGAAGTCGGAATCACAACCCCGAGGTTCAAAATCATCTCATAGGTGCCAAAAGCCTGGCGAGCCTTTCCCTGATAGACTTTCAGACCGGAATAGCGCGCATAGTCAAGCTTATTGCAATATTCCAGATAGACGACATGGAAGAACGTCGCACGCAGCGCCCCTTCGAAACCCGTATTCCAACCGCCAAGCTGGAAGCCCGGCTTGGGATTCTCATCCCCAAACAGCTTATTCTGTACGTGTGGAATGACCGGCCCTACGCCAAACTTACCCAGGAAGTCTACCTTGACCTTTTCGTCCTTGGTCTTCAGCAGGTGCCAGCGCTTGGTGACGTTGAAGAGCAGGAAGTTTGCCCCGTTATTGAGATAGTAATAAAAACCGTTTGCTTCATTAAAGGCAACAGCCGTATCTACTGCATGGTTGTTCAACCGGCCTTTTACCCGAGCTGTTTGATCTTCGATGATATACTTGGTATGGTCGAAGTTGATTTCGAATCCCCAGCCATGCTCCTCATCCAGCAAAAAGCCAAGCCGGTAATTGTATTGAGGAATGCTCAGGGCCTTGCTAAACAGCCCTTCATCCCAGCCCGGGTGGTCATGGGCTTTTACGCCCTTCATGACATAGTCGTTTCCAAGTGAAGGCTGAGAGACGTGTAGGTTGCTATGGGTATACCACTCTTTGTTATACCCCCAGGAGAGATAGACTTCCTTTATAAACTTCTTCTTCTTTTTAGGAGTTTCCTGCTTAGGCGCTTCTTGGGCGTTAACAAAAAAAGGAATGCTAAATGTTAATGCTAAAGCCGAACAAAGGCCGATCAATTTTTTTCTCATAATTCTGGTCCGTTGCATGTCAAATAAAGCCTGTTTGCAACGGCAAAAATACCTAAAAATCATTACACATCGTACTCCAGGACGGGCCTTAACCATTTTTCGACCTCTTCCAGGGGCATACCCTTACGGCTTGCATAATCGATGACCTGATCCTTTTCGATCTTACCGACCCCGAAGTACTTGCTCTCGGGATTGGCAAAATACCATCCGCTCACCGACGAAGCCGGATACATAGCCAGTGATTCGGTCAGGATCGTACCCGTCTGTTTGGTAGCGTCTAGCATCGCAAAGAGCTTTAGCTTCTCCGTATGATCGGGACAGGCCGGATAACCCGGAGCCGGACGAATACCCAGGTATTCTTCGCGGATCAGCTTATCGTTGTCGAGGTGCTCGTCCTTGGCATACCCCCAGAACTCTTTACGGACGCGCTCGTGGAGCAATTCGGTAAAGGCTTCGGCCATACGGTCGGCAAGCGCCTGCAGCATGATCTTGTTGTAGTCGTCGTGCGCCGCTTCGAAGCGTTTGAGATGCGGCTCGATGCCTTCGATGCTGACGATGAAGGCGCCCAGGTGATCCTTTTTGCCCGTGGTCTGAGGAGCGACAAAATCACTCAGGGATATATTCGGCTGATTAGCGGCTTTCTTGATTTGCTGACGCAGGAACTCCAGGCGAACCGGACCGTTGTCATGCTCCACCGTTATCGAATCCTTTCCGTCCGAATTAGCCGGCCAGAAGCCGATGACGGCCCTGGGCTTTAGCCATTTCTCGTCGACGATTTGCTTTAGAAGGGCATTGGCGTCGTTGAAGAGACGAGTAGCCTCGACACCGACCGTAGCATCCTGCAGTATCGCCGGGAATTTGCCGTGCAGCTCCCAGGTGATAAAGAAGGGGCCCCAGTCGATATAGCGGGCGATGTCCGCCAGATCATATCCGTCAAAGGTCTTCGTTCCTATGAACGAAGGCGTGACCGGTTTGAAACCCGCCCAGTCGATCTTTACTTTATTCTCTTGCGCACCGCCGAAGGGCAGGTATTGCTTGACCGTTTTCTTATTGGCAAAGTCTTCTTTAAGCTTCTTGTATTCTTCCTTGATACCGCGCAGGAACTCGGGCTTTTGCTCGGCGCTCAGCAAAGAGCCGGCCACCGTTACGCTACGGGACGCATCCAGGACGTGGACCACACCCTTCTCGAACTCCGGAGCGATTTTGACCGCGGTATGCATCCGCGAGGTCGTCGCTCCCCCGATCAGCAGGGGTACTTCAAAATCCTGCCGCTTCATCTCCCGGGCCACGTGTACCATCTCGTCGAGAGACGGAGTGATCAGACCGCTGAGCCCGATGATAGATACTTTTTCACGTTTGGCCGTCTCGAGGATTTTATCGGCCGGCACCATTACACCCAGGTCGATGATGTCATAGCCGTTACAACCCAAGACCACACCGACGATATTCTTCCCGATGTCATGCACGTCACCCTTTACGGTAGCGAGCAGAATCTTTGCTGCGCTGGAGCTTTCGACGGCATCGGAACCCGCTGCCTTCTTTCTCTCTTCCTTCTCTAACTCGATAAAAGGCGTAAGTACCGCCACGGACTTCTTCATCACGCGGGCGCTCTTGACCACCTGCGGCAGGAACATCTTCCCGCTTCCGAAAAGGTCGCCCACCACGTCCATCCCAGCCATTAACGGACCTTCGATCACGTCGAGGGGCCTGGGATATTTGAGCCGCGCTTCTTCCGTATCGGAATCGATATATTCGGTAATGCCATTGACGAGGGCATGCTTCAGGCGTTCTTCCACCGTGCCGCGGCGCCAGGCTTCGTCCTTTACTTCGGTCTTGCCCTTGGCCTTTACGGTCTCGGCAAAAGCCAGGAGCTTGTCGGTAGCATCCGGATTCTGATTCAGGATAACTTCCTCGCAAAGCTGACGCAGCTGGGGCTCGATCTCGTCATAGACCACGAGCTGTCCCGCATTGACGATGCCCATGTCCATGCCAGCCTTGATAGCGTAATACAGAAAGACGCTGTGCATAGCCTCACGAACGGGCTCGTTTCCGCGGAAGGAGAAGGAAATATTACTGACCCCGCCGCTGATCCGCGTGAGGGGCATCAATTTCTTGACTTCTTTGATGGCCTCGATAAAGTCGACGGCATAGTTGTTATGCTCTTCGATACCGGTAGCGATCGCGAAGATGTTCAGGTCGAAGATGATGTCCTGCGGGTCATAACCGACCTGCTCGGTGAGGATCTTATAGGCGCGGTGGCTAATGTCTACCTTGCGGCGAACCGTATCTGCCTGACCGGCCTCGTCGAAGGCCATCACGATGACGGCCGCACCATAGCTCTTGCAAATGATAGCCTGGTCGATAAATTTCTCCTCGCCTTCCTTCAGCGAAATCGAGTTGACGATACACTTCCCCTGTACGCATTTCAGACCCGCTTCGATGATCGAGAACTTGGAGGAGTCGATCATGATGGGAATCTTGGCAATATCCGGCTCGGATTGCAGGAGGTTGAGATAGGTCTGCATGGCCTTCTCCCCGTCGAGCAGGGCGTCATCCATGTTGACGTCGAGGATCTGCGCTCCATTCTCTACCTGCTGGCGGGCTACGCTAAGCGCTTCTTCATATTGATTCTCCCGGATAAGGCGGGCGAACTTCTTCGAGCCCGTCACGTTGGTACGTTCACCCACGTTGACGAAGTTCGTCAGGGGGCGTAATACGAGCGGTTCGAGACCGGAAAGACGAAGAAAGGGGTGTATTGTAACGGCGGACATTTTAGTATCGGGTATCTTTTAGTTTTAAACAAGTTCCGTTTCAACGACGGGCAGCGGCCTCGGCTTGATGGAAGCCACGTGCTCGGCGATATGTTTGATATGGTCGGGCGTCGTGCCGCAGCATCCGCCTACGATATTGACAAATCCCTTCTCGGCCCATTCTTCGATAAAGTGAGCCGTCTGTTCGGGAAGCTCGTCGTATTCACCCATAGCATTGGGAAGACCCGCGTTCGGATATGCCGAGGTGAAACAAGCCGAGATCTGGCTCAGCTCTTCGATATGCGGCCGCATTTCCGCGGCGCCAAGTGCGCAGTTGAGGCCGATACTAAGCGGCTTGGCGTGCATGACGGAAACGTAGAAGGCTTCAAGCGTTTGTCCGCTAAGCGTTCTGCCGCTGGCGTCGGTGATCGTCCCACTGATCAAAATGGGAAGCTCGGTCTGCTTCGTATCCCGGAAATATTTCTTGATGGCGAAGATGGCCGCCTTTGCATTCAGTGTGTCGAAGATCGTCTCGACCAGGAGCAGATCGGCGCCCCCATCGACAAGGCCCTTTACCTGTTCATAATAAGCATCACTCACCTCGTCGAAGGTAACCGACCGGAAACCGGGGTTGTTGACATCCGGAGACAAAGACAACGTCTTGCTCATCGGGCCGATGGCGCCGGCGACAAAACGGGGCTTTTCCGGATTGCGGGAGGTATAATCCAGAGCCGCCTTCTTAGCCAGACGCGCAGCAGCCACGTTTAGCTCATAGGAAAGCTCCTCCATCTGATAATCCGCGAGGCTCACCCGCTGGGAGTTAAAAGTATTCGTTTCGATAATGTCGGCTCCTGCTTCCAGGTACTCTCTGTGAATACCCTCTATAACATCGGGTCGTGTAAGTACTAACAGGTCGTTATTACCCTTTACGTCTATATGCCAATCCTTAAAGCGCTCACCGCGATAGTCCGCTTCTTCCAGCTTATGCCGCTGGATCATGGTTCCCATCGCTCCATCGATGATGAGTATGCTTTTTTTCAGCCGGTCTTCGATGACTTTACGTACGTCCATAGTTACTCCTTTTTCCTCCCCGCAAGGAGGCTTTTGATTTTTCAAAATCCCGGAAACAATAACGCGATTTCGCCCAATAAATTTTCTGAACTGTTGATAACGAGGGAAATAACCAGGTAAGAATAGAATTATTTCAGACGTTTATTAGTTCAGTTTTTCGCGCCGGTCTCGGCCGCACAGGCTGAACAATAAACAAATCCGCCTGTACAGAGTGCAAATTTACAGAAAAATTCTCTACAAACAAGGTCGTATAGCTGACTAGCCCCCCGTCCGATAGCTTTCTACCGGCAGCCGGTTCGTTATGCTCCTCGCCAAAGTCATCTCATCCGCATACTCCAGCTCCCCGCCAAAGGCAATCCCTCTGGCGATCGTCGTAATCTTCACCGGAGTATCCTGCAGCTTCTTTTGAATATAGTAGATCGTCGTATCCCCTTGAATCGTCGGATTCAATGCAAAGATCAGCTCCTGCGTGTGCTCCTTCCGGACCCGGTTGACTAATGACTCCACGTTCAGCTGGTCCGGCCCGACTCCATCCAACGGAGAGATAATCCCCCCTAGCACGTGATAGGTCCCGCTGTATTGCTGGGTACTTTCGATGGCAATGACTTCCCGAAGGCTCTCTACCACACAGATCAGCTCTTGTTTACGAAGGGAATTGGCGCAGATGGAACAGATATCGCCATCCGCCACATTGTGACAGCGCTGGCAGAATTTTATCTCCTGCCGCATCCTGATCAACGCCTCGCCGAAGCCTTGCACATTTCCGGCGTCCATCTTCAGCATGTGCAGGACCAGCCGGAGGGCTGTCTTCTTCCCGATACCCGGTAATTTGGCAAATTCGCTGACCGCGCTCTCAAGTAAACTGGAGGAAAATTGCATTCTGCAAAGGTACGCCCTATAGACTAAAATCTAGATCATTGTCCCAATTTGCCTTCACCGTCAGCTTACGCGAAACGGGCGCCACGACCTCCGGCTGCCGCTTTTTCTCGAAGAATTGCCCGGTATCCCAGGTCAGGTTTCCATTGGTGTCGTAAAGGATACGCATTTCATATTCTCCTGGCGGAAACAACAGCTTCCTTACTTCCCGCCGGGCATTGAAAGGAAATGAGAATTTTACCACGTCCGACTGTACGAGCTGCAGGACCGGATGGCGGGATAGATTGATATTCAAGACCCTAACCCGGATTTCGCCATAGTCGATGTCCTTCTTTGTGCGGAAGCTGACGGTATCGTCCTTCAACAGCTTCCTGCCGGCCGAATCCTGACCAAAAGTCTTGGGTATAATAAGGTTAAACTTGGTGTCGGTAGGCCAGGCGTATACCAGCGAGACGATTTTATTGGTGGTATCCCGGGCGTAGCGGTATCTCCGCACGTCGATATCCCGGAAATACTCGTCGGTAAATCTCAACTGGGTAGAGTCGAAGACCTTCAGCCCCGTCGCAAAAGTGATCCGGAAGGTATCCAGCACGTCGAACTGATTATTCGCGACATTCGTCTGAAGCTGCAGCCGCCGATCCCTCTCTCGGTCCCTGGCCGTAGTCCTCCGGTTGGCAGGAGCCGGTGCCGCGGTTGTAGTGGTCTTGGGCTTGCTATCCGCCGCCTCCGTATAGGCATAAAGGGTAATTGGATTGGTGCTTTCTTTGATATCTACCGGCGCATCCGCAAAGGCAAAGAGCTGTGCCTTGGACAGGTACTTATGCGTGCCTCCTTCGTCCTTCATGGCATAGACGGCATAAGACCCCGGCTGGATATTCCGGAAAGCAAACTGGCCGGTGCTGTCCACCCGGGCCATATAACGCGGCCGGTCCTTGGCCACGGTCGAATCCTCGAATTTGGTATGCAGCACGACGATCAGGGTGCTGTCCGCCTTACCCGTAACCGCAATCAATACCTTTCCGGTGAATGTCCCCTGGTCGATATGATCGCCCGTGGAGAAGGTATAGGAAAAATCACGCAGGATATTCCCCTCGTTATAATCCCGTATCGACTTGCCGAAATTCAGCGTATAGGTAGTATTGGGCTGGAGCGTATCCTTCATCTTCACCGTCAGCACCCGCAGCTTCGAATCCACGATGGGGTCTATTTTCTGAACAGGAGAGACGATCAGCTCCGTCCGGATATCCTTCGGGTCGATGTATTCGTCGAAGGTAAAGACGATCTTATTGGTGGTAACCCGCTTGGCCGTATCGTTCGGGGTCACGAACAGCAGCCTGGGAGGCAGGGTATCCCTCGGGCCGCCCGTCGGGGGGATGATATTGGCACAGCCGGTATGACCGATGGCGCCGATGACCAGAAGAGCATAAAGGGAAAAAAACAATAGACCGTTTCGAAGCTTCATTTTGTAAAAATAAATTGTTTCAGCGGATAGCCCTTCCTAATAATCCCTTAAATCTCCTCGCCCTCCTCCTCGCTCACCTCATGCAATGCAATAGCCAGGTTATTGGTCTTGACGAAATTACACCAATGACAGTCAGCGTCACCGCAGCCCGTATAGAACTCACGGTTTTGAATCTTCTGCCAGGTGTCGATGATCTGCTGCGTCACCGTCGTAATATCCTCCGGCGTGATCACGATCTTTATTTTCCGGTATTCTTTCTTCTTATCGGGCTCCACAAAGTCGAACTCGGTGCTCGTCACCTTCCAGTCCTTCTGCTCGTAGCTATCCACGAGAACCTTATAGAAAACAGCCTGCCGCCAGTAGTCCCCGCCGTTAGGATGCTTGCCATTGGGCGGTACGAGCTTGTCCCTGGCCTTGTCGACATCCCCGGTCTTGTAGTCCACGACATTGACCTCCTTACCCTGGAACTCTAGCTTGTCCAGCTTCCCCTTGAGTGGAACGCCCCGGACCACGACGTTACGGATATTCCTTTCTACCGTGACAATCTTATTCCATTGATGGATGTATTTGTCGTAGTAGTTGGCCAGAACCTCCAGTCCATACTCCATCCTCCTCGCGAAAGCTTCCCGGGTAAATATCTCCCGGTGTCTCCGCATATACCACTGGAAGTCGCTCAGCATCTCCTCCTTGGAAGGAAACTCTTCCGCGGCGTGTGCCTTCATCTTCTCAAAAAGACGCTGCAGGGCGAAATGCACGGCGCTTCCGAATTCCGTATTCTCGTTCTTGGGCGAAGGAATCCGCACCAGGTTGCGATAATAAAATTCCAGCGGGCACTTGAGATAGTTGTTCAGGGCCGTGACGTTCATTACGAACTTCTCCAGCATCCGGCTGATAAAGTCTTCTTCCGCTGCTTGTATCTCGGGAGCGACGCTATCGCTGAAAGGCAGGGCGTCGAATTCTGCCTGTTCCTCCGCTGGGATCGTGATCTTCTCGACGGGCAGCGTATGCTCTTCCTGGATCTCGGCGATAAAAACCGAGGGTTCCAGCTCCTTCCCATCGTCACGATACCTCGACCAGGAGATAAACAGGTGTTGTTCCACCCGCGTCAGGGCTACATAGAATAACCGGCGCAGCTCCTCTTCTTCCCGGGCTCCGGTGTCACCCGCTTCGGTCCGGCTAAACAAGGTATCCGGATATTTATAACCGCCGCCGGGCTTCCGTTTCTTCTCCCAGGTAGCGGCATTACAGCCGGCGAAGAAAACATATTCGAACTCGAGCCCCTTGGAACCATGGGCTGTGAGGAGATTGACCGCCTTATCGCTTCCCGATACCTGTACCAATGGAAGAGAGATGCTATTGTCCTTCATCAGGTCGGTCATCTGTATAAGCTGTTCCAGATTCAGGTCGGGATTGCGCCGCGACTCTTCCTTGACGAAGTCGAAGAGGGCTGTCAGCACCTGCATCAGCCAGATCTTGTCGGGACTTTGCATGATATAGGCGAGGATGCCAGCCTCTCGTATACAGTTCTCGAAGAGGGCCTGCAGGGTAGTATTGGGGACGTCGCCGATCAGTTTTTCCAGCGCCTTGCCGGCCTTCTTCAGTCCTTCGGGCAGACCCGCGTCGAAGAGGTCCCTGGCCGGCCTTGTAGCTTTCTCGTATAGGAGACGGCGGATCGAAGTCTTTTGGTCGCTGAACTGCTTGTCCGCCACTTCGACGGACAGCTTGGCGATTTCTATCGGAGCGATGCCGAAGAACCCGAAGTGCACGATCTCCAACAGCAACTCGTCTCCACCATATGGGGCGTCGTGCTCTCGCGCCAGGTAACGCAGCAGCAGCAGGATCTTGTGGGCGAGCGGAATGTCGAACAGATCCAGGTTACGTTTGCTGTATGCGGATATCCGCTTCAGCTGGAGGAACCTCGCCAGCTCCTCGCCGTACTTGTTCTCTTTGTAAATGATGGCGATTCGGCCCGGCGTGACGCCATTCGCCAATAGCTGCTCGATCTGCAGCGTAATATTGGTCATCTCCTGTCTGGGACTCAGGTACTCCATTAATCGGGGAGGGTAGTGGAGCTTGCTGATCAGTGGATGACTGGACAAGAGATTTTTGGAAAGACCCGGGATCTGTTTGACTAATCGTTCCTGATTCCGGTCGATCAATGTCCTGGATATATCCAGGACCGGCTGCGTGGACCGGTAGTTGTTGGTCAGGACGACCGTAAGCAGGTCCTTTTGATACTGATGGGCGAACTCCAGCATATTCTCTACGTTGGCGCCCTGGAAACGATAGATACTCTGGTCGTCGTCGCCCACGACAAATACGTTGGGCTGCTCCCAGTAGGTAATAAGGAGACTGACCAGCTTATTCTGGGTCCCGCTGGTATCCTGGTATTCGTCTACCAGGATATATTGATACCGCTCCTGATAGGACGAGAGCAGCGCCTTATTGCTTTCAAACGCCCGGATCACCCAGTTGATCATGTCGTCGAAATCATAGCGGTTGTTTTTTCGCATGAGGGCCTGAAAGGGCTCGAATTCATTTACCGCCGCCCTGAGCTTCTCCATCCGCTCCTGCTCCTCCGCGATCTTATCCGTCCGCACGTCCCCTTTCTTGAATTCCTTGGTGGCGCGCTTGGCGATAAATTCCTCCCGGTTTGGCAGATCGGCAAGAAATTGGTCGATCTTCTGGTTGATAAAGGCCGGGCTCCAGTCTTCCCGCTTCATCGTCGAGAAGAGACTTTGGAGGTTACGCATCTCGAAATAAACGTCCCCCCGGTACCGCTTCAACGGATGGTTCTTGGGGAAGCTATCGATCAGATTTTTAAAGAGTTGTATCCGCTCCAGGTCCGATATGGGGTCCAGGGCGGTCGTTTCGAAAAGGGGCAGGTTCTCCTGGATGATATCGTTACAAAAGCCGTGGAAAGTAGAGACATTGACCTTATACGCATCGGGTCCGATAAAGGAAAGAAGCCGGCGCCGCATGGCGATGGTCCCGGCGTCGGTATAGGTAAGACAGAGGATATTCTGGGGAAGGACGTCGGTTTCCAGGAGTATCTTCCCGATCCGGGCGGCCAGGATCTGTGTCTTACCCGTCCCCGGGCCGGCAATGACCATCACGGGTCCCTCGATCGTATCGACGGCCAGGCGCTGCTGTGCATTCAGTTTTTGATACTCATGCTCGAAGTGCGCACGGAGCTTTTCCCGGTTGATTGACATGGCCCAAAGATAAGACTTTGCCCTTCCGGGACTCTTTCCAAAAAAGGCCGTTTCCGCACTAATTTTACCCCGCTTTCCCCGCGTTTTTCACCCCTGAGACAGCCTTCCCAGTACCCAGTTCCCACCACAAAAAACGCTGGTTTTTAAGGGTAAACACCTATTTTTGTCTTATATAGCCCATTAATAAAGAAAAAAACGGCAAGGCGATTGGAAAATGTCTTAATATGGGAATAATTTTGTCCTTTAGACGTTAAATTCTTATCCTATATAAACGCAGATATGAAAAACCATCAATCCTTTAAAGTATTCATCGTTGAAGACGATGTCTGGTATGGCTCAATGCTCCAGCACTATCTGTCCCTCAACCCCGAGTATGAGGTAAAACGATTCGAATCGCCCCGTGATTTCTTCGCAGCCCTGCACGAGAATCCTGACGTCGTCACGCTCGACTATTCCCTCCCTGATTGTGATGGAGCAGAAGTCCTAAAGAAAATAAAGGAGCACAACCCCGATATCCGGGTTATCGTCATTTCCGGCCAGGAAGACGTAGCCACGGCGATCAATCTCCTCAAGAATGGCGCGTTCGATTACATCGTAAAGGATGACGACACGAAAGACCGGCTCTGGAACAGCATCCTGCACCTCCGGGAAATCAGCAACCTGAAGCAGGAAGTAGAGACGTTGAAGAGCCAGGTGAGCAAGAAATATGACTTCTCCCAGATGATCCTGGGGAAGAGCGAACAAATTCTAAAAGTATTCTCCCTTATAGAAAAGGCCGCCAAGACCAATATCACGGTCTCCGTCACCGGTGAGACGGGGTCGGGTAAAGAGATGATTGCGAAAGCGATCCATTACAACTCCGACCGGCACAAACAGCCCTTTGTCGCGGTAAACGTGGCAGCCATACCACGGGAGCTCATCGAAAGCGAGCTCTTCGGGCACGAGAAGGGCGCCTTCACGGGCGCCGTTACCCGCCGTATCGGAAAATTCGAAGAAGCGGATAAGGGTACGTTATTCCTGGATGAGATCGGCGAACTGGACATCAACCTCCAGGCCAAGCTCCTTCGAGTCCTCCAGGAGCGTGAAATCACCCGCATCGGCAGCAATACGGTTACTAAAATCGACGTTCGTATTGTCGTAGCTACGCATAAGAACCTGCTGGAAGAGGTAAAGAACAAGACCTTCCGCGAAGACTTGTACTATCGCCTTATCGGTCTGCCGATTCTTCTGCCGCCGCTGCGGGAAAGAGGGAATGACATCCTGATCCTTTCCAAGTTCTTTATCGATGGCTTCTGCCGTGAGAATAAGATCGATAAAAAGTCGCTGTCGCCCGAGGCCCAGCAAAAGCTCCTGCAATATCCTTTCCCTGGCAACGTCCGGGAATTGAAATCGGTAGTGGAACTGGCCGTCGTCATGGCGGATGAAGAATTCATCCAACCGGAGCACATCACCCTCAACACTTCGGCCAGCATCGCCGATTTGTTGAACAAAGAAATGACCCTTAAAGAGTTCGAAATACAAATCCTGCAGCACTACTTGGACAAGTACGACAAAGATGTCCTGCTCGTCGCGAAGAAACTGGACGTTGGTAAGTCCACGCTCTATCGCATGATTCAAAATGGCGAGTTGAAGATCAAGTAACCGGGCCAAAAAACCTCTGGCCGCAAATCTCGCTTGCAATGCATTTACAGAGTATTTTCTTTGAGGAGATCCTGAATAAGGCCCCTGCAGAGGTCATAGTGGCGGATGCAGAATACCGATACTTGTACGTGAATCCCAACGCTGTGCCGGATGCCTCTTTAAGGGCGTGGATGATAGGAAAGACTAACGAAGAATTTTGCCAATATGCCGGACGTCCCGCAGAAATCTGCAGGGCGAGACGGGAGGTCTTTGAAAAAGTACGACAGACGAAGCAGATGGTGGAGTGGAGTGAAGCACACCGTGACCAGGCGGGAGTGCTGCAGCACTATATGCATAGTGTCCACCCCATGCTGGATGAGACGGGCGAGCTGAAGATGGTGATCATTTATGTCGTCAAGACTACCGAGAAGAAAGAATATGAGGAGAAGCTTCGACGGAGTGAAAAGAAGTACCGCGACCTTTATAATCATAGCCAGGCGCTCATCTGCACCCACGACATGAACGGTAAATTGCTGGCCGTCAATCCAGCCATCTGTCGGGTGCTGGGTTATACGCAGGAAGAGATGCTGGGTCACAACATCCAGGATTTTATCCCTCCGAAACATAAGGAAAGATTCGAAGAAGAATATATCCAGGCCATCCATCGTTGTGACAATGCCGTAAGCGGCGAATTTTGTGTGTTGGATAAGGATGGGGCGGAGATCTTTCTCTTATATAAGAACTTTCGCATGGAAGAGCCCGGAGAAGACCCTTATGTGATCGGCTTCTCCCAGGACATTACCGACCGGGTGAAGATGGAGAAGGAGCTCCGGCTGACGAAACAGCTAACCGATGAAGTGGCAAGGGCAAAAGAATCTTTCCTTGCCCATATGAGTCACGAGATCAGGACTCCCATGAACGGGATCCTGGGGATTGCCAGCCTATTGAACAAGACACGATTGGACGTACAGCAGCGCAACTATCTGCAATTGATTCAGGAGTCTGCAAATAACCTGCTGGTCATCGTCAACGACATTCTCGATCTGGAGAAGATCGTAGCCGGGAAATTGCAGCTTGAAAGCATTCCTTTCAAGATTGTCGATAAGGTGGCGACGATCATCCAGTCGTTTATCTATAGAGCGGAAGAAAAGGAACTGGGCCTGGTTTTCCAGAACTCGATTCCTGCCGACCTGGTTGTAAAAGGCGATCCGTATCGTCTGAGCCAGGTCTTGAATAATTTATTGGGAAATGCCTTGAAGTTCACCAACGAAGGGAATATCAAGGTCATGACGAGCATCACGGAGCGTGATGAAGACGCCGTAGTCGTGGAGATCACAGTCATCGACACGGGCATCGGCATCAGCAAAGAGCAGCTCCGGACCATATTTGAACCGTTCGAGCAGGCAGACGCTACCATCTCGCGCAAGTACGGCGGGACGGGGCTGGGTCTGGCGATCTGTAAGAATATGGTGGAAATGCAGAACGGTGAGCTATCCGTGAGGAGCGAACAAGGCAAGGGCTCGGCCTTTACAATACGAGTCCCTTATCACTTAAGCATTGAAGCTATGCAGGAAAACGAAATAAGTCAGGAAACGGATTACAAGAGCTTGGGACATAGAAAGATCCTGGTGGCGGAAGACGTAGAGCTCAACCAATACCTGGCCAGACATATCCTGGAATCCTGGGACTTCGAGGTCGTCATCGTCAACAATGGACGGGAAGCCATTCAGGCGCTGGAAACCGCTGCTTTCGACTGTATCCTGATGGATGTCCAGATGCCGGAAATGGATGGCATCGAGGCCACCCAACATATTCGCCGCCTGCCCGACCCCGTGAAATCGCAAATTCCCATTATTGCGCTGACTGCAAATGCGTTGAAAGGGGATAGCGAAAAATATCTGGCGGCCGGAATGACAGATTATTTGGCCAAGCCCTTTGACGAAGAAAGATTGTTCCAGGTGATCTACCGCAACCTTGCCTATTACAAGACTCCCGTAGCCGCAGCCCACGAATCCTCATCCGGCGCAGCCGCTCCTTCCGGCACAGTCCTTGCCGGCAACACCGAAATTCCCTTTAAAAACAACCATAATTCCACCAGTATGACACCCGTGAATTCCAAGTTGTATGATCTTTCAATGGTTCAGTCCGTTTCAGGCGGTGACGAAGGTTTCATCAAGAAGATGGTATCCCTCTTCATCGAGACCGTTCCCCAAAACGTCCAGGACTTAAAGAAGGCGCTGCATGAAGAGAATTGGGATCAGGTAGGCAAAACGGCCCACAAGCTGAAATCTACCATTGATTCTATGGGCATCAAAACCATCCGTCAGGACATCCGTACCGTCGAAGCCAACGCCAAACAAAAGGAACACCTCGAAGCCGTCCCCGGTCTAATAGGAACCATTGATACGGTTATAAAGGAATGTATTGTACAATTGCAAACAGAGGTATTGGCCTAAATCCGGGCTTTCCTTTGTTTCGTATCTCTCTCTGTCAGGGTCTTCTGCCACATAGGCCGCAGACCAGCGTTCCGTCTCCATAGCCTGGCCAGCCAATGACCCTTGCCTTCGCAATCTTTTTGCGCCCTTTTCCGCGCCACGACTGCATTTCTATAGACCCTGCGGTCCCCCAAAATTCCCACCGCGCCGAAAATATTCCCAAACAGAGAGCTGTAAATGTGGAAATATGCCTGTAGGTACTGATAATCAAGCACCTTTTTTCTGGCACCATTTTCCTTACCTCTATACTGCACTACTGTTAAAACACAATGGAATTAACTCAACAACCCGTTATTTTCGTGGTAGAAGATAACGTCATCTATCAAAGCCTTATCGCGAAGGAGCTCGAGTCGCTAAGCAGTAACATTCACTTCTACACTACTGGTGAATCTTGTATTTCCGAGCTGGATAAGCACCCCTCCGTCATCGTCCTCGACTACAATCTGGACGGCAAAATGAACGGCCTGGACACCCTCCAAAAAGTAAGAGACATCGACCCCAGCGTTTACGTCATCTTGTTCTCTAGCCAGAAAGGCCTGAATACCAAAGAAATATTCTTGCAATACGGCAGCTTTGACTTCCTGGAAAAGAACAGCCTTTCGCTGCGCACCCTCCGCCACATGGTAGACTGTGTAACTTCTTCCGGCAAACAGCCCGTCCAAAATTAAACAGGACAATAACGTCCCAACTGCCAGACCTATTTTGCGTCAATGGCAGTTGTTTCGTTTAAAAAACTCCAAAAGATACCCGGAGAATCAGACAAGGTCTGGTCTTTTTTCGCCGACCCGGCCAATTTGCCCCTGATCACCCCGCCCTACATGCGGTTCGAGATCCTCTCCGTCCAAGATCGTAGCCCGCTTCCCAGCGATTGTCCCCGCCCCGCCATTTACCCCGGTCAGGTTATAGAATACAAGCTCTATCCCTTCCCCTGGTTCCGCGTCCACTGGATAACCGAAATCTCCCAGGTCTGCGAAGGCCAATACTTTGTCGACGAGCAGCGCCGCGGCCCCTACCGCCTCTGGCACCACCAGCACCACTTCCGCCCCATCTCCGGCGGAGTCGAAATGACCGATATTGTTCACTATGAAGTAGGCTATGGCCCGATAGGAAACCTGGCCAACAAACTCTTTGTAAAGCGGCAGCTGGAGGGTATCTTTCAATACCGCCGCAAACGCGTGGAGGAACTGTTTGGAGTATACGTAATCCCGCCGGCCTAGCCGGGGTCCCGCCATACGCGTGCTCACCTCGCCTTCCTACATGGATTGCGCTCCCCCTAACCGGGAATCCGCGAGATATACTTTTCGATTTGCTTGATCTGATCGACGATCTGAGGCGTCGTCGGCTTCAGCGCCTTAGCCTTCCGGAAGAAATCCTTGGCCGCACGAAACTCCCTCTTCGTCATCATGATAGAACACAGCTGCAAGAAAGCGGCAGCCTGATTTTCCTTATCTGGAAGACCCTTCCGAAGGGCCTGACGAATATAGCTTTCAGCCTGGCGAATGTCATTCTTTTGCATGGCCAGCATCCCCATCTGCAGCAGGCTGGCGCCCTCCGCTTCCTTCATCGGCATCCCCAAATCCAGCCCCTTCTTCATATTCGTCTCAGCCCCCTCGAAGTCCTGCTTCATCATGGCGATATTGCCCTTCAGCGTATAATAAACCGAACGGATCGGCTTGTACAGCAGCCTTGGAAACTTCACCGAATTGAGCACCTTTTCCGCCGCTTCCATGTTCCCGCTCTCCATATGCTCCTGGATAAGCCGCAGCGGCCCAATAAAAAAGTACCCGAAAATCAGGATCGCAGCTATCAGGTACAGCAAGAAAGCTGGCCAAAAACCGGCATAAATATTAGCGACTATAGCAATGGCCAAAATTGCGAGAGCCAGCTGGGGGCGATACTTGATAACGAAATTATAAAACTTCATAATCCTGCTTTTGAGGAGTGCAAAGATAGGGGATTTCACCCCTCCCCGCCCTGCCTTCTCGCCGCCAGCCGCCCGATTTTCGCTCCAGCCTAAAACTTATCGTCATTCACCTCAATCCAATACCCATCCGGGTCCTGCAAATAGATCTGCTTCACCTTGTCCGGCCTCACCTGCGGCTCCTTGCTGCTCTGGGCCCAATTCCCATATTTCACCCCCATTGCATCCAAATGCTTGGTAAACGCCTCCATCGAAGCCACGCTAAACGCCAAATGGATATTGATGTCATGCGCCACATCCTCCTTCGCCCCCGAAACCACGTGCAGCTGCCCGTGCTCCGAAACCCTAAACCAGATGTGCTTCCCGTCATGAAACGGCTCCGCTATCTTTTTGAGCTGCAGCGCCTTCTCATAAAAATCCGCTGCCCTATTCAAATCCGTCACATAAATAGTCTGGTGGCTAAAATGCGGGCCTTGTGCGCGGGCCGAAACAACCATCATCATCATACCTACCAATACCCCCCAGGCGCGACGCCCCTGCGGCAGAGTCAATCGATTCATAATTAAAATTTTATTTGAAGCAATCAAAGTAAGGAATTCCTGCCTGCTAAAAAAAAATGCCTTATTTTTGCGGCCCTCACTATCTCGTGGCCCTCCCGCCCGGATCGTGAATGGTCCCGTAGTTCAATGGATAGAATAGAAGTTTCCTAAACTTTTGATACAGGTTCGATTCCTGTCGGGACTACATCTTTCTCCAACCCACCTATAACCAGTGGCTTTTCTCAGCCATTTGTCTTCCAATTGAAATTTAATGCGCCACATTTAGGACAGTGAATATATTCTTTATCGAGGCGGTTAAAAATGCAATTGTTGCAATGCCCATAATCTACATTAATACGGGTTGTTATATATTTTGCCTCTAAATGACTAACCTTAAAATTATCGATGATGTGCTTGAAAGCATAAATTGGGAATTCTGATTTTAATTTAATCAGGACATTCTTTTCAGATTGAGTAAATTCCGGGACCTCTATCCCTTCCTTTGGCAGGCAATTTTTACATTGAACTTTCATTTTCAAATAATGGGGTTTCTATTGTCGCAAAAACTTCTGCATCAAATTTGTAAAGAAATCGCCGTAATACCCCCTCCAATAGGGAAATTCTCCAATCCCGAATAAACCACAAAACGCTTATCCGGTTTTA
>JAFDYG010000439.1 GCA_018267545.1 Bacteroidota bacterium
GCGCATGCGCCCACAGATAATTCTTCGCCTTTACAAACTGCTCGTTGTTGAAATACATGTTGAAGATGCGGAAATATGGATCCCACTTGAACAGCTCGTAGTGCAGCGTATCCGCCAGCTGGATCGCATGCTCGTACATCCGCAGCGCCATATCCTGCTGCTTGTTCTTCCAATAAAGGTCCCCTATTTCATAGTCGCCCGAAATGATTTGGTTGATGTCCCACTTCTTTTTATTCATCTCATACACCCGCATCCGGTAATCGATCGCCGTATCATAAGCCTTTATACTAGCATAAAAATCCGACAGATATCCATACGTCTCCTTCAGCAAAGACTCATCCCCGCTCTTCTCCGCCGCATTCAACGCCTGTAGGAAATTCCGGAACGAAAGCAGCTTCTCGTTCATCTGCAGATAGGTGCCCCCCATCGCCAGATACCCTTCGACCCTGGCTGTATCATTCTCCGAATTGCTTCCCGTCGACAAAGCCTGGTTACTGTAAAACATCGCTTTTTGAGCGTCCCCCTTCATCTGCATAGCGGTCGCCAGCTTCTTATAATTCATCACCAGCAAAGCCGAAAGATTGTTGGCCTTGGAAATCTCCTCCCCCCGGTGAAAATTGGTAATCGCCCGATCCAGGTTGTCCGAAAGACCCGGCGCATTCATATACCGGTTCCCCTTCGCCAGGTAGATCATCGCCATCAGACGCCGGTCCCTGCTCAGCTCCGCTACCTCCACCGCCTGCCCCATATACTTCTCCGCAAGCTCATGGTCGGCAAAAGAAGCCATAGCAAGACTCGCCAGCGTGGTCATCCGGTCATAATCCGTGGTGGCTGAAGCCAGTTTTTTTTTGAGACTATCCGTGAAACGATCTACCGGCTGAGCGAGTACAATAGTAGAAAGGAATAAGAAGACAGTAGTAGAGTAAAGTCTAAGCATAGGCCATAAAGATACCCATTTCCGCTAAGCACCTACCTGCGGGTAACCCCTACGAAGAAACATTTACGAACCGGGTGAATCCCACCCAATAAGACATTCCTTCAAAAAGTACGGGTCGGAATAAGCAGCTCACGAATATCCACGTCAAGGGCGAGCGCAATCTCCCGGAGCAGCTTCAGAGTCGGCTGAAATTCGTTGTTGCAAATGCGCGTAACGCTGTTGGGCGCGATGCCGACTCTGATCGCCAATTCTTTATGCGATATATCTTTTTCTGCTAAGACGGCCTTAATCCTGTTAATTTTAATTTTGTTTTCCATTTCAATCCGGCGGTTTGAGGGGCAAGACAATTTAGGCTATTTCTCGAATAACCAATACGCAAGTGCGAAGATAAGTTTCTAGGAATCAATGCCTTCGAATTTTACAGGATACCTATATCGTACTTTTTAATCACAATAACGTATCATAAAATAATTTTTACGTATCTTACCGACTACGTAAAAAATTGGTTAAGGCCCTGGTATTATTTTTTGATCTGGTCGATGCAGGTCTAAATACTGCTATTCTTTTCTTTTGGTTGCTCCTACCTGTACAAAGAAAATAGTCGGACAAATCTAATCGGGATTCCCATACACCCACGGCGAAGAATGAACCCCAAAAATTTTTTATAAACCCGAAAATTAAATGTTATTTTGACAAGAATTCCATCCGGCAAAAGGATGGGTATCCTGCATTAAAAGCCATATGGGACAAGAAAAATATGTTATTGGAGTTGACTACGGAACTGATTCAGTACGCTCCCTGCTCGTAAATGCTGCCGATGGCAGTGAAATTGCATCGGCCGTTTTTTATTACCCCCGCTGGAAGGATGGGTTATTCTGCAATCCCGCAGACAACAGGTTTCGCCAACACCCCCTCGACTATGTCGAAGGACTGGAACAGACGATCAAGTCCTGCCTAGCAAAGGCCGGCCCCGCCATAGCCGCAGGCGTAAAAGCCATCTCCATCGATACGACCGGCTCCACACCGGTAGCCGTCGACGAGACCGGCACACCCCTGGGCCTGCTCCCTGGCTTCGAACAAAATCCCAACGCCCTCTTCGTATTGTGGAAAGACCACACCGGCGTCAAGGAAGCCGCAGAGATCAACGCCCACGCCACGAAATTCCCCGTCAACTACCTGCAATTCGTCGGCGGAATCTACTCCTCCGAGTGGTTCTGGGCCAAGCTGCTCCATATCCTCCGGGTAGATTCCGAGGTCCGTAAAGCCTGCTATTCCTGGGTGGAACACTGTGACTGGATTCCCTTCCTCCTCACCGGAGGCAAGCATATAAAAGACATGAAACGCGGTATCTGCTCGGCCGGCCATAAGGCGCTCTTCTCGAAAGAGTTCGGCCCCAGCGGCTTCCCGCCCGATGAATTCTTCGCCACCCTCGACCCGCTGCTCAAAGGCTTTACCGAAAGACTGGGCAGCGAAGCCTATCCCGCAGACCAGGCCGCCGGTAAGCTCTCCCCAGAATGGGCAAGCCGCCTCGGACTGTCTACCGACGTCACCGTCGGCGTCGGAGCCTTCGACGCACACATGGGCGCCGTCGGCGGCCAGATCGAACCCTACCACCTCAGCAAGGTCATGGGCACCTCGACCTGCGATATGCTCGTCGCCCCGCTAAAAGAAATGGAAGGCAAGCTCGTAAAGGGTATCTGCGGACAGGTCCCCGGCTCCGTCATTCCCGGTATGCTCGGTATGGAAGCCGGACAATCTGCCTTCGGAGACGCCTACGCCTGGTTCCGAAACCTGCTTTCCTGGCCCCTGCAACAGCTGGGCTCCAGCCTTCCCAAAGAACAGATCGACGCCATCATCGATAAGATCATCCCCGAGCTGAGCCGCCAGGCCGCAGCACTGCCGGATGACCCACAGGCCGAGCTCGCCGTCGACTGGTTCAACGGCCGCCGTACACCCGACGCCAACCAGCTCCTCAAAGGAGCCATTACCGGCATCGACCTCGGCAGCGACGCCCCGCGGCTCTTCAAGGCCATCGTCGAAGCGACCTGCTTTGGAGCAAAGACCATCGTCGACCGCTTCAACAGCGAAGGCGTTACCGTTCGCGGCCTCATCGGCCTGGGCGGCGTAGCCAAAAAGTCTCCCTTTATCATGCAGATGATGGCCGACGTCATGAACATGCCCATCCGCATCCATAAATCCGAACAGACCTGCGCCCTCGGCGCAGCCATGTTCGCCGCCACCGCCGCCGGCATCTACCCCAAGGTTGAAGACGCCATGGCAGCCATCGGCCAGGGCTTCGACGCAACCTATACGCCCAACCCGGCCAGGGTCGCACTCTACGCCGAACGTTTCAAAGCCTACACACAACTCGGATCATATATCGAAACAACCGTTCAATGAGCAAATACACCCACATTCGCGAAGCCGCATACGAAGCCAATATGAAGCTGCCCAAGCTCGGCCTGGTCCTCTTTACCTTTGGCAACGTCAGCGCAGCAGACCGTGACCTCGGCGTCTTCGCCATCAAACCCAGCGGAGTGCCCTATGATGAGCTGACCCCCGAATCGATGGTAATCGTCGACTTCGAGGGAGTAACAGTAAAAGGAAAGCTCCGCCCCTCTTCCGATACCCTCACCCACGCCGTTCTATACAAACACTGGGAAAAGATCGGAGGCATCGTCCACACACATTCTACCTATGCCACCGCATGGGCCCAGTCACAACGCGACATTCCTATCTTCGGCACCACTCACGCCGACCACAATACAGTCGACATCCCCTGCGCTCCGCCGATGAACGACGAGATGATCCAGGGCGACTACGAATACCAAACCGGCTTTCAAATTATGAACGCCTTCCGCGACAAAAAGCTCAGCTATGAAGAGGTGGAGATGGTCCTCGTAGGCAACCATGCCCCTTTCACCTGGGGAAAAAACGCGGATAAAGCCGTTTATAATAGCGCCGTTTTGGAAAGTATCGCACAGATGGCCTATCTTACCGAGCAGATTAACCAAACCGCTCCCCGGCTTAAAGATTCCCTGATAAACAAGCATTACCAACGCAAACACGGCCCTAATTCCTATTACGGGCAATAAAACGCAAACACGGCCCCGCCCCCGGGTAAGGGCAATAAAACAATAGCATCATGGATTTAAAAAAACTCGAGGTTTGGTTCGTCACCGGCAGTCAGCACTTATATGGTGAAGAAACGCTAAAGCAAGTAGCCGCGCATTCCCAAACCATCGCAAAGTCTTTAAACGCAGCCAAACAAATTCCCGTTACGGTCGTCTTCAAACCAACCGTCAAGTCTCCGGAAGAAATCTACAACACCATCCTCGAAGCCAATACCACAAAAAATTGTATCGGCATCATCGCCTGGATGCATACCTTCTCCCCGGCCAAAATGTGGATCGGCGGCCTTCGCATCCTGCAAAAGCCACTCGTCCACCTGCATACCCAGTTCAACAGGGATATCCCCTGGGGCACCATCGACATGGACTTCATGAACCTCAACCAGAGCGCCCACGGCGACCGCGAGTTCGGTTTCATGATGACCCGCATGCGCCTCGACCGCAAAGTCGTCACCGGCCACTGGGAAGACCCCGAAACACTCGACCAGCTCAACGCCTGGGCACGCGCAGCAGCCGGCTGGAATGACTGGCAGGGCGCAAAGTTCGCCCGCTTCGGCGACAACATGCGCTACGTAGCCGTTACCGAAGGCGACAAGGTAGAGGCCGAAATGAAATTCGGCTACTCCGTCAATACCTACGGCATCGGAGACCTCGTAAAAGTAGTAAACAGCATCACCGACAAGCAGATCGATACCCTCGTAAAAGAATACGAGGACAGCTACACCCTGGCTCCTTCACTCCACAAAGGAAAAGACCAGCATAGCTCCCTGCGCGAAGCAGCCCGCATCGAGCTGGGCCTTCGCACCTTCCTCGAAGACGGTAACTTCAAAGGCTTCACCGATACCTTCGAAGACCTCCACGGCATGGCACAGCTCCCCGGTATCGCCGCTCAAAGACTGATGGGCAGCGGATACGGATTTGCCGGAGAAGGCGACTGGAAAACTTCCGCCCTCGTCCGCGCCATGAAAGTCATGGGCAGCGGCCTGCCCGGCGGCAACTCCTTCATGGAAGACTATACTTACCACTTCGAACCCGGCAATAATCTCGTTCTCGGCGCACACATGCTCGAGATCTGCGAATCTATCGCCAACGGCAAGCCATTCTGCGAAATCCATCCGCTCGGTATCGGCGGCAAGGCCGACCCCGTTCGCCTCGTCTTCAACTCCGCCGCAGGCCCAGCTATCAACGCCTCTATCGTAGACATGGGCAACCGCTTCCGTCTCCTCGTCAACGAGGTCGAAGCCGTAGCACCTACCCACGACCTGCCCAAGCTGCCCGTCGCACGCGTACTCTGGAAACCCTACCCGGACATGAAGACCGGCTGCTCCGCCTGGATCCAGGCAGGCGGCGCCCACCACACGGGCTATAGCCAGAACCTGACGTCGGAACACATGCGCGACTTCGCCGACATGGCCGGCATCGAGTTCGCCCTCATCGGAAAAAAGACCGACCTCTACCAGTTCCGCAACGAGCTCCGCTGGAATGAGGCCTATTACAAATAATATAACCAACGATTGCTCATGAACAAGAACCTGGTTTCTGCTGACTACATCGTCTTCATCATTTACTTCGTACTCGTAGCCTCCTACGGCATCTGGATCTATCGCCGCAAACGCAAGGCCGTTACCGATACCAAGGACTTCTTCCTCGCAGAAGGCTCCCTCACCTGGTGGGCCATCGGCGCCTCCCTCATCGCCTCCAATATCTCCGCCGAACAATTCGTCGGGATGAGCGGTGAAGGCTTCTTTGCCGGTATCGCCGTCGCCGCCTACGAATGGATCGCAGCCCTGGCGCTCATCATCATCGCAGTATGGTTTCTTCCGGTTTACCTGAAGAATAAGATCTATACCATGCCGCAGTTCCTGAAGACACGTTACAACGAAACCGTCGCCTTGGTCATGGCCATCTTCTGGCTCCTTTTATACGTATTCGTCAACCTGACCTCCATCTTATATCTCGGCGCCGTCGCCATCAACGGCCTCGTCGGCGGAGATAACCTCCACGCCATCATGATCGGCCTGGCCGTCTTCTCACTGCTGATCACCCTCGGCGGGATGAAGGTCATCGGTTTTACCGATGTTATCCAGGTCGGCGTACTCATCATCGGAGGCCTCGCCACCACCTACCTCGCCCTGACCGTCGTCTCCGAAAGCTTCGGCCTCGGCAAAGACGCCCTCGCCGGCTTCAACGCCCTCATGAAGGACGCACCCGAACACTTCAAGATGATCTTCCATAAACCCACCCCCGCCTCCTCTCAGCTGGAGGTCGACAAATACCTGGTGCTGCCCGGCATCGCCATGTACTTCGCCGGTCAGTGGATCGTCAACCTGAACTACTGGGGCTGTAACCAATATATCACACAACGGGCCCTGGGCGCCAATATCACAACTGCCCGCACCGGCATCCTCTTCGCAGGCTTCCTCAAGCTGATGATGCCCATCATCGTCATGCTGCCCGGTATCGCCGCCTTCGTGCTGTATAAGAACGGTCACCTGCAGCTCACCGACGGCCGTAAGGACTACGCCTATTCCGCCGTCCTCGGGTTCCTGCCCGCCGGTCTGAAAGGCCTTTCCATCGCAGCCCTCACCGCCGCTATCGTCTCTTCCCTCGCCGGAAAGGTCAATAGCATCTCCACGATCTTTACCCTCGACATCTACAAGAAATACATCAAGAAGGACGCGGACGAACAAAAGATGGTCTGGACCGGGCGTCTCGCCGTCGTCATCTCCATGTTCGTAGGCATCCTCTTCACCTGGAAAGACGTCCTGGGCATCGGAGGACAAGGCGGCTTCACGTTCATCCAGAAATATACCGGCTTCATCAGCCCCGGAGTACTGGCCATGTTCCTGCTCGGTATGTTCTGGAAAAGAACCACCGCAACCGCCGCCGTCGCCGGCCTTATCACCGGCTTTGGTCTGTCCGTCTTTTTCAACGAGCTCGCCCCGCAGGTGATGGGACACGAAACCTTTCTCTATACTGCCTACCAAACCCAGGAAATCATCGACGGCGCCGCTCAAACCGTCTGGCGAATACCCTTCCTGATCTGTATGGGCCTGGCCTTCCTCTTCACGGTCATCGTGATGGTAGGCCTCAGCCTGGCAGGCCCTAAAATCAACCCCAAGGCCTTCCTGCTCGATAGGGAAATGTTCAAGGTTAAACCCGCGACCCTCGCCCTTATTGTCGCAACCCTCGCAATTTTAATGGGACTATATGTAAAGTTTTGGTAGTATATAGTATATTCACAGTTTTAATATATACTTAAAAGCTGGATCATGAATCGTTATCCGGGGGAAACCCGAATTCTGGTCGCCGTAGACTGTATCATATTCGGGTTCGATGGAAATGACATTAAACTGTTGCTTGTACAAAGAGGACTAAAGCCCGAGAAAGGAAAATGGAGCTTGATGGGAGGCTTCCTTCAACCCAGTGAAAGCCCGGAACAGGCCGCCAACCGTATCCTCAAGCAGCTCACCGGCCTCGAAGGCGTCTACATGGAACAGATGAAGGCCTTCGGCGAGCCCGACCGCGACCCCGTAGAACGGACGCTGAGCATCGCGTATTTCGCGCTGATCGATATTCACCAATACGAAAAGCAGATCATCAACGAATACCATCCCGAATGGTTCCACGTCAAGAAGATGCCCGAGCTCATCTTCGACCATAAGAAGATGGTGGAGATCGCCAAACGCCAGCTTCGCTACAAGGCAGCCCTCCACCCCATCCTCTTCGAGCTGCTGCCGGCCAAATTCACCATCCCCCAGCTCCAGATCCTATACGAAGGCATCTACGACACGACCTTCGATAACCGAAACTTCAGCCGCAAAGTCCTCTCTACCGAGCTGCTGATCAAACAAAAAGAAAAGGACAAGGCCAACTCCAAAAAGGGAGCCTTTTATTACAAGCTGGACAAACGAAAATACAAAGCCAATTTCCAAGCCTTTCTTAACTTTATCCCTAACCCGGATAAATTGTTATTATAGGTGTCCATCACACAACCGATTCGACTCTCACAGCTCACGTCCTCCATCTCGGAGACGCTGAACAGAAAATTCAGCTCGCTCAGCTTTTGGGTGATTGCCGACGTGACTAGCCATACCTTCCGCCCGGACAAAAATTACCATAGCCTCGATCTCGTCGAGAAAGACCCTGCATCCAACGCCCTCATCGCCAAAATCCCCGCAAAGGCCTGGGGAAAGGGTTCTACCAGCATCACCAACTTCGAAATCCTCACCGGCCAGCGCTTCACCAATAATATCAACGTACTGGTCAACGTCTCCATCGACTACCACCCGGTCTATGGCCTGCAGCTCAACATCAACCAGATCGACAGCAATTTCACCCTCGGCATGCTGGAACAGCAACGCCAGGCCACCCTCGCCAGACTAATTAAAGAAAATCCCGAATTCATCCGCAAGCAGGGAGACAATTACCTGACAAAAAATAAGGAGCTCCCCCTCAGCCGCGTCATCCAAAAGATAGCCATCATCTCCTCCAAAACATCCGCAGGCTGGCAGGACTTTCGACATACCCTCGATAATAATCCCTTCGGCTATTATTTCGATGTCGACGACTATTTCACCGTCGTGCAAGGCGAAAACAACGCACAGCAATTCCTCACCCGGCTCATCGACGTCTTCAACAGCGCCAGGCTTTACGACGCCGTCGTCATCATCCGCGGCGGAGGCGCCCAAACCGATTTCCTGATCTTCGACGACTACATGATCGGTAAAGCCATTGCAAAATTCCCGTTCCCCGTTATCACCGGCATCGGCCACCAAAAAAACGAAACGATCGCCGACCTCATGGCGCATACCCAAACAAAGACGCCAACCAAGGCAGCCGAGTTCATCATCAACCACAACCGCAATTTCGAGGACAACGTCACACGCCTCCGGCAACAGATCATCATCCGCACACAACAAACCATCGCCGGCAAGCTAAAAACACTCAATCAAATCAATAATGTCATCGTCAATCAATCCCATAGCCTTCTCTCCCACCGGAAGGAAATGCTCATGACCACCAAGGCCTCTATCAAGATTTTGTGTAACAACTACACGAAGAACCAAAGCGGTTATCTATCCCATTTTGCTTCCATGATCCGAATCGCCTCTCCCGAAGAAACATTGAAACGAGGCTTCGCCATCATAAAAGCGAACGACCGCATTACCAGCAACCCTGACGATATCCATCCCGGTGAGGAGATCAGGATAATCCTCGCCAGCACCGAATTCAACGCCAGCATCACATCAAAAAAAGACTACCATGGAACCGACTTTAACCTATGAGGAAGCATACAAAGAATTGGCCGCCATCGCACGCGAGATCGAAACAGAAGCCATCTCCGTCGACATTCTGGCGCAAAAGGTGAAAAGAGCCTCCGAGCTCATTACCTATTGCCAGGCAAGACTACGCACAACCGAAGCCGAAGTAAACAAGATCATCGCCCAAATGGATCAACAAGGCTGAAATCTGGCTGCATAAATACTCACTTGTTACGCTACAACTACGCAAACCGTCTTTTTTCCTTACTAAACCGGTAATTAGTAAGCCCAATAGCTTGCTTTATCCAACAAGAATGGTAATTTTGACAATTATCAGGCGCGCCAACCTATCCCATTAATACATTTATATTTTTCTATATTTTTAGTTTTGAATGGTCACAAAGTCGTGACGCGAGGGCAATTTCTATTGCCCTCTCTCTTTTTTAGCCCATCCCCCTCCCACAAACACGAAGCCCCCGCCAATCGGCGGAGGCTTTCCTTACTTTCCCAATAATGTATACATAATATTACTCAACGTATTGAATACTTGGTAGCCCCAAATATGCACAGCCCGTGCATAACCCACCACAGCCCCCATCCATCCCCCCCTTGCCCGGCAGACCTACGGCCGTATATGATAGGCCTTTGGCTGCACAAAAGCCCGTATCCCCTGATACGACAATGTCGCCCCCAGACCCGAATGCTTCCTCCCCGACCAGGGCAGCCCGGCGCTCACCCGGTCACAGCAATTCCAATACACCGTTCCCGTATTCAGCTCCTGCATCACCTTCTCAGCCCGCTCATAGCTCGCCGAATAAACCGCCGCCGTCAGCCCATATTCCGTATCCCCCATCAGCTCCACCGCCTCCGCATCATCCTTCACCCGCTGTATCCCCACTACCGGCCCAAACGATTCCTCCGTCATAACCCGCATCCTATGATCTACATCCACCAACACCGCCGGCTCGATAAAATACCCGACAGCCCCTACTCGACCACCGCCGTATAGAAGCTTGGCCCCCTTCCCCACCGCATCCGCAATCTGTTCCTTCAAAAACTCCAGCTGACCCGGCCGGCTCAACGGCCCGACCTCCGTCGCCTTATCCTTCGGGTCACCCACCACCATCTTCCGCGCCTGCTCCGTATAAGATTTTACAAAGGCATCATAGACCTTATCCTGTACATAAATCCGTTCCACCGCACAGCAGCTCTGCCCATTATTATAAACCACCCCCTCCAGCGCCGCACCCGCCACTTTCGAGACATCCTCCACATCATCCATCACATACAACGGGTCCTTTCCTCCCAGCTCCAGCTGACAAGGCACCAGTTTCCCCGCCACCTTCTCCGCAATCGATCGCCCCGTCTTATAGCTGCCGGTAAAAAAATAACCGTTCAACGGAAGTTCCAATAAAACTTCTCCCGCCTTTCCCTTCCCAGCCACCAGCTGAAACGCATCCGATGGAACCCCAGCCTTATACAACAAACGCTGGATATGCTGGCCCGTCAAGGTCGAATACTCCGAGGGCTTGTATAAAACCCCATTCCCACCGATCAGCGCAGGAATAAACACATTCACCCCTACCAGGTATGGATAGTTCCAGGCCGATATATTGGCGATGACACCCAACGGCTCATAGCTTATCTTTTCTCGAGTAGCCCCTTCCGTTACTACCCACTCTTCCTGCAGCCACTGCTTCGAATGATCCAGGAACCAACGAATCCTTCCCCTCGCCCCATTCAGCTCGTTATATGACTGCTGCAAAGGCTTGCCCACCTCGGCCGTCAATGTGCCAGCCAGCACATCCTTCTCTTCCTCCAGCAACCCGTAAAATTTTTCGATCGCCGCAATCCTTTCACCTACCGGCCGCACAGCCCAGGCCCGCTGCCCCTTCTTCACCAGCTGATATTTCTCCCTGATAGAACTTTCCGTATCCTCCGCTATCTCGGCAATAATCTCTTCAGTAGCCGGATTGATGATCTGCATATTATTTCTTTAAAGCTTGAATAAATTGATCCCGGATAGCCTTATACAAAAAGGTATCCCCAAAACCATTGACGTACATCCGCTCCGGATGCCACTGCACCGCCATCAAAAAAGGCCGTCCCTCGGGCTCCGCCCACTCAATCCCTTCTATAGTTCCATCCTCCGACCGGCAGTTCACCACCAATCTCTCCCCCAACCGGCCAATCGCCTGATGATGCGCGCTGTTGACCCTTCCACCATCCTTACGGATAATCTCCTGCAGCAAAGTCCCCGGCAGCACACTCACCACATGTTCCTTATCCACACCAGCCGAATTCTCGTGCGTCTCATCCCCCTCTACCCCCAAATCCTGCACCAGCGAGCCACCCAGCGTCACATTGATCAGCTGCAATCCGCGACACACTCCCAATACCGGCAACCCCTTGTCCCAGGCCAGCTTCAAAGCCAGCTGCTCGAAATTATCCCGCTCCCTCTCCCACTGCTGCGGACGCTTCACATACTCCTCCCCCCCACCATACACCCGCGGGTCGATATCAATCCCACCCGACAATACCAGTCCGTCACACTCCAAAAATTCAGACAGATTCGACTGCGCCGCCGAAAGCCGCACCACCTCGATGGAAGAATCCCCATCCATGATCCACTTCACATAGTTCTCGTGCTTCCAATCCGTGCCGGTATACGTGATTCCTACCTTCCTCATAGCGCTTCCTTATATAATTTATAAAAATCATCCCTGCGCACCGGCTTCGGATTATTCGGATGCGCAAAATCCGCCAAAGCAAGATCCGCCAACGTATCCAAATGCTCCTCCTTCACGCCCGCATCCCGCAAACGCACCGGCAGGTCCAAATCCTTATTCAACGCAAAGAGCCGCTCTACAACCGCCTCCCCATCGAAGTCCTTCAGCTCCATCGTCCTGGCGATCTTCCGGAACTTCGCTTCGCAGCCCCCGATGTTGAACCGCATGCCATAGGGCAGATTGACCGCATTGGCCAGCCCATGATGCGTATCCAGCAGCGAAGACATCGGATGCGCCAGCGAATGCACGACACCCAGCCCCTTCTGAAAAGCTACCGCCCCCATCAGCGAAGCGATCATCATTTTGCTCCTCGATTCCAGGTCAGGCCGGTGTACCGCCTTGACGATAGACTGCGTGATCAGATCGATTCCCTCCAGCGCTATCCCCTCGCACATCGGATGCACCATCTTCGCGAGGTACGCTTCCAGGTTGTGCGTCAACGCATCCATCCCCGTAGCCGCCGTAACAAAGGGCGGCAGGTCCATCGTCAGCAAAGGATCCGCATAAACGATCTTCGCCAGCAGTTTTGGAGAAAACAGTATCCGCTTCCGATGCGTGTCATCTTCTGAGATGATCGCACTCCGGCCCACCTCGCTGCCCGTCCCGCTGGTCGTAGGCACAGTGATAAAATAGGGCACGTCTTCCGTCACGTATTGATCGCCTCCAATTAAATCATCATAGTCAAACAAATCGCGCCGGTGATAAACCCGTAAAACAATTGCCCTTGCGACATCCATCGCAGCTCCTCCGCCAATCCCGATAATACTGTCCCTGTCCGCAGCCGCAAACGCATCCCCACCTTTCAATACATCCGACTTTACCGGATTCTTATGGATATCGGAAAACACTTCTACCGAAATCCCCTCCGCTTCCAGGCTCTTTTTAACCCCCGTGAAAAACTCCAGCTTCGCCACGACCGGATCCGTCACCAGCAAAGGCCGGCTAAGCCCCGCACTTTTCAAATGCCCGGGCAGCTCCTTGATAACCCCCGCCCCAAATCTTATCGTCGTCGGAAAATTGTACTGTCGGATTACATTAAAGTCTATCATATGATTTCTAAATATCTTTTTATCTCCCAATCGGTCACCACCTGCGCAAACTGCCGCCACTCCCATTCACGAGTCCGTGTGAAGTGGTCTACAAACTCCTCCCCAAACAGCTCCTTCGCCAACGACGACTCCTTCATCGCCTGCGTCGCCTCCCAGAGATTCCGGGGCAGCACACCCCAGGTCTTGTCCGCATATCCGCTCCCCTTCGTCGGCGGCACACCCAGCCGCAGTCCATTGCGAATTCCATACAAGCCCGAAGCCAGACAGGCCGCCATCGCCAGATAGGGGTTCGAATCCGAACCCACCACCCGCGTCTCCAAACGCGTCGAGCTGGCACCGCCCGGCAGGGCGCGGAGAGCCGTAGTCCGATTGTCCACCGCCCAGGTCAATGTCGTCGGCGCCCAGGCGCCCTCTACGAGTCTCTTGTAACTATTCACAGTCGGCGCATACATCGGCAGCACAAACGGCAGACAATGCAGCTGCCCCGCAATATAGCTCTCCATCAGCTGACTCATCCCGGAGCTGTCACCGTCATAAAACAAATTCCGGCTCCCATCGGCCGTCCAAAGGCTCTGATGGACGTGTCCGCTGCAGCCAGGCAGTGTTTCGCTCACTTTCGCCATAAAGGTCGGCAGGATTCCGTGCCTGGCAGCGATTTCCTTTACCGCCGTCTTGAACAATACCGCCCGGTCCGCCGCTTCCAGCACGTCCGAATACAAAATCGCCGCCTCATACACCCCCGGCCCCGTCTCCGTATGAAGACCCTCCAGCGGCACCCTGAACTGCTTCAAACCATCGAACAACGCATGGAAGTATTCACTCCCCTGCGAAGCCCTCAAAACCGAATAGCCAAACATACCCCGGGAGATCGGCGTCAGATCGCTAAACGACTCCGGCGTCTTCTCCGGCATCTTATAATTGAACCACTCGAATTCCTGCGAGAAATAAGCCGAATAACCCATCTCCCCCGCCTGCCCGATCACTTTCTTCAGCAGAGTCCGCGGACATACGGGCACGGCAAAGTCCGCTAAAAAGAAGGGAATCCCCCCCTCCCACGGCACCCTCCTCATCGTCGCAACGTCCGCCACCGCAACCGCATCGGGATACCCCGTATGCCAGCCGGTAAACACCCCATTATCATAAGCCTGGTCCATCGCATCCCACCCAAAAACCACGTCGCAAAAGCCAAACCCTTTCTCCGCAATCGACCTGAACTTATCGAAGCTGATAATCTTCCCCCTCAGCACACCGTCGATATCGGCGATCGCCAGCTTGACCTTCTCGGTTCCCGCTGCAGCTAATTGTTCCAATAGTTCAGATAGCGTCTGTTTGTTTGGCATCGATGGTTTTTTTAACGAAAAAATGAAACCAAATATAGCTCAGGCAAAGGAGCGAAAAATAGATGGCGGATAATTTAATATTTAGCGTAATCATGGCTACCAGACAGACCGTCCCGATCACCAGCGCCACAATCGGAAACACCGGATACCAGGGCACCCGGAACGGCCGCTCGAGCTGCGGCTCCTTCTTTCGCAGAACAAGCACCGTAACCATCGAAACGACATACAAGGTCAACGCCCCAAAGCAGGAAATGGTGATGATATCCCCCGTCCGGCCCGAAAGCAGGGCCACAATCCCGATCACCATATTGACAAGCAACGCACTGACCGGCGTCTGCCGCTTCGGATGCACCCTGCCCAAAGCCGCAGGCAGGTAACGCACACGACCAAATTCCAGCGTGGCCCTGCTCGCCGCCAGGATGATCCCATGAAAGGAAGCAACCAGCCCCATCAGACCGATCGTGATCAGCAAGTGATACATCCACCCCTCCGACCCCGTTATCTTCGACAACGCCAGCGGCAAAGGACTATCCGAAGAAGCCGCTCCCGGAGAAGGATAAACGATGGCCTCCCAGCCGGCAACACCGATCGAAGACAGAAAGACTAAAACACATAACACAATCAACGTCCCCAGCGCCGACCCAAAACCTAACAATACATTCCGCTGCGGCCGCACCGTCTCTTCCGCCACATTCGCCACGCCTTCAAGACCCAGGAAAAACCAAACCGCAAACGGTACCGCCGCCCATACCCCCTTCCAGCCATTGGGAAAGGCATTCAGCTCGACATTCTTCCAGGAGAAATGCGGCAGGGTAATCCCCGAAAACAGCAGCAGCTCGAAGACCGCCAGCACCGTCACCACCAGCTCGAAGCTCGCCGCCGCCTTTACACCATAAATATTCAAAGCGGTAAAAACAATATATGCCCCAATAGCGATCGTAGTCACCGGAACAGCAGGTAAAAAAATATGAAAATAAGCGCCGATTGCCGCCGCGATCGCCGGCGGGGCAAACAGGAATTCGATCAGCTGCGCTACCCCCGCGACAAACCCCAGATCACGCCCCAGTCCCCGGCTCGCATAGTCGAACACCCCACCCGCCCGGGGAATAGCACAAGCCAGTTCGGTATAGGAAAAGGTAAACGTAATATATAATAGGATCACCGCCCCCGTAGCAATCGCCAAACCCGCCGTACCCCCTTCCGCCAGTCCCAGATTCCAGCCAAAATACATCCCCGAAATAACATACCCCACCCCTAACCCCCAGAGCATCCAGGGACCCAGCGTTCGAGACAAACCAGATTGAGCAGTCGACATAAATTTTTCCGCTTTTTTCTGAAGAATTGAATGAGTATAAAAAATATCCTGAAATATAATTTTTTATACTCATTCCACCAATATCTGTACTTCGGCCAAAGGCCTCAGTACAAATTGGGCTCCGCCCAATTTAGAAAAATATTCAGTCGCATCTGCACCAAGTTCAGAATCAAAAATTCCCGCTTCGGTCACAAACCGAGCTCCTGCTTGCACAAATTCGTCTATTTTTTTTGTCTGACTTGTATCCATTCAACAAACAACAGTTTATGAGAAAATCACTAAGCCTTCTCCTCCTGTGTGTATTCTTTACGATTTTGGCAAACGCGCAGAGCAGAGAAGTAAATGGTAGAGTAACCGATTCCGCAGGCAACGCAGTGTCCGACGCAACCGTGCGAATCAAAGGAATCAAAAGAGGCGTAAGCGCCACAGCAGACGGTTCATTTAAAATAGGCGTACCAGCGCAAAGCTCGGTCCTCATCATCAGCGCCGTCGGCTTCGAAACCCAGGAAATAGACGTCTCCAAAACATCATCAGTTGACATAAGACTACGCACCGCCGGCTCCAGGGTGCTGAACGAAGTCGTCGTAACGGCCCTGGGCATCCGAAGGGAGAAACGGGACCTGGTCTATAGCGCCCAGGAAGTGAAAGGGGAAAGCCTCGTCGCGGCCAAACAGGACAACGTCATCAACGCGCTCGCCGGCAAGGTCTCCGGCGTACAGGTGACCAACTCCACAGGCATGCCCGGGAGCTCTTCGCGTATCGTCATCCGCGGCGCAACCTCCCTCGTCGGCGAGAACCAACCCCTCATCGTCGTAGACGGTATCCCCATCGACAACACGGAAGCTGGCGCCATCGACGCCTTCAACCAGGGTCCCACCAACGTGTCCCTCAACCAGGGTAGCACCTCCAACCGCGGCATCGACATAGACCCCAATATCATCGAGACGATGACTATACTCAAAGGCGCCGCCGCCACCGCCCTTTACGGCTCCGCAGCCGGTCGTGGCGCCATTGTCATCACGACCAAGAACGGCATCAAGGGTAGCAAGCCCGTGATTAGCGTCAGCAGCAGCTACGGCATCAATAAGCCGATCTTCCTTCCCTACCAGGATAAGTATGCACAGGGAATCGACGGACAATATATAGACGGCAACAACGGCGGACTCGCCTCCACCTCCTGGGGACCCAGGATCGACACGCTCAAGGTCAACGGCGTTCCCGTGGCCAAACACAATCCCCAAAAGGAATTTTTCAACGATGGCCATACGTATGACAACAATATCAGCATCAACGGAGCTACCGATAAATCCCGCTACGTCCTGTCCTATTCTTACCTGAAAAACGACGGGATCATGGCCAAAACTGACTTCACCCGGCACTCCCTCTTCGGTAAATTCACCAACCAGATCAGCAACAAGGTAACGGCCACGTTCCAGTTGAATTATATCAACTCTCTGAATAATCGTATCGAAGAAGGCAACGGCCTCTCCAGCCCGCTCTGGACCATCTTCGCGGCCCCCATCTCCTGGAACCCCTTACCGACTACCAACCCCGACGGCACACAACGGCTGTACCGCACGGGCAGAAATAACCCGTATTTCATTCTCGACAACACGGGCTTCGTTTCGCAGGTCAACCGGTTCTTACCCGTCGTTACCCTGACCTATGCACCCAACAACTGGATGTCATTCACAGAAAGGCTCGGCGCAGATATCTATACCGACCAGTCCAGCTATCACGAATCCGACAAGATTGTCAACGGCTTCTTCTTCAACAACGGGGGCGTCACCAACCGGACCGGCAACTTCCGGCAGTTCAACAACGACCTCATCGCCGAGGCCCACAAACAGCTCAATGACGACCTCTTCGGCAGCCTGACGCTTGGGATGAACATCTATTCGCAGTATTCGGAGAACTATACCCAGACCGGCCTCGGACAGACTATCGAGAATTTCTATAACGTCGCCACCATGAGCGTCCAGAACGCCACCGACATCCTCACCAAATACCGGAAGGTCGGCTTCTACGCTCAGGCCAATTTCGAATACAAGAAGATGCTGATCCTGGGCCTCACCGGCCGCTACGACGGCAGCTCCGTCCTGTCCAGCTCCAAGCAGTACTACCCCTATGGCTCGGCAGCCTTAGGCTTTATCTTCAGCGAGCTGATGCCGTCCAATACACCGCTTAGCTTTGGTAAGGTCAAGGTATCCTACTCCGCCGTAGGGAACGACAACCTGCTGCCCTACTCGCTCACCACGCCGTTCGTACCGGCTACTGGCACGTCCAATAACATCAATTTCCCCTTCAACGGACAGGCAGGCTTCCTGCTCACCAATATTTTGGGGAATGCTACACTAAAGAACGAAAGCCTGAAGGAATTCGAAGTAGGCCTGGAATTGAAGTTCCTCAAGAATCGCCTCTCCTTCGACGGAGCATATTTCGATCGCAAGACTTCGGACCTCCTCACCCCTACCCCGGTCAACCCTTCTTCCGGCTTCTTCAAGTATAACCTCAACGCCGGTAGCATGCGCGACCGCGGTATCGAGCTGCTCGTCAGCGGTACCCCCATCCACACCAAGGACTTCAACTGGGAGGTCAACGTCAATTTCACCCGCATCCGCAACAAGGTGCTGAAGCTCGCGACTGGCGTGGATAAATTGCAATTCGGTGGCTTCGGCGGCGGGGGCGGCGTCTATGCCTTCTCCGGTCTGCCCTATGGAGTGCTCTACGGCTCCAAATACGCCCGCGACTCCGCCGGCAACAAGCTGGTGGACGACAACGGCCTGCCCATCATCGGCGACAACGGGATCATCGGCAACAACAGCCCTGACTTCCAGCTCGGCCTGGTCAACAACTTTACCTATAAAGGTTTCTCCCTGGGCTTTGTATTCGACTGGAAACAGGGCGGAGACATCTACAACCTGGACAATCACTACAACTGGTTCTACGGGACGCCAAAGACTACCGAAAACCGGGATAACCCCATCATCGTAAAAGGCGTCTACGCCAGCAGCGGTAAGCCGAATACTACACAGATTTCTGTTCAGGACTACTTCCAGCAGGTCAGCAGCATCGACGAAGCCGTCATCGAGAAGTCTACTTTCATAAAGCTTCGCTCGGTTACACTCGGCTATACCTTCGGCCAATCTTTGTTAAAAGGCTCACCCTTCAAATCCATCAGCCTAAATCTGTCCGGCAACAATCTCTGGATCTATAAGCCAAACTTCACCGGCTCCGATCCCGAAGTAAGCCTCCAGGGCAGCGGCAACGGCCAGGGCGTCATCAACTTCCTGACCCCGACCTCCCGCAGCTTCATCCTTGGACTGAGGGCTACCTTTTAATCATCACCTGTAAAACGAATGAAATGAAAAAGATCATCAATAATATTCTTCCGCTTTCTCTGGTTCTCCTGCTCGGCACGGGCTGTAAGAAATATCTCGACGTCAATAAAGACCCTAACAACCCCGCCGACGTACAGGAAGCCTTGATCCTCGCGCCAGCCGTGACAGGCGTTTCCACAAACCTCGCCGGAGGTGCCCTCACCATCGGTAACTATGGCTCCGCCGCCGTCATCACCAACTACTGGACCCAGCAGCTGGCTATCAACCAGCTATTCCCCCAGTACGATACCTACCGCGTTCGCCCGGACGACCTCGACCAGCAATTCCTGGTCATCTATAGCAATATCCTGCAAAACCTGCGGATCCTGAACAACAAGGCCGTAAGCCAGCAGCACCATTCATACGGAGTAATCGCAAAGGTCCTGACCGCCTATACCCTCGGGTATGTAACCGACCTCTGGGGAGACGTTCCCTTCTCCAAGGCCTTCGACGGAGCCTTGCACCCTACCTACGACAAGCAGGAAGACGTGTATAAAAACATCCAGGCTTTGCTGGACAGCGCAATCACCGAGAGCACACTCGCTCCTGGAAGCAGCAAGCCAAGCTCCGATGACCTCCTCTACAAAGGGAATATGACGAAATGGGTAAAGTTTGCCTATTCGCTAAAGGCGCGTTTCTACATGCACCTCACCAAGGCGCCGGGATATAACGCCGCCACTCAAGCCGGCCTGGCGCTTACCGCTCTGCAAAAAGGATTTAGTGTTCAGTCGGACGAAGCAAACTTCGCCGCCTACTCCGACAACTCCGGCAGCGAAAGTCCCTGGTACGAGAACGTCGACCCCACCGCGGGCCCTACCGTTCTCGCCTCGACCTTTGTAAATCGGCTCATGACCAATAACGACCCACGCACCGACGTCCTTATCACCACGGGCTCCGGAGGTAATTTCCAGGGCCGCGTCATCGGGACTAATCCCGCCCCCAACTTCGCCGTATATTCCGCCGTCAACGATTTCTACGCAGGCGCCGGCTCGGCTCAGCCCCTCATGACCTACTCGGAGCTCCTCTTCCTCAAAGCAGAGGCCGTCTTCCGCGTCTCCGGGGCAGCAGCGGCAAATCCCATCTATATCAACGCCATCAACAGCAACATGAGCAAGCTGGGCCTCGATACGACTTCGGCGCCCGTCCTGACTTATCTCGCCGCCCGTGGAACACTCACCGCCGGGAACGCCATCCAGCGCATCATGGAAGAAAAGAACGTCGCCAATTTCCTCTCTATCGAGAACTTTACCGACTGGCGCCGCACCGGCTTCCCCACGCTGACCATCGTACAAAATCCCTACGTACCCTCCATGCCACGTCGTCTCCCCTATCCACTGGCCGAGCTGACGTCCAATCCCCAGCCCCAACAAAACCTCCAGATCACGGACCGGGTTTGGTGGGACGCCCAATAATACCCAAATACCACAACCAAAACCGACAAAAAAGGCAACCCTCCAGGTTGCCTTTTTTGTATTCTACTATTTTGATAGGAAATATATTAAAAAAAAGAGCAGGTGGTAGAAACCACCTGCGGGTCACATGAGAAAACTTCTAAGGACAACTTTTAAAAAGTCCGGGGAAGTTGCCCGTTAGAGAAATACCTTTTCCCCGGAATAAGTTTTAGGTCAAAGTATAACTGAAAGATAGAAACATTATTGCTCCAGTTTTGGATAAACTGACTTAAACGGGAAAATTCGAGGCTTAATGGTCTATTTGGCTGTATGAACGCGATCGATGTCAATAATACACTTTATTGATCGACTAATCGAATGAGCTTCACGACAAACGCTGCTTAACGCTAATCCGTTTTATACTCCATTCACAATAAATTAACTTTTCTAATACAGGACAAATAGATTACTTGCCGTTATTCCAGTCTACTACACCAACCAACGATCCAATAATTTTTTTCCAATCGAATAAACTGAATTAGCACAGGCCCATAACCTGAGCTCAAAACTGCTATGGATAGTCAACAAGCATTGAACGACAGAATGGTCAAGTTCATAGGCATTCCCGTACTGGGAGCGCTTATACCAAATCTCACGGGTCTTATCAGCAACCGGCTTTATACGATTTCCGAGCTTGTCGCCTGTTACCTCTTCTTCATAACAGTCGCATTTCTGGTCTGGGAAGGAAACGTACGGCTCATGTATTTTATTCGGGCGAAGTACCCCTGGACAAAAAAAGGATATTACAAAATTATCATAGCCCTTTTCTTCGCCAACATCGTCTACTCCGGCCTCATCTCCACCGTCCTGCTCCAGCTCTGGCGATACTGCTCGCACGAGACGCGCCCGGGGAATGAAGCCGTGATCAATACCGTGCTGATCATCATCATCGCCGCTTGCTTTATTACCAATATTTACGAAATCCTCTTCCTCACCCGGGAAAAGGAAGTCTCCGAATCCCGCGTCGAGCAGCTCAACGTCGCCAAGGCCCAGGCCGAGCTCGAAGCCTTAAAGAACCAGATCGACCCGCACTTCATCTTCAACTCCCTGAACACCCTCTCCTTCCTGATCACCCGCGACCCCAAGAACGCAAGACTCTATAACGACACGCTCGCCCGGGTCTATCGCTATATTCTCAGCAACAAGGAACGGGACCTGGTCCTTCTCAGAGAAGAAACAGAGTTTATCAGCAACTACTTCTACCTGCTAAAAATCCGCTTCGCCGACGCCATCAGCATGACCATCGAGATTACCGACCTCTCCGCAGAGAACTTCCTGATCCCGCCCATCTCCCTGCAAGCCCTCGTAGAAAATGCAATCAAACACAACGAATTCAGCGAGAAGAGACCACTCGCCATCAACGTATCCATACATTCCGACTACGTCATCGTCAAGAATGTGCTTAACCGTAGGGAAACTGTACAGCCCGGTTCGAAAATCGGGCTCAGCAATCTCGACAACCGCTATAAACTGCTGACAAAGCGGAATATTATCATTGAAAACAACTTCGAATCGTTTACCGTTAAACTACCGATAATAAGATTTTAATTTTTTAAAAACGAAAACATGCAACATTTGCCGCTTATCCAACGTCACATAGTTACTGAAACTGTATAAGCGGTAACTGAAACGCGAATAATGATAACTAATTTTGAAATATAAAACTTAGCCACATGAAAGTCCTCATCGTAGAAGATGAACGCCCCGCATCGGAGAACTTGGTGGAGGAGCTTCAGGCCATAGACGACAACATCAACGTGGTAGCAGGCTGCAACAGCGTAGACGAAACGGTCCGCTGGCTGAACAGAAATCCCCAACCCGATCTCATCCTGATGGATATTCAACTATCCGATGGTCTATCCTTCAACATCTTCAAAGCATGCGAGATCACTTGTCCCGTGATCTTCACCACTGCCTACGACAAGTACCTCTCCCAGGCCTTCGAGTATAGCAGCATCGACTACTTACTAAAACCTATTAGCCAGGATAAGCTCAAGAACGCTATCCGGAAATACAAGAACCTGCAAAGCCATTTTACCGCCGGTTCTCATGTCTCCCTACCCGACTATCTCAACAACCACGATCGCAAACGGTCCCGCATCCTCGTCCGCAAAGGCGTAGAATTCCAGGCCGTCCGCGTAGAGGACGCCGCTTACTTCTTCACCGAACACAAGCTCATCTTTTTGGTGGACAAGGAGAATAGAAAGTATATGGCCGAGAAAAGCAACCTCAGCGAGCTGGAAGAAGAGCTCGACAAGAACATCTTCTACCGCGCCAACCGCAAGTTCATCATCAACGCCAATTACATAAAAAGATTCAAACCGCTGGAAAGAAGCAAGATCAGCGTAGAGCTCATCCTACCCGTAAACGAAGAGATCATCATCAGCCAGGAAAACGCCGCCTCCTTCAAGAAATGGATCGGCGAATCCTAACATTACCCTATCCTAGAACTGCAACAAAAACGAGCTTCCCACCCCTTCAACCGATTGCACTTGCACATTACCTTTGTGCAGCAACATAATCTGCTTACACAAGCTCAAGCCTATACCACTTCCTGTCTTCTTCGTGCTGAAGAAAGGGATAAAGATATTGTCCATCACCTCCGGTGACATCCCCATACCGTTGTCACTCACCTTGATGATCGCCCGGTTATTCGCACCTATATAAGCCGAGAGCGTAATCAAAGGCTCGGAACTATTCTTCACCGCATCGATGGCGTTCAGCACCAGGTTGATCAACACCTGCTCGATCAAATTCGTATCCACATCCAGCGCCAGGTCCGTATCGGACAGCAAAATATCCATCTCGATCTTCTTCTGCTCCAGCGTCGGCTCCATCAGCACATGCATCGTCTCGAACAAGTCACGCGCATAGACCTTCTTTAGATTTAACGTCGTAATCTTATTCAGACTCCGGTAGGTTTCCGCAAATTTCAACAAACCTTCGCTCCTCCGCCTGATCGTACCGATCCCCAGCTCCAGGTCTTCCAGGGCTCCCGGCTGACCTTCCAGCAACCTGGCCGACTCCTGTAGCCGGTGCAGCATCGTCTCCGCCAACGAAGAGATAGGCGCCACCGAGTTCATGATCTCGTGCGTCATCACGCTCAGCAGTTTCTGCCAGGCCTTCGCCTCGGTCTCGTCCAACGCCTCGTTTACGTCCTGAAAGGCTATCAATTTATACACGCGCCCATCCGTCTGGAAAGCCGTCGCCGCCATCAGCGTCTTGAAGACGGTCTTGTCCTTGGTCAAAGAAATGACCTTGCTATCCCCCGGCCGCAGATTTAAAATCTCCTGGTATAAAGCCGCATCCCGGCGCTCCAGCGAAGCGATCGTCTTTAGATAAGGTACCCCAAGCATATTCTTGAAGGACTCGTTCATCCACCCGATCTCTCCACTCTTGTGCTCATAGCTGAGGATCCCCGTGTTCACCAGCTCCAAAATTTTCTGCACGTACTGAAACTGGGTCTCCTTCTCCCGGCTTATCAGCTTGAAAGTGCTATTGATCTCGTTAAAGCCCTGCCGCAAAGACTGCAATTCCAGCGGCGCCTCCTTGACGTCGAAGTACCGCGAGAAGTCCCGGTAGTGGATTGACTCCACAAATTGCTCCACCTCCTGCTGCGCCTTGCGATGAAAATTATAAAAGTCGACCAGCTGGAAGATGATCAGCAGGATCAAAACGACCAGCTCAATCCCATACCGCCCCTTTACCAACAGGAAAGAGGCGCAGGACAATGTCAAAAACATGAACAGGACCCGTATCAGAATCCTTTCCTGGTAACGCTTAAATACCATTAGATATCGTATTTACTTAGTCTCCGGTAAAGAGCCGTTCTGGTCAGCCCAAGCTCCTTGGCCGCCTTTGAAATGTTCCCGTTGTGCTTCTCGATCACCTTGAGAATAGCATTCTTCTCGATGGTGCTCAGCTTCAGCTCCTGCGGCTCATCCGCCTGAGGCTGCACGGTCTCGATCGGAGAGAAGATAAGGTCCTTGGCCTGCAGCACGTCTCCCTCGGCCATGATGACCGCCCGCTCGATCGTATACTGCAATTCCCGGACATTGCCCGGATAGTGATAGGATTTGAGCTTCTCGATCGCCTTCGAATCGAAGTCGTGCTGAGGTTTCATGTATTTATTGGTGTAGATCCGGTCGAAATGCCGGGCCAGCAGAATGATATCATCCTCGCGCTTCCGCAACGGCGGCACCATGATCTCCACAGTGTTGATACGGTAGATCAGGTCCTTCCGGAATTTGTTTTCGTTTGCCAGCTCAGTCAAAGGCACATTGGTGGCGCAGATCAGCCGGATATCGATCGGCGTGGCCTGGTTGGCCCCGAGACGGGTAACCATGCGGTTCTGAAGAACCGTAAGCAGCTTGGCCTGCTGATGCAACGAGATGTTCCCGATCTCATCCAGGAAGAGCGTCCCCCCATTCCCCGACTCGAACCGGCCCACCCGGTCCTCACGGGCATCCGTAAAGGCCCCCTTCTTATGACCGAATAGCTCGCTTTCGAATAGGGTCTCCGTAAGAGCGCCCACGTCTACCTTTATATAGGGCTTCTCCGCCCGAAGGCTATGCTGGTGAATCGCCTTTGCGATCAGGTCCTTTCCCGTACCATTCTCACCCAGGATCAGGATATTGGCGTCGGTAGGAGCAATTTTCTCGATTTTAAAGAAAATATCCCGCATGACTTCCGACTCGCCCAGCAGCTCCGACCCAATCACCGAATCCGAAGATTCCTCCTTGCCTCCGTTCCGCTTGGGGTCATTCTTGCGCAAAGCGTCCTTGATCGTAGTGATCAGCCGCTCATTATGCCAGGGCTTTACGACAAAATCCGCCGCGCCTTCCTTCAAAGACCGGACGGCAAGATCGATGTCCCCATAGGCCGTAATCATAATGACCGCCGCAGTCGAACCAAACTCCTTTATTTTTCTCAGCCAGAACAGCCCCTCGTTCCCCGTATTGATGCTGCTATTGAAATTCATGTCGAGCAGGATAAGGTCGAAGCTGCGCTTGGAAAGAATAGACCGCATATTCTCCGGGTTCTTCTCCGTCACCACATCCGCTGCCTCGGTCTTTAGCAACAGTCGCACCGCGGTCAAAACATCCGTATCATCGTCGATAACAAGTATGGAAGCATTTTTCAGATTCATAAAAAAATAAGTTAAGCTATATGCAACCAGAGCCACCGGAGGTGGCTCCAAGTCATTAGAGAATGTTGCTGAATGGCTAATTTTTTTATGCCATTCATGCAACATTCGGTAACTACAAGTATACCTTAAATGTAAATGTATGGCAATTAATTTTTTATAAAAACGAGGGTTAAAAGCCAACTGTATCAAAACCGGACAGTTCTTGTATCAAAAATGAACTATAAAAGGGCCAGATTGCACCTAATCATCTGTAAATCATTAGGCTTATATTCTGGCATGTGTTTGATAGACTATCGATTGGAATTTTCTCATGTGTAGTCCTCCTGGTATTTTTATACTGGGGGTTTTTTAAAACAAAGAGGGCCGTAGAAAAGCCCCAAACGATAGTAAATCAAAATATTTATTTCTTTTTTTATGGTTGACATTGTTAGACAGAAAAAGACTTGGACCACTAAACGCATAATGACGATTGGCGGTATCGTTGCCCTGGCCTTCTTGATCGGCGGAAGTTTTTATTTTACCTCCGGAAAATCGAAGTTGAACGTTGATTTAGAACGCATTACGGTTAGTGAAGTGACCAAGGGACCCTTCCAGGAGTCTATCCCCCAAAACGGAACCGTACTCCCTCTGACCACCATCTACCTGGTAACTCCCGACGGCGGACGGGTCGATCAGAAATTCGTGGAAGACGGCGCGATTCTTAAAAAAGGCGACCCTATCCTGAAATTGAACAATACCGAGCTGGAGATGAACCTGGCCAATAATACAACAACCGTATCCAGTATGCTGGCCCAGATGCAGTTTTCTAAAGTAACCGCCCAGCAGAACACGGTTAACAAGCTGACGAATATGGCCGACGTCGAGCTCTTGTTCAAGGAAGCCGAAAGGGTGTACAACCTCGACAAGCGTCTCTATGAGCAGAAAGTCATCGGCTCCCAGGAATGGCAGACCGCCCAGAATAACTATAACTACCTTTCCCAGAAGAGGAAGCTCACCCAGGAGATTCTCCACCAGGACACCCTCTCCCGCGCACAGCAGGAGGAGCAGGATAAGAGATCCCTGGAAGGCGCACAGCAGACGCTCGCCATCCTGAAGAGCCGGGTCAACGACCTCGTCCTCCGGGCCCCGGTTGACGGTCAGCTGACCTCCCTCGACGCGGAAATCGGTCAGTCTAAAACACCCGGCGCACCCCTCGGACAGCTGGACGTGCTCGACGGCTTCAAAGTACGGCTCTCCGACGTGGACGAACACTATATCAACCGCGTCTTCACCGGACAAACCGGCACCTTTACGTTCAACGATACGGCTTACAAGCTGAAGATCGTAAAAGTATATACCCAGGTAACCAACGGCCGCTTTATGGTGGACATGAACTTCGTCGGAAAAGTACCCAAGGGCATCCGCAAGGGACAAACCCTTCAGATCACCCTGGCGCTCAGCGACGAGACCACCGCTGTCCTGGTTCCCAAGGGCGGATTCTACCAGCAGACCGGCGGAAACTGGATCTTCAAGATCAGCGAAGACGGCAAGACCGCCTATCGCGTTGACATCCAGCTGAACCGTCAGAATACGGACTATTACGAAGTAATTTCCGGGTTGAAACCTGGAGATAAGGTTATAACTTCCAGCTACGAAACCTATGGCAACATCCAGGAATTAGTATTGAAAAAGTAACCATTCGACTGTAACATCCGTTCAACCCCTATCGTCCATTTAGGAGGCCCTTCCAGGGCTTCGCCCAAAGGACAAACATTATAAAAACTAACGTTATGAAACAGAAATTTCTCTACATCCTGGCCCTTCTGCTCTGCGTGAGCACCTTCGCCTCGTCGAACGAACGCGCCAGGAACTGCCGCCACGTGTGCCCCAAAGCCGCCACAGCAGCAACCCCGGCCATCCCGGCAACCGTCACGGAGGACGCGGCTGAAATTTCCGAAGTTTCTCCCTTACCCGTCCTTAGACTTCTATCCATATAATAAAACACTACACTCACATCACCTAAACAGCTTATATTATGATCAAGATCAGTGAACTCCAAAAATCTTACCGCACGGAAGAAGTGGAAACTATCGCACTGAACAGACTCAGCTTCGAGGTAAAAGAAGGCGAGTTCGTCTCTGTCATGGGCCCCTCTGGCTGTGGCAAATCGACCCTCCTGAATATCCTCGGCCTCCTGGACGATCCCGATGGCGGCAGCTTCCTGTTCAACGGCACCGAAGTAGCCCACTTCAACGAGCGCAAACGCGCCGACCTGCGTAAACGCAACATCGGCTTCGTCTTCCAGAGCTTCAACTTGATCGATGAGCTGACCGTATTCGAAAACGTAGAGCTTCCCCTGATCTATCTCGGCGTAAAAGGCCCCGAAAGAAAGCAACGCGTGGAAGTGGTCCTTGACAAGATGCAGATCATGCACCGTCGCAACCACTACCCCCAGCAGCTCTCCGGTGGTCAGCAACAGCGTGTAGCCGTAGCCCGCGCCGTAGTCAATAACCCCAAGCTGATCCTGGCGGATGAACCGACAGGTAACCTGGACTCCTCGAACGGTAACGAAGTAATGCAGCTCCTCACCGACCTCAACGAGCAAGGTACGACCATCGTCATGGTCACCCACTCCGAACACGACGCCCGCTACAGCCACCGCATCATCCGCATGCTGGACGGACAGACGGTTACGGAGAACATTCTCGTATAGTCATAAGCCGGTTACGGAACGCCATCGAAGAAAATTTTATAACTGGTCGTCGCTGACCTAACACCTATGTTATGCTTAAAAATTATCTAAAGATAGCCTTCCGTAACCTGGCTAAACATAAATTCATCTCGTTCATCAATATCTTCGGTCTCACAGTCGGCCTTACCTGCTGCCTGCTGATCCTCACCTACATCCTGCACGAGACCAGCTACGACAGATACCACAAACAAGCCGACAACATCTGGCGCGTCACCCGCAGCTGGAACAACAAAGAAGGCATCGTCTCCCTCCACCTCGGAGCCGTAGCTCCCCCCTTCGGCCCCCTCCTCCAGAACGACTTCCCGGACATTCAGAAGATGACCCGGGTCCTGCTCACCGGCACACAGCCCATGCGCTACGAAGACAAGGTCTTCAACGAAAAGGACGTCTATTTTGCCGACAACAACCTCTTTAGCGTTTTCGACGTACCCCTCCTCCAGGGAGACCGCCGCAACGCCCTTACTGACCCTTTTTGCGTGGTCCTGACGCCAGCCGTAGCCCATAAATACTTCGGCAACGCCGACCCCATCAACAAGGTCATCCGCCTCAACAACCAATATAACTTCAAGGTCACCGGCATCTTCGAGCCGCTCCCCGGTAATTCCCATTTCCACCCCGAAATCATGCTTTCCTTCAATACACTAAAGGATAGCACCATCTACGGTGAGAAAAACCTGGCTAGCAACTTCGGCAACAACGCCTTCTTTACCTACCTCGTGCTGCCAAAAAACTATCCGGTTAAGAATATGGAGGCGCAGTTCCCTGCCTTTATCGACCGGCACATGCCCGCCAATAAAAAAGACCCGGCAGCCAAGCCTTCCCAATATACCCGGCTCTACCTCCAACCCCTGACCGATATTCACCTCCGCTCACACCTCGACGAAGAGCTCGAAGAAAACGGCGACATCAAACGCGTCTATATCTTCGGCGCCATCGCCCTCTTCATCCTGCTCATCGCCTGTATCAACTATATGAACCTGTCGACCGCCCGCTCAACCCTCCGCGCCAAAGAAATCGGCATCCGGAAGGTCGCCGGCGCACACCGCCAGGAGATCATCTTCCAGTTCCTGAGCGAATCGGTCCTCGTCTCCTTCCTCGCACTCATCCTGGCCGCCGCCCTGTGCTGGCTCACACTGCCCTCGATCAATACGGTAACAGGTCTGCAGCTTTCCATCCAAAGCCTGATCCAACCCGCCGTCTTAATCCCCATCCTTCTCACGCCAGTCCTGGTTGGTCTCCTCTCTGGCGTCTACCCCGCCCTGTTTATGTCCTCCTTCCAGCCCTCCAAGGTGCTGAAAGGCCTGTTCAAAGCCGGCAACGGCACGGTATCCTTCCGGAAGGTCCTCGTCGTCACTCAGTTTGCCGTCTCCATCGTACTTCTCATCAGCACAGCCATCGTCTTCCAGCAGCTGCACTATATGCAAAGCACTTCCCTTGGCTTTAGCAAAGAGCACGTCCTGGTCATGGACTACAACGTCGGCCTCAACAATACCTACGAGTCCTTCCGCACCCGCCTTTTGCAGGACTCCCGCGTCCTGCAGCTTTCCCGCTCCTCCCGCGTACCCAGCGGCCGCCTGCTGGACCAAAGCGGCGCCTCTACCGAAAGCGGAGACTCTCTTCGCCCCGTCAGCGCAGACATCAAATTCCTGGCCGTCGACCACGACTTTATCAATACGTATAAGATCCCCATCGTCGCCGGTCGCGACTTCTCCCGCAACTACACCACCGACAGCACCAACTACGTGCTGAACGTAGCCGCTACAAAGGCCCTGGGAATCAAAACCCCAGAGGACCTCGTCGGACATAGCTTCGCCTACGGTGGCGCCAAAGGCCGGGTCATCGGTATCATGGGCGACTTCAACTTCGAATCCATGCACCAGCAGATCGTTCCCCTGATCCTGACCATGCCCACCGCCAAACAAGCCTATAATTTCAATAATATCTCCATAAAAGTCGCCGGTAACGACGTCACAGGAGCCCTGGCCAATATCGAAAAAGTCTGGAAGACCTATCTACCCGAAATTCCCTTCCAATACACTTTCCTCGACGAGAAATTCGACCAGCTCTATAAGTCCGAACAGAAACAAGGTAGCCTCTTCACCTGCTTCGCCGGCATCGCCATTTTCATCGCCTGTCTCGGCCTCCTCGGTCTTTCCGCCTTCTCCATCTCCCAACGAATCAAAGAGATCGGGGTACGGAAAGTGCTCGGCGCCAGCACCGGCAGCATCGTGGGCCTGCTGTCCCGCGACTTCCTGAAGCTAGTCGCCATCGCCGCCCTCATCGCCTTCCCCATCGCCTGGTATACGATGCACAGCTGGCTCCGCGACTTCGCCTATCGCATCTCCATCGAATGGTGGGTCTTTTTGATAGCAGGAATAGTCGCAGCATCGGTGGCCCTGATCACCATCAGCTTCCAGGCCATCCGAGCAGCGCTCGCCAACCCAGTAAAAAGCCTACGATCTGAATGAGAATGATTCGCTCCTATCTCACCCTCGTCCTTCGCGGTCTTTATAGAGACAAGAGCTATTCTTTTATCAACATCTTCGGCCTCGCCATGGGCCTCTCGGTTTGTCTTCTCATCACCCTCTACGTGATGGACGAGCTGAGCTACGACCGGTTCAACGAAAAATCGGCCCGCATCTTCCGGATCAACGGAGATATCAGTGTCCACGGCAACGGCGCCAACGATATTTACTCTCCCGCCCCCATGGGCGCCACCCTGGCCCATGAGTATCCAGCCGTAGAGAACTATACCCGCATCATCGACGTACGCGACATCTTAGTCAAAAATGGCAACACGACCATTATCGAGCCTGACTGTATCCTCGCCGACTCCACCCTCTTCGACGTCTTTACCCTCCCCTTCGTCGCCGGAGACCCACACACCGCACTGCTCCGTCCCTTCGACATGGTCATATCCGAAAGCGCCGCAAAAAAATATTTTCATTCTGCCTCCACCGACGTCCTGGGTAAGACTCTCCACGTCAACAACGAAAGCGACTACCGTATCACCGGCATCATCAAAGACATGCCGAAACAGTCTCATTTCAGGGCCAACTTTATCCGCTCCATAGCCGAGCTGAACTACGACCGCCAGCCCGACGCCTGGCTAAACAACGGCTTTATCACCTACGTCCTTCTACGACCCGGCGCCACCCAGTCCAACCTCGACCATTCCCTGACCCAACTGACAAAAAAATACATCATCCCCGGCATCCAGGACCTCTTCAACGGGCAAACCGGTGACCTGCTCGACAAAAAGAATCGCTTCAATTATTACTCCATACCCCTTACCCGAATCCACCTCTGGTCACACCTTCCCTCCGAAACAGGAAACGGCAACAGCCTCTACGTCTATATCTTCACCATCATCGCCGCCTTTATCCTGCTGATCGCCTGCGTCAACTTCATGAACCTGTCGACAGCCCGGTCCGCCAGACGCGCCAAAGAAGTCGGCATCCGGAAAGTCCTGGGCTCCCTCCGAAGCGAGCTGATCACCCGCTTCCTCACAGAATCCCTGCTGACCAGCGTCCTGGCCATGCTCATCGCTCTTGTCCTGGCCATCCTTCTGCTTCCCGGCTTCAACCGCCTCGCCGATAAACAAATCACTTTCTCCTTCCTCACCGAAGGCTGGCTCCTGCCCTACCTGCTCGGCATTACCTTAATCGTCGGCCTGCTCGCAGGCCTCTATCCGGCTTTCTTCCTCTCGGCCTTTATGCCCCAGCGCGTGATGAAAGGAAACTTTTCCGCCGGATTCCGCAGCGGCTGGCTCCGCAACGCCCTGGTGGTCTTCCAGTTCACCATCGCCATCATCCTCATCATCGGGACCATGGTGATCTACCGACAGCTCGACTACGTCCGGCACAAGGACATCGGCTACAACAGAGAACAGATCCTGATCGTCCGCAATACCTATTCCCTCTGGACCCACGCCAAAAACTTCCAGAAAGAGGTAGAGCACCTGCCCGGCGTCCTGGGCACGACGATGACCTTCTTCCTGCCCACCTACTCCGGCTCCATGAGCTCCGTCTACTACAAAGACGCCGCCCTCTCCGCTGACCAGACCGTCCTGCTCTCCGACTGGCCCGTCGACGCCAATTATATTTCTGTGCTGGGCATGAAGATGCTCGATGGACATAACTTCGAACCCGGGAACCCCACCGACTCCTCCGGCGTCATCATAAACGAAACAGCAAGCAACCTACTGGGTTACAACAACCCCATCGGCGCAACCATCTACGACCGCCAGTACGACGGCCGCGTCGTCCCCCATAAGATCCTCGGCGTAGTAAAAGACTTCAATTCAGGTACCCTGCACAGTAAGATCCCACCCATGATGCTGCACCTGGCCGAAGAACGCGGCTCCCTCGCCATCCGCGTCAAAACCACCGACATGCCCGGCCTCATCGCCCATATAGAAAAAGCCTTCCGCGCCTGGGACAAGATGAGCGACCAGCCATTCCCCTATGAATTCATGGACCAGGCCTTTAATCGACTCTACCGCGCCGACCAACGCACCGGCACCCTCTTCTGCGTCTTCGCCGCCTTCGCCATCTGTATCGGCTGCCTCGGCCTCTTCGGCCTGGTAAGCTACGCCGCAGAGCAGCGGACCAAAGAGATCGGCATCCGTAAGGTCCTCGGCGCATCCACCGGCAATATCCTGGGTATGCTGTCCAAAGAGTTTATGCTCTTGATAGTGCTGTCTTCCGCTATCGCCTGCCCGATCGCGGGATGGGGCATGGACAAGTGGCTGGATGACTTTGCCTATCGTACCGATATCAGCTGGTGGATCTTCGCCGCCGCCGGAGGAATGGCAGCCTTGATCACCGTATTTACCATCGGCCTGCAAGCGCTTCGCGCAGCCCGGACCAAACCCATCACCAGCCTTAGAAACGAATAAACAACCAACGCTTATGATAAAAAATTTTCTACAAACCGCCTGGCGCCGCCTCTGGCAATATCGCTCCGCCAGCTTCCTCAGCATCGCGGGTCTTTCCATTGGAATGACCTCCGCCCTGCTCATCTTCCTCTGGGTCCAGAACGAGATGTCATATGACAGCTATAACCCGCAAGCCGATCGGACTTATCGTATCACCGCCTACCTGACCAACGTAAAATGGGTCTGGGCAACCGTCCCCCTTCCCACCGCCGCCGCCGTACAGCAAAAAATGCCCGAAATAGAAAAGACTACTAATATCCGCGGCACAGGAAACATCGCCTTTCACATCGGCAACGAATACTTCCCCGAGAAAAAATGCGCCTATATCGACAGCAACTGGTTCGACTTCTTTCACTATGACTTCCTCGAAGGCAATCCCAAAAATTTCTTCAACGACCCATTCAGCATCCTCCTCACCGAATCGACGGCCAAAAAATATTTCGGCTCACGCGAAGCCATCGGTCAGGCCATCCAAATCGATACGATCAACTACCGGGTAGCCGCCGTCGTAAAAGACAACCCCGCCAATTCCAGCTTCCAGTTCGACGTCCTGATTTCCCTGCAAAGCTATCTGTCCAATCCGGCGGCGTTCAAAAATGACGCCACGTATAACAACTATAACTATCGCACTTTTCTACGCCTCCGGCCCGGCGCCAACCCGAAAAAGGTCGCAGCCGGTATCGCCGGCGTCTTTCCCCAGTCCGGCAACGCAACAAAGACCACCTTCGATCTCATCTCCCTAAAAGATATGCACTTCGAAACCGGCCTGACGAACCAGAACGACATCCAGCCGGCCAGCATTAAGTCGGTCTATATCTTTAGCGTGCTCGGCGTCTTCCTCCTCGTCATCGCCTGTATCAACTACGTCAACCTGACCACAGCCAGGGCAAGCCGCCGCGCCAAAGAGGTCAGCATACGCAAGGTCATCGGAGCCGGCAAAGCCAGCCTGTTCTCACAATTCATATTGGAATCCCTGTTGGTAAGCTTAATTTCACTCATAATTACCATCATACTCGTCCGTCTCTCCCTGCCCCTCTTCCGGCAGCTGACGGAGAAGAATTTTACCGACCCGCTCCTTCATCTCTTCACCTGGAAGCTGATCGGCCTTACCCTGCTCGCCGCCACCCTACTGAACGGCATCTATCCCGCGCTCATGCTCGCCTCCTTCAAACCCCTCAGCGTCTTCAAAGGCCTCAACGTCCTGAAGGTGAAGGACGCCTGGCTCCGGAAAGGACTCGTCGTATTACAATTTACCTTCTCGGTGCTGCTGATCATCAGCACCATTATCATCCAGAGGCAGATGAATTATATCCAAAGCCTCGACCCCGGATATAGCCGCTCCCAGCTGTTTTCCTTTACGCTTCCATGGTCGATCTCCAAAGGCAAATCCGAGACCGAACGGGAGAGCATGTTCTCCGACGTCCGCCATGAGCTCCTGAAATACACCAGCGTCGCCGGCGCAACGGCCGCCAGCCAGTCCATCGTAAACCTCCAGAGCTCCAACGCCGGCTCCGCCGACTGGGACGGACACGACACAAGCTTCCGCCCGACCGTCTTCCAGCTTTCTGCCGACCCCTACTATAAGGACGTGCTGCAGATCCAGCTGGCACAGGGCCGCTGGTTCCAGCCCGACAGCAAACTGGACCAGCACAATTTTGTCCTCAACGAAACGGCGATAAAAGACTTCAAAATACACACCCCCGTCCTGGGCCAGCGCTTCACCTTCCAGGGCGACACAGGACAGATCATCGGGGTCGTAAAAGATTTTCACTTCGCGAGCCTGCACAAACGCATCGGAGACATGGTCTTTATGAACAATCCGGGCTGGCGCAACACAATCTTCGTAAAGACACAGGCAGGCAAGACGCCCCAGGCCCTCGCAGCGGCCAAGGCGCTCTGGCAACGGCTTGCCCCGGACAAACCTTTTGAATATATCTTCCAGGATGAGCAGTTCGACCAGCTCTATAAGGACGACCGCCGCCTGTCTACCATGATCTGGGTCTTCTCCGTCATCGCCATCTTTATCTCCTGCCTCGGCCTCTTTGGCCTCGCAGCCTTCGCCGCCGAACAACGGACCAAGGAGATCGGCATCCGCAAAGTCCTGGGCGCCACCGTCGGCAACCTGGTCACGCTCCTTTCCACCGATTTTCTCCGGCTCGTGCTGCTGTCAATCCTCATCGCCAGCCCCGTCGCCGGCTGGCTCATGCACCAATGGTTGCAGGATTTCGCTTATCACGTACCTTTGAGCGCATGGATCTTCCTGCTGGCTGGTTCGATGGCCCTGTTGATCGCCATCCTGACCATTAGCTTCCAGGCCCTGAAAGCAGCCCGCAGCAACCCCGTGAAGAATTTACGAACAGAATAAAAGCCGTCACATGAACAAAGAGCTCATACCCGCCCTGCGTAGCTTCCGGAAATACCCGGTCTTCTCCCTGATCAATCTCGGGGGGCTTTCCATCGGTATCGCCGCTTCCTTCATCCTGCTTATTTATTCCCAACGCGAATTCAGCACCGACCGCCACTTCAAGGATGCCAACCGTATCGCCCGCATCGGCACCGACTTCTTTCACATGGGCCCCTTCGCCATCAGTCAGCCCCAATTACCCCTCCTGGCAAAAGCAGGCTGTAAAGACGTCGAAAACGTGACTTCTATCTCTATTGAGGATAAGACATCCGTTCGGCTCAGCACACAGGAACGGGCCTTCAATGATATCCTCCCCTATTCTATCGACGCTGAATTTTTTACCGTTTTCTCCTACCAGGCATCGGCCGGCTCCATTCCCCAAATGGGACTCGCCCCCGGCGAAACCATCCTATCCGAAAACAGCGCCCATAAATTTTTCGGAAACACGGACCCCATCGGCAAGACGCTGCTTATAGGAAAGAAAATGACACCCTACAAGGTCGTCGCTGTACTAAAGGAAGGTTTCGAAAAATCTCACCTCGAACCACAGCTGCTGCTGCCCCGCTCTACCGCCGCACCCGCCAATCCAAACAACTGGATGTCCGCCGCACTATACAATTATGTCAAGCTAAAACCCCAGGGGTCTATCGCAGGCCTCAACGCCTGGCTCGAAACTCTGCGGAGAAAGGTTATCTATCCTTCCAGCGGCGCTACAATCTCCTACCAGGAATGGACAGCCAGCAACATGGCCGTCAGCTTTACCGTACAACCCCTTACCAGTATCTATTTTGACAATAACGCAAAATTCGACACTTCCCCCGGCGGTAACCTCACGCAGGTCCGACTGCTCAGCACTATCAGCATCCTGCTGATCCTTCTGGCCATCATCAATTACATCAACCTCGTCACCGCCCGCGCCTCCATCCGCGCCAAGGAGATGGGTCTCAAAAAAACCTATGGCGCCCCACGCAGCACCCTGGTCGGACAATTGCTGAAGGAATCCATTCTCTTCAGCCTGCTCGCCATGTTGATCGCCTGTGGACTCATCCAGGTCATTCTCTTCCTCTATCAATATTCTACCGGCGCCGCCCTCACCGGCCCCATCCCCTTCCTGTCGGCCAATTATATCTGGCTGCTGTTCTTCTCCCTGGCAGTAGGCGCGCTCGCCGGACTCTACCCAGCGTTCTATCTCACCGGGCTACGCCCCCTGCTGACCATCCGCTCCACCACGACCAGCGGCATGGGCAGTAATTCGCACATCCGCAATGGCCTCGTAACCGTCCAGTTCGTAATCGCCACCGGTCTCGTATTCCTGTCTTTCGTCGTATATAGCCAGCTGTTATACATGAAGAACAAGGACAAAGGTTTTCAATCCGAAGGGATCGTATTGGTCGATAATATCGAGGGGATGAAAGATAGAGCCACCACATTCCAGCAGCTGATCGAACAGCAATCCCAGGTCGCCAGCACCAGCATCTGCGAACGCATCCCCGGCAGCAAGGGTGTCGCCATGTATAGCTATCGTACCGCCGCCATGCCAAAACCCTTGAGCATCCAGACCTTCCCGGTCGATGACCGCTATATTTCTACCATCGGTATGCACCTTAGCGACGGCCGCGATTTCAATAGACACCTAGCCTCCGATACCAACGCCCTTATCTTGAATGAATCTGCCGTAGCAGCGCTGGGACTTTTCAACCCGGTCGGCAGCGTCATCAATGGCAGTGAAAAGGTGATCGGCGTAGTAAAAGACTTCAATTATGCCTCCCTGCACGAGAAGATCGGCCCCGCCATCCTCCGCTATTCCACCCGACCCCGGACACTCGCCATTCGTCTCCGCGGCGGCAACACCGCCTCCTTCCTCGACTGGCTCGGACGCGCCAGCAAAGATTTCCAGACAGAAGCACCCACCATCAGCTTCCTCGACGACAATTTCGCCAGGCTGGCCGAAAAAGAACGACTGCTCGGACAAGCGATCAGCTTCTTTACGATACTGGCAATCATCCTCGCCACCCTGGGTCTGATCGGACTGACCATCTTTACCATCGAAAGACGGATGAAGGAGATCGGCATCCGCAAGGTGCTCGGCGCTACACGCTCCGATATTCTCAACCTGATTTCCAGCCAGTTCATCCGGCTCGCCGCCATCGCTTCGGGTATCGCCCTGCCGGTCAGCTGGTGGCTCGCCAACCGCTGGCTAAATAATTTTGCCTATCGTATCTCCATCAACGTCGGTACCTTTTTCCTGACCGAGGCCCTAATCCTGCTTATTGCCTTTGCAGTGATCGGCCTGCTGACCCTTCGGGCGCTCGCAGCCAACCCGGTCAAAAATCTCCGGACAGAATAGAGTGTATCAAAACCGGACACTTTTTGTATCAAAACCGGACTTTAATCTATATAATTGATAGCTAGTATATTGCGTATCACTGCTTTGCAAACTGGCATGTGATTGACAATAAGAGGTAGCCCCTCGGGTATTTTTTAAAAATGATAATTACATCACAATGATAGATCTCAAGCGCATCTCAAAATGGGTCAATGTAGGAGGAAAACCGAATTTCATCTTAAAGGATATCAACCTGAATATAAAAGAAGGGGAATTCGTCTCCATCATGGGACCTTCCGGCTCCGGTAAATCCAGCCTGCTCAATATCATCGGCATGCTGGACGATTCCTCGGAAGGAGAATATTTCTTCCTGGAGCAGGCCGTACACTCCCTGAAAGAAAAACAACGCTCTCAGCTTTATAAACAATACATCGGCTTCGTCTTCCAGGCTTATCACCTCATCGATGAGCTGACCGTATATGAAAATATCGAGACGCCGCTCATCTACCAAAATATCAAGTCGTCCGAACGTCAGGCCATGGTCGCCGACATCCTCGACCGCTTTCAGATCGTAGGAAAAAAGGACCTCTTCCCGACCCAGCTGTCCGGCGGTCAGCAACAGCTCGTAGGCATCGCCCGCGCGCTCATCGGCAAACCCAAGCTGCTCCTGGCCGACGAACCTACCGGCAACCTCAACTCCCGTCAGGGCGAAGAGATCATGGAGCTTTTCAAACAGCTGAACAACGAAGGCGTGACGATCATCCAGGTAACTCACTCGGAAAAGAACGCCGCTTATGGCTCGCGTATCATCAACCTGCTGGACGGAAGAGTGGACCTCAGTTAATAATAACCTATTCGAAGTAAAAAATGTCTAATATCATGCAACGAGGAAAATTAGCGCTGGCAGGAGTATTCTTTTTGTTTCTTTTTCAGTACAAGACCTTTGCCCAGACGGCTACCGATTCAGGCACCGTCTATACTTTACAACAATGCATCGACAGCGCTATAAAGAATAACATACCCGTCAACCAGGCCGACTTCACCATGCGCGGCGCAAAGCTCACAGCCAGACAGCAATGGGCGACCATGCTTCCCAGCATCAGCGCCAATGCCAGCTATGGTAGCAACGCCGGTAAGAGTATCAACAACTTCACCAATAGCTACGTCAACCAGCAGTATGGCTCCGGCCAGGCGCAGATCAACGGCAGCTGGGTGATCTTCAACGCCTTCAGCATCCAGAATTTCATCAAGTCCTATGCCCTGCTCTACGAAGCAAATCACGCCGACTATCAGCAGGCCAAGGACCAGGCCACCGTCAACGTCATCCTGGCCTATATCAGCGTCCTCAGCAGCAAAGAGCAATTGAGCGCAGCCCGCACCCAGGCCGAAGCCTCCCGCAGAAGAGAGGCCCTGATGAAGATCCAAAACGACGAGGGCGCCATCGCTCCATCGGACTACACCGACATCAAAGGACAGCTCGCCTCGGACGAGCTTACCGTGGTCAATACCGAAAATACCCTGGAGAGCAATAAGCTGCTGCTGGCACAGCTCATGAATATTCCCTATTCACCTAATCTCAACTTTACTTCTCTCGGCGAAAGCCTTACACCGGCGCCCTACAACTATTCTGTAGACCAGATCTATCAGGGCGCCCTGACCAATCTGGCGCAGGTGCAATCCGCCCGTCTCCACCTGGAAAGCGCGGAGAAATACGTAAAAGCTACCCACGGTACCCTGTATCCTACCCTGTCTGCACAAGCGCAGGTAAACACCAACTATTCGACCGTTCCTTCATCCGTTTACCAGAATACGACCAACGAGCAGACTAACAGCTTTGTAAAGACCGGGACCGGAGAGACCCTGTATGTCATCTCTCCTCAAGACCATTATACGTCTCACAAAATCCCTTTTAAAGACCAGTTCGACAACAACCGGTTTACTTATGTAGGGCTGAACCTGAGCATCCCCATCCTTCAGGGATTGACCAGAAGAACCAACTATAAACAAGCACAGGTACAGCGCGACCTTGCCGCCTTCACGCAGAAGACAACGCTGACCCAGCTAAAGCAAAATGTAGAGTCCTACTATGTACAGATGAACAACAACTATCGTACGTACAATACGATGCAGGTGCAGGTGGAGAACTACCTGGCCTCCTTCAACGCAGCCAGCATCAAGTTCGACGCCGGCGCCATGAAATCCCTGGATTATATTATTTACAAGACAAATATCGACCGCGCCCGGATCAACCTGATCCAGGCCAAATACAACTATATTCTCCAAACAAAGGTCTTGGATTACTTCCAGGGCAAGCTTACCTGGTAGCCGAACGACAGCTTACGCTAGCCACTCACGCAAGTGAGTGGCTATTTTATTTCCCTCTACCATAAAGCCGTCATGCCCATACGCAGAATCGATCTCCACTAATGTAGCATTGGGCAGATGATCCGCCATATGCCGCTGCTCTTCCACCGGACAGAGTATATCGCTCGTAATTCCGATCAATAAGGTCCGCTGGGTAATCCCCTTCAGTACGGCTTCTACCGAACCACCCCTCCCTCTCGCCAGGTGGTGGCTATCCATCGACTTGGTCAGCAGCCAATAGGAGTACGCGGAGAAACGCTTGACCAGCTTGTCCCCCTGATAATTGATATAAGACGAGGCCCTAAAGCCATCCAGCTTCTCCGTATCCGGGTCCGTTTGCTTCTGCACCATGATGCCATAGTTGCGGTACGTGAGGATCCCGATGGCGCGCGCGGCCTTCAGCCCCTTTGCAGCGGCATCCTGCCTGTCCTCCCCCCAGCTCGCATCCGCCTCGATCGCCAGCCGCTGAGCCGTATGCACCGCAATCCCCCAGGCGCTCTCCGTAGGCGAGGTAGCAATCAGGAACAGCTGCCCGATCACGTCTTTTTCCATGACGCTCCATTCCAGGGCCTGGTAACCACCCATGCTCCCACCCATCAGGAGGTGGATTTTATCTATCCCCAGGTGCTGCCTTAGCAGGATATGCAGTCTTACCATATCCCGGACGGTAAAAGTGGGAAAATGGCTATAAAAGGGGCTTCCCGTACGGCTATCGACGCTCGACGGCCCCGTGCTGCCATAGCACGAGCCCAGTATATTGGCACAGACGATGAAGTATTTGTCCGGCGAGACGGCCCCATGCTCCCCCACGACACCCGGCCACCAATCGGCGACATCCGAATTGGCCGTCAACGCATGGCATACCCATACCACGTTGCTCCGGTCGGCATTCAGCCGGCCGTAGGTATGATAGGCCACCGTCACATTAGGCAGGGATTCTCCCCCTTCCAGGACGAAAGGGGCGTCATATGTAAAATAGTTCATGGAGCCAATTCTCAATTTCGATGCAAAATAAGGGCTTGCAGGTCGTAAATTTGCAAAAAAGTTTTATAACCATGATAAAGGTCCAACTAAGCAGGGTCAATGGAGACTTTGGTTTTGAAGCAAAAGACGCCTATGGAAATACCGTACGCCTCGACAGCAGCCCCGAAACCGGGGGCGAAAACTTCGGCGTCCGCCCGATGCAGATGCTCCTGATGGGCCTCGGCGGCTGTAGCGGCATCGATATCGTATCGATTCTCAAGAAACAAAGACAGACGGTAACGGGCTTTAATATGGCTGTCGAAGGCCATCGCGAAAAAGGTAAAGAACCCGCCCTCTGGGAAAACGTCCACATCGTCTTCGAGCTGACGGGAGAAATCGACCCCGACAAGGCTAAAAAGGCCTGCGAGCTCTCAATGGACAAATACTGCTCCGTAGCGGCAACCCTCCGCGAAGCCCACTGCAAGATCACCTGGGCAGTCTCCGTCAACGGCCAATCCTTATATTCAACAAAGTAACCGACATGTCACGTCAACGCATTACAAAAGCTATCCGCATCCGTTCCGACCGCACCCAGGACCGCGAACACTCCTCCCCCCTCTATCTGACCAGCAGCTTCGCCTTCGACGACGCCGAGCAGATGCGCGCTACCTTCGCCGACGAGAACGACGACTATATCTATAGCCGCTTCAGCAATCCCTCGGTACAGGAGTTTACGGACCGCCTGGCAGCCCTGGAAGGAGCCGAAGACGGATTTGCCACTGCCTCGGGCATGAGCGCCATCGTCGCCTCCTTCCTGACCTTCCTGAAGAAGGGCGACCACTTTATTTCCTGCAATGCCATCTTTGGCAGCACACATACGATTATTACGAAGTACCTGCCCAAATATGGCATCGAATGCACCTACGTCGACGCCGCCAATCCGGGCTCATGGGAAGCCGCCGTCCGGCCCAATACCAAAATGCTTTACCTGGAAACACCGACCAATCCAGGCCTCGACATCATCGACCTCGAAGCCGCAGGAAAGCTCGCCAAAAAGCACAACCTGATCTTCAACGTCGACAATTGCTTCGCCACACCGATCGGACAGACACCCATCGACTTTGGAGCCGACCTCGTGGTACACTCCGCGACCAAGTGGATCGACGGCCAGGGCCGCGTCCTCGGAGGCGCCGTCGTCGGAAAGAAAGAGCTGATCAAGGAAATCTACCTCTTCTGCCGCAGCACAGGCCCCGCCCTCTCCCCCTTCAACGCCTGGGTGCTCAGCCGGAGCCTCGAAACCCTGGACGTACGCATGGAACGCCATTCCTCCAACGCCCTGCACATCGCCCAGGCACTGGAAGGACACCCCGCCATCACCTGGCTGAAATACCCCTTCCTCCCCAGCCATCCCCAATACGAGATCGCCAAACGACAGATGAAAAACGGAGGAGGACTATTCTGCTTCGAGCTAAAAGGAGGCCTTGCCGCCGGCAAGAAATTCCTGGATAACCTGAAGATGCTGTCCCTGACTGCCAACCTCGGCGACACCCGGACCATCGCTTCTCACCCCGCCAGCACGACACACGCCAAGCTGACCGAAGAAGAAAGGTCTTCCGTCAACATAACTCCCGGCCTCATCCGCATTTCCGTGGGGCTCGAACATCGCGACGACATCCTCGAAGACATCCTGCAAGCACTAAAATAAAAAAGGTCTGGCGCCAGCCAGACCTTTCCATTTATTCTCGAAAAATCTTATTCTCCCCAAATCTCTCCCTCGCCCTTCAACCACTCCTTCACCAGCTCCGTCGTAACCGACTTCGGTCTTTCCAGCGGGAAACCCAAAGCCCGGTCCCAGCACAGGCTCGCCAGAACACCCAGCGCACGGCTTACTCCAAACAACACCGTATAGAACTCATATTCGACCAGCCCATAATGCACCAGCAAAGCTCCGCTATGCGCATCCACATTGGGCCAGGGATTCTTGATCTTACCAAGAGACTGCAAAATCGGCGGTACCGTCTCATAAATATTCCAGACCGTCTGCACCAGCGGATCATCCGGCATATGCTTCTTGCCGAATTCCATCTGTGCCGCAAAACGAGGGTCCGTCTTCCGCAATACGGCATGTCCATAACCCGGCACAACCTTTCCTTCGTTCAGGGTCTTCTTGACATATGCTTCGATCTGTTCCTTGCTAGGCAGCTCTACCCCCAGGTCCTCGCGCATTTCCAGGATCCACTTGATCACTTCCTGGTTCGCCAGGCCGTGCAAAGGACCCGCCAGGCCATTCATCCCCGCAGCAAAGCTCAGATAAGGATCGCTCAGCGCCGAACCTACCAGGTGTGT
>JAFDYG010000043.1 GCA_018267545.1 Bacteroidota bacterium
ACCCCATCCCTCCCAAACGCCTATAACGACAAAAGGCCGCCCTTTGCAGGGCAGCCTCGCCAAAAACTTATAATAGTCAAGTCAATTAATCGTACTTGCCAGTAGCAACCTGTTGCTTGTAGATCGCCTTCAACACCTCTCCCCGACGCCTTACAGAAGGCTTGGTGAAAGACTGACGTTCTCTCAGCTGCAACAAGGTCTTAGCCTTTTCAAACTTCTTCTTGTACTTCTTGAGAGCCTTGTCAATGTTTTCGCAATCTTTGGAATCGATGATTAACATACTTATATACCTCCTTTAGTGGACGGCAAAATTACTCCAAACTTTTCAATTTCCCAACGAAAATCAGTAAAACACTTATCAAAGTAAGCAAAATGCTTACTTTCAGCCGTATTTCCCGAAATTTGCCCCCTATGTTTACCGGAATCATCGAATCCCTCGGCAAAGTCCACTCCATCGAGACCCACGGCACCAACAAAACCTTCTGGGTCGAATCCACCCTTACCCCCGAGCTAAAAATCGACCAAAGCCTATCCCATAACGGCGTCTGCCTCACCGTAGAAGAAACCCGCGGAAACCTCCACCGCGTCACCGCCATCCAGGAAACCCTCGAAAAGTCCAACCTCGGCTCCTGGAACCCCGGCGACCTCGTCAACCTCGAAAGATGCATGATCCTAAACGGCCGCCTCGACGGCCATATCGTCCAGGGCCACGTCGACACCGTCGCCACCTGTATCCAACGCATCGATAAAGACGGCAGCTGGGAGTTCCGCTTCGAATTTCCCAAGAAATTCAGCCACCTCGTCATCGAAAAAGGCTCCATCAGCCTCAACGGCATCAGCCTCACCATCTTCAACGTCAAAAAGACCAAATTCGACGTCGCCATCATCCCCTATACTTACGAACATACCAATATGCAGTCTCTCAAAAAGGACAGCATCGTCAATCTCGAGTTCGATATGGTAGGCAAATACGTGACACGCTTTCTAAAGAAGTAGAAAGCACTCCCTTCCCTCCACCAAAATCGACCACCCGATCCCTCGGCCCAGCCACCCATCGGCCCCCCAAACCCTCGATTTCCGTGGAATCCGCCCCCAATCTTCTCAACCGCACACGAGGAGGAAGCACAATCCCCATCGCCGGAAAAACGACCTCCTCGTCCCTCGTCAAATGACTGACCACGACTACCCCAGTAGTATCTATTTCATTGATTATCATAGCTTCAGACAACCCCTGCCGAAATATAAAAGCCCCATCCCGCTCGTCTGGAAGATTGATCAAAAATAGCTTTCCCCCCGGAGCCCGGCTAATCGTCTTATCCAATACGTCCCTCACAACATCCGATGCCGCCACCCAATTACGATTCCCCTTTTCCAAAAAGAAAACCATATATCCCCCGATTACCACCGTCAACACCGCCAATACCACCTTCCTCCTCCATCCCCAAAAAACCAACAAAAAAGCGACCAAACCACACAAAAACACCGAAGGCATATAAAGCATCCTGTCACTCTCCGAAGTCCTCGTGCTGACCGCCGTTAACACCGGCAGTATACAAGCCGACAATAACATCACCACCAGCCCCACCAGGTACTTCCGTAACAAAGGCCTTCGCCAGGTCCTCCAAAGGAATATAATTCCGATCCCCCCCAACACCACCAGCACCCCCACAAACACCATCAACACCCAATAAGAATCATCATTCGGAGGTAAAAAAAGTCGACCACCCACCTTCGGCACATTAGCCGCCCATCGCCTCCAGCCTACTCCAAAGAAATCGTTTCCATACTCCCCCGTCACACTACCGGCAAAAACCGCCCGGCAAAGCAGGCTAATCAACAATACCACCGCCGACGCCCCTACCCAACGAACCAGCACACGCCAATTCCCACCCCGTACATACAATACAGCCAACCAGGTTATAGGTATGAAAATCGCCGGCTCATAAGCCGTCATCCCCAAAAAATAAAGCAGACACGCCCACAGCAATCCGTCCCCACTCAACACTACTATCAGTGAAGACAGAGCGAAAAAAGCAGCCATCGACGCCCCCCTCCCCAATACCCAATTGATCGCCTCGCTGTGAATCGGATATACCAAAAACAGCAATGACGCGATCAACGCATAAACCCGCTGCTGACGCTCATCATCCGTCCACTTAAAACGCAGACAAAACAAAAAAAACAACCAGCAGTTGACCCCATGCAATAACATATTGAAGAGATAATACCCCCACGGTCTAAACCCGACCAATTTATAGCTGCACCACAGCGTCACATCCGACAACGGCCGGAAAAACCCCGGCGTTCGAATCGTCCCATCCAGCCCCACTCTCTTCATCACCACAAAATCATCAGCCACAAACGTCCTCCCCAGGTTCGAATAGAACAATACCACCGCCCCGGCACAAAACGCCAGCAGCATCATCCACCTCCTCCCACCCGAAATACGATTTATTCCTTCCATGCTATAGACCTTTTTCCGAGAATTAAAAAGATTTCCCCCGTCGCCGGGTCTACAATCCGATGCGCAACTTCCACCCCACCCAGCTCCGCTTCACACGCCGACCCCGACAAAATCAGATAACGCAGCCCATGCTCCTCTATAAATCGACGCAAGGCCTCCCGACGCCCCAACCCCAGCCGGTTCTCATACAAATACCAGGGAGACCGAAGCAGAGCCGCATGCAGATAGTCCCGCTCATAACGATAAGGATCGCTCCCGTCATCTATCCCCGCGAACAAAGCCGCCGAATCCGAAAGACAAAACTCATAATTGGACCTCACCACATTCGAAAGGATATAGCTGGTCGGTAACCCATATACATTCGGATTCCTCCTGGAATAATAAACCGTCCGGTATGCGCTGCTATCCCCCAGATACCCCCCAACCATCCGTCGCTCATGTCTTGCAAAGCGCCGCACCTGATCCAGGTACCCCCCCGAATAAGCCACACCCCCATAAAAAGCGCTCCCATTCTGATAAAAAATGTCTCCTCCTATATCCTTCTTATGCACCTTGAACGCCACATACCCGGTCAAAAAGAACAACAGACAACCGCCCCAAAATATTCCCCCCCGAAAAACCCGGGAAAAATAAGCCCAGCAGAAAAAGATCCCCAGCGCAGTCGCCATATACGCCGGAAAAGCCAGCTGATACGCATTGTCCTGATATGAAAGCACCCTCGCCATGACGACACTAACCAACACTAAAAAAAACAACGCCGCCAATACCCTTCTATTCTCCCGAACAAAAACCATCAACCCCCTCCTCACAAAGACACAGCAATACAACAAGCCGATCACCATACAATAGGCAAGAGAAGTAACGATCGTGGAACCCACGAAAAATGTATGATGCCTAAGCGACCCCACCAAATCGGAAAAAGAACTCTGATAGAACGCTCCGATCTGCCGGTTCGCAAAACAAAAATAAAACAGCGACACCACCCCCATCGTCGCAACCACCACCCCTGCCTGCCGAACCGCCCTTCGCTCCTTAGCCCCCCAAAACTCAAAAGCCAAAAAGAGAACACCCGCAGGAACCAGCACCACCATCAGCGTATAAGAAGCAACGCAAGCCGCAAGAAAATAAAAGCCCCCTAAAAAATCACGCCTTTTCAAATACAGCAACAAAGGAATCAGATAAAAATAAACCGTTATAAAATTCGGCCGCTCCAGACAATTGCTCTCGAAATCATAAACCAGGTAATGACGCAGCCCCGGCAAAAACTCCAGAAGATCAGGCAGCAAAAAAATACCCCCAAGCCCCAGCAGCATCCCCCACCAGCCCGCCGGCTGATCGGCAAAGACCTCATATGCCCGGCAAAAGCCAAAGAAAAGCCCCACCAGCAAGATCGTATAGGTGACAAATCTAAATACCTGTATCCCCGGCAGCATCCCTCCAGTAACCTTTAGCAATAAGGCATTCAGCCACATCTCCGTATAATGATAGGGCTCCACACCATGGAAAAGGGGGTCGGACATATTGCTATACGTATGCAGATTTTCCTGCCCGCTCGCATTTAAAGACTCCGAGATCTTCAAATAAAAAAAAGTATCCGACTGCTTGTTTTCAGACGCAGGCAGCAAGTGCAGCACGGCCGTAAAAAAAACACAAACCGCCAGTATTACAGGCCACTGCCCCAGCACCCGGCGAACAAGAATAACCGGCCCAACCACCTCTCCCCTCTTCCACCGCAGCGCCCACCAAACCCCATACCCACCCAGGACCAATATCTGAACAGTGACCAATCGCGTGACGACCACCGCATATAACGACACACAAAATGTAATCCCATGAAATAAAGAAAAGAAAACATCCCCCAAAACCGATTCCCCACTCCGCCGAAACGCCGATACCAACACCGCCCCCACCACCAAAAAAAACAAACAGCCCCCAAAGCTGGTAAGCCCCTGCAGAATAAACT
>JAFDYG010000440.1 GCA_018267545.1 Bacteroidota bacterium
GAACGCTGCAGCGAGATCTATCCCGACTGGGCGGAAAGAATCATTACCGATCCACAAGCCTCTGACAAAACTCTTGTCGCCCGTTCAGGCAACAAAGCCATCGGCTTTATCTCCTACCAGCTATCTAAAAAAGAAAACTACGCCTCCGTACCCCTTATGGCGGTCGCAAAAGAATTCAGACGCCGCCACGTCCTCTCGACACTCATAGAAGCCGGTCTCTCCTGGGGAGCCGTAAATCACCTTACATGGGAAGAAATAAATGTACTCGCCACAAACTATCCCGCCGCTCAAGCGGTTACAAAAATCGGCTTCCGCCCAGCCTTATCATCCACCACCCTTCATTGCTGGCTGGACGAATGATCGACGACCCTGTCCACAATAAAACGGGGTCTCTTCTTGACCTCCTCGAAAGTGCGACCAATATATAAACCGACCAACCCCAGCGTAAGCAGGATCAGTCCGCTCAAAAACCAAATCGATAGGATTAAGCTCGTATACCCCGCGACAATGATATCCCCCCGCAAATACCGTATCAACGTAACGATCGCCAGCACAAAGCTCAACAGGGAAATAACAAGCCCCAGCTTGACTACATACCGGAGCGGCTTGTCCGAATAGGCCAGAATAGAATTCAACGCCAGCATCATCAGCTTCTTCAAATTATACTCCGACTTCCCCGACGCCCTCTCGCCATGCTCGACGTCTACCCATCCACGCCGAAAACCCGTCCAGTTCACGATAACCGGAAACAGCTGGACCGACTCCTTGAAACGCAGCACTTCTTTTATCACCCTGCTGCTATAGATACCGAAATTCGCGACGGTATGATCCGCCTTCATTCCAGTCCATCTCGTTATTAAAGAATTGAAAATTCGGGAGACTCCCCTTCTGAAAAAACTGTCTTTTCGATCGCTTCGCCTGGCGACAACCACCTCGTATCCCTCCAACGCCTTTGCGTGAAGCCTGGAGATCTCGCGGGGCAGGTCCTGCAGGTCGCTATCCATGACGACTATCCATTCCCCTTTAGCCATTTCCAGTCCAGCCGTCAGCGCCGCATGCTGTCCAAAATTACGGCTCAGCAAAACCCCTTTTATTCGTGAATCTCTTTCACACAGCCTGAGCACCTGACTCCAGGAAGAGTCGGGACTTCCATCGTCTACCAGGATAATCTCATAGTCCTTATTAATCGGTGTCAGCACCTCTTCCAATTGTCCCACCAGGGCGAGTAAGATTTCACCCGTCTTATACACAGGACTGACGATAGATAAATAAGGCATATAGGCCATAAATATAGACTATTCCCTACTTCATCAGATACATTTTTCCATAGCCATTGTTGAAAAACTTATCCGTGTTATCACCCGACGCCTTATACTTATCCAGCGATTTACCGTTCAGGTTCGTAACGACATGGTACAGGTACACGCCGTTAGCCAATCGCTGTCCGTACATGTCCGTTCCGTTCCACTTGAATTCCGTGATATTCCGTCCCACGTGCAGCGGGCCCAGCTCTTCCTTCGTTATTTCACGGACTACCTTACCCGTAATCGTCAGGATCTGAATCTTGATATTCTGCGGCACCTCACTACCCGTAATCGTAAAGACGAACGCAGTCGACGTCGTGAATGGATTGGGATAGTTCAGCATATTCGAGATCATCGCCTTGGTGATGATCTTGAAGCTCACCCGGTACGGCGTAGCGCCCGCCGAATTCCCCAGCTGGTCCTTACCCGAAACGATCAGGGTATACGTGTCGCCATCGGCGCTGTATTGCTTGATAAACGCCGGATTGAAGTCAACCGTCGCCACATTGTTATTCGCGCTCGAAGCCGGCGTAAACCTCAGGGTATCGCTATGGAAACCATACGTGCGCACCGACCCATCCGGGAATTGCAGCTGCACGTTCAGCATAGACGTATCGTTCAGCAGCAGATACTGCGACTGGCTTTGCAGCTTGATCTGTATATGCGGCTTGGCGGAGACGATATCGTTATTCAGGATATGAACATTGTCGAAGGTCACGTCCAGCGTCGGGCTCCTGTTGTCATCCCGTACATAGAAGTTCTTGTACAGGAAGTTGTTGAACAGGAACTGCTCGGGCTGATCGTTGTCGGGGTTGAAGCCCACATACATGGTATTGGCGCCGGCAAGCCCCTTCGTATCCAGGATATAATCCAGTCTCAACGTATCCCCGCTCAACAACGGCTTCCTCCTCGGAAGCGTAATGACATGCATGACATTCCCCTTATCCAGGACATATAGCTTTATCCGCATACTATCGAAGGCATACGGGCTGATATTCTTGAAGGCGATGGCAAATTCATAAGGTTGCCCCATAGCAACGGTATCCGGAGCCTTTAGCAGCAAGGCGGGAGCAAGCGCACCTTCGGCCACCGGCGTATAGTTTACCCTCCACATATTCAGCTGGTAAGGTTGTCCATGCACCGTATCGGCCGTAGTCATCTGCAATTTCAAATTGGGATATCGTTTAGCATCGATAGAGGAGATATCGAAATCCTGCGCTGACCTGTTTAATATAAATAGCGTATCCTGCCTACCCAGGGTATCGATACCGATCACCCGTACGCCGACCGTATCGGTCGCAGGATTGCTCAGGTCGGTTCCTCTCCAGTGAATATTTTGCCACTTCTTCGACGGCCCGAACGTGGGCGAAACGACATTCCCGCGGAGAATCGGACCCGGACACAGCGATTCTAGCGTGATCTGATCCGTATTATCCTTCGATATCTTGTATTGAGGCGTAAAGGACGGGTCGCCTTTCTTATAGATAAACACAAAGGACCTCGGCGTAGTAAACGAGTCGATCACCGCCATGCCGGCATTGTACAACCGGTCCCGGATACTGTTTCCGTGACCATAGGTTGCCGTATCCGCCCACCATTCGGGCGTATAGGTGTTGACCGACTGCGTGGGAGAGGGTACATTCTTCACGGTAACCCAATAGCCATTGGGGATACTATCCATAAACCGCACCATGAGGTTCCGGCTTACCGGGTCGAGATAGGAGAACTCGAAGTTCCACCACTGCGTGGGACCGCAATTCGCGTCACCACTACCGCTGAGGTGCAAATTGGCTCCCCCATCGTCCACATTCCTCCAGGCCTTGAAGCTCACCGGGTCGAAGACGTTGAAGATAAGCGAGGCGCCAACGCAGGCACTCTGAATATCCTGGTTTCCATCTACGGTAACCGCAAAGTTACTGGGGAAGGTACCCCCCGTCGGATAGATGGTATTGGTCTGATAAATATCGTGATTGAATGACAGGAATTTCCACTTCCGGTCTGTAGACAGCTGCATGCTATTCGCCGTAGACTGCTGATGCTGGTAATAATGTGATTGATTGAAACCCTCCGAGCTATGCGCCGGATCGATATAGGTGAACGAAGAATAGTTCCAGGTGTAGTTCCCGTTCGGATCGGTAGGAACGATCCCTACCCGCCAGTAGTATACCACGCTGTCCAGGTACGACACTCCGGGGTCAAACTCCAGTATGCCTCCAACCGAGCTCAGGTTCTTGGAGACCTTCATCGGGGAATTGAAGTTTTGAGTCGTATCCAGCTCCATCGCAAACTGCTGAATGCCGGCCAGCGGATTGGCCGTGGAAGCAACCAGCTTGGAGCTCGGCGTATTGATGATCGAATAGTTATAGGGGAAGATCGGCGTAGCCTCGTCCTGGTAAATAAATACGTCCGTAGTCACGGAGTTGTTGACGTAGGTCACCTCGTTGATGATCTTGTCCGGGTTGATGGACACGGTGATCTTGTTGGCTCCCTTGTCACGAGTGCTGACGATCGGAATGCTGAGCTCGATCGAATCCGAATACTTGATAGCCGGAATCGTCTTGTTCAGGATGATATCGGTAGTACCGTTCGGGTACGTCCGCTTCACCTGGACAACCACATTCCCCGATACAGCCCGGCCTACGTTATAGAACCTCGCCTTCATGTTGAACGAACTATTGGAGACCGAAATGAAGCTCGGATTGATCTGCACCTGTGAAGGCTCGATAATATAATCGGTGGGCCCCTGGTTCATCTTGATATACGGGTCGCCATGCGTCGTCATCTCCTCCGCGTGCAGCCGCGCAAAGTAATCGTTCGGCGCAACGTTCAAAAGATTCTGCAGGGCGTCTTTTTGCAGGATACCCAGCGGCTTTCCATAGTCCGCACTGTCCATCAGCGTATACAGACCAGTCAGCAGAATGTTGAGATAGTTCACGATACCAAAGTGCGTACTGGCCACAAAGGCGATAGATCCCCTGTTATTGGCCAATACCCATGACTCCGAAAGCGTCCTCGGCGCACCGACACGCGCCGCATCATAAACAAAGAAGTCCCCCGCATCGCAACCGTTGATAAACAGGATGGGATACTTACCGGGGTTATTATAATCTTGCGGAGAGTTTAGGTTATAAGAAAGTACCTGGTTGGACGAGTGCCCAAAGTAACAAAGCTGGCTCATCCCCGTACTGAAGATATTGGAGATGGTCGCCGAAGGAACCTGGCTGACGGTCGAAGCATTCCCGTCGCAAAAGGTTGTCACATTCGCCCCAGCCTGATTGCCAGCGATGATGTTGGCATAGTCGTTCATATAATTACACAGGATGGCTCCCAGGAAGGGTTCGCTCACCCCCGTAAGGTGCGTACCGTTCTTCATCCAAAGCCTCCCATCCAGCGTATTAGGCGCCGTCTCCTGCACCTGCTCGTATTCCTTGACTTTATTTAAATAGATTTCCAGCTCCGGACCCGACACGACCGAAACACGACCGATCGGAGTGACCGGGACCGCATCCACGCCATTATTTACGGCCAGCTTATTGTCGGAACCCGGATTCCCAAAGGTGGGCACCAGCTGCAGCTGATCCGCTATCGGGTCACGCAGCCCCTCCGCACGATTGTAGTATTCAGTATAGATCATCCCGTGCCCGATAAGCAAGGCAAACTGAGGCTTCGCGGTAAATTTCGCCCGGGCAAATCTTAAAAAGTTTTGAATCGAAAGCGGGTGCATCTTGATCCCAAACGCAAACTGGTCCACCAGCTCATAGATATCGGCGATAATCGGCACGAAACCCCCACCGGCAACCGTACTGCGATAGTTCTTATAATCTACCACCGGGTTGTTACCATTGCTTCCGGTGTAAAGAACCGGATTGCTGATAATGATATAGTTCCCCTGATTCGAAGTAGAGCTATAGTCGACAAATCTCTTCGCGACTAATCCCGTAACCGTCTTCACCGTCGAAGGGTCCTCGTTTACCAGGATAAACTTATGCGTCGCAGTAAATCCACCCAACGCAAAAGAAAGCGTCCCCGCATTCACCACCGCCGTATAACGGGCGCCCCCGGTAAGGTCATAAAGAACCGGAGTAGAGCCGCCAGCGATCGCGAAATTGGTGATATTTAATAAATACCCGGAAGACTTACCGGGTAGCTCAAACGCAAAATTGTTTTGTCCGTTGAAATTCCACGTCCGGGGATAGGTCAGCTCATAAAAGGACGCAACCATCCGGTCCGAACCGACAGCAGAGCTATTCGTAAAAGTTACCGTAGCCACACCCCCACCACCTGCCAGCGCCGCAAGCGGAACGGTCTTGGTCGTCAGCAGATCATTGAAGCTGTTCATCGTCTCGTTATCCACCTGCGAGCCATTCACGGATACCTGGATCGTACGGGCATTATCGGCGGCTCCCGCAAGACCAAATTTTATACTGGCATTCGACGTACCCCCGCCAGTATACACATTGAGACTGTTCTTTGTATCGCTATAAGGACCACCCGGCCCGATAGCGTCAGTAGCCCAGAATTCCCCGATATCGTAGGAAGAAGAATAGATATACTCACCCACAATCTGCGCAAAGCCCGGATTGGGGAAGTTCGAAGGCGACTTGAAATAGGTGGCTGTCGTATACGTCAGATAAGGCTCCGGCGTCAGCACCGAGCCCGATACATTGTTGACGGTATCCCGCTGGCGGAATGTCGCACCAGTAGTATTGACCGTCAGAAAATAAACCGCCGTATCCGTCTCCAGACTCAGCGCCTGTGTATGTTGATAGGCAGGGCTCCGGTACAGGGGATTATCCGGTGCACCGTCATTCTTTAAACCCCAGAATTCGATATAGTCGGAAGAACCCAGCGCACCGCTGGCAACCGTAGTATAGATCGGCACTTCCTTTCCGTTACGAAACAATTGAAAGTTCCGCGCATCGACGCTTCCCATCCCCGCGCCCGCCAATACGGACTGGGGTATGCGATAAAGCCCGGTCGAGCCGACCTTGAACTTGTAATAGGTCTTGCTAAAATCTATCCATTCATTATTGTAATTCTGAGCGGAAAGCCCCAGCGTCAGCAATAATAGAACTAGAGTAAAGAAATTTTTCATACTGCCAGGTTTAATTAGCGCCTCCGGGCTTATCCAAAATTTAGCCCTTCGGCGCAAATCAATGTTTAATTGGCCTTCGGCCAGCGGCCCCGTGGGCCGCTACTTCTTTTTCTCCTTCTTCCTCAAATCCACTCTCACGGAAAAGACATGGGTATATAAAGGATACGATTGGTTCGCCAGATTGGTAAATGCATAGTCGATCTGCACATCCCCCACCTTGAATCCTGCACCTACACTAGGCTGATAGATCCAGATCTTCTTCTGGTTCAAAGTGTCCCGGTCATCCAGCACTTTCTGGAAATTGTTGACCCCGCCCCGTACAAAAAACACATCCTTGAACGACAGTTCCAAACCCAGGCGCGGCTCCACACTCACAGGATTCGTGCTGATCACAGTATTACGGCGTCCGTCGAAAGTGACGTATGCATCGGCTTCCACTAACAGGTTCAATTTCTTAGTCAACCGGAAATCATAAGAGCCCCCCAACAATAGCTGAGGAGCGGTTAGTTCGGTAGACTTACCGGGAATTTCATTTTGCGTTTCGTAAAACACCTGCCGGATCTGCTCGTTGAGACTAAAAGACCAGGCATTGAACGTCGTCGTAACGTCCTTGGCCAGGGCCCCGATCTTCCATCGATTTCCGCTCAGCTGCGCAGCCACGTCGAAGCCAAATCCCCAGGCCGACGCAAAATCCCCTGCCGTCCGGCGGATGATCTTGGCATTGGCCCCGAAATTGAAATGCTTATCCTTCCCAAAGTCGGCACGCTGTGCCAGGGAGAAGATAAAGGCATAATCGGCCGAAGAAAATGTCGTGATATTGTCGAAATTGACCGTCCCATCCGGCTGGACGAGAAAGATGGTATTGGGGATATCATCCACAGCAAATCTAAGCAGCGTCAACCCGATCGTCCGCTTGTTGTCCTTCAGCGGCAACGTAAGGTTCGCAAAGTCGTACTTGCCCACCCCGGCATAATATTCCGCGTGCATCAGGTTCAGCTGGGGATTATCCCTGATATTGGCCAGCGCAGCCGGGTTCCAATAGCCCGCCGTACCATCTGAAACAGAAGCTACCTGGGCGCCAGCCATGGACATCCCACGTGCCCCCGCCCCAATATTTAAAAATTCGTTGGAATATTTGGTGAACTGAGCAGTCGCAGATAGGTGAATAAACGATCCGGTTACGATCAAAAAGGAGTAAAGACAGGTCTTACCCCACAATCTTTTCAGCATAAGCCTTTGGTTAAGGTATTTGTACACTGGGCTTTCTAGGGTTCGGATCATTGGTTTAAAGACTTCCTGCTAAAACGGGCTTTTAATCAATATATTGTACCATTAACAAGTAAAACCATCCCCCTTTTTCGCACTTTTCCCCGTCCTTTCCCGCCAAACACACTCCTCAAAATCAACAACTTACAAACAACCCATTCTCACATCCCCCACCCTCTCTCGCCGAAGCCCAAAAACCCATAGCTTTGCGCGCATGAACCTGATAGAAGAACTCAAATGGCGCGGCATGATCCAGGACATCATGCCCGGTACAGAAGAACAGCTGGCGAAGGAAATGACATCCGGCTACATCGGCTTCGACCCGACCTCCGATAGCCTGCACATCGGAAGCCTGGTTCCCATCCTGTTGCTCGTACACCTCCAAAAGGCTGGACATAAGCCCTTTGCGCTGGTCGGTGGTGCCACCGGCATGGTCGGCGACCCCAGCGGCAAGAGCGAAGAACGTAACCTCCTCAGCGAAGAAGTCCTGGCGCATAATCTCGCCGGGGTTAAAAAACAGCTCGAAAAATACCTCAATTTCGACCCCAGCCTCCCCAACACCGCCGAGATGGTCAACAACTACGACTGGTTCAAGAACATCAGCTTCCTCGATTTCATCCGGGATGTGGGCAAACATATTACGGTAAATTACATGTCTGCAAAAGACAGCGTAAAGAAGCGCCTGGAAGGCGAAAACGGGATGAGCTTTACCGAATTTACCTATCAGCTAGTCCAGGGCTATGATTTTTACTGGCTCTACAAGAATAAAGGCTGCAAGCTCCAAATGGGCGGCAGCGACCAGTGGGGGAATATTACCACCGGTACCGAGCTGATCCGCCGCAAGGCCGGCGGCGAAGCCTTTGCCTTTACTTGCCCCCTCTTAACGAAAGCAGACGGAGGGAAGTTCGGTAAAACTGAAAAAGGAAACGTATGGCTCGATCCCGAAAAAACGTCGCCCTATCTCTTCTACCAGTTCTGGCTCAACGCAGCCGATACCGACGCCGAAAAGTGGATCAAGATCTTCACGTTCCTGTCCAAAGAAGAGGTCGACCAGCTCCTGCAGCAGCACGCAGCCGCCCCCGAAAAACGCCAGCTCCAAAAGACCCTGGCCCAGGCCGTTACTTCCTTTGTACATGGTGAAGAAGGCTATCAGAAGGCGCTGGCAGACACCGAAGCGCTCTTTGCCAACCAATCAGCGCCCGTGGAGTCTTTAACAGTCGAATACTTCGAGTCCCTGCAAGGCGTCACACGCTTCGAAATTTCCCGAACTCACCTCGACAATAAAATCGATGTAATCACCTTCCTCGCCGAAACCGGTGTGACACCTAGTAAAGGCGATGCCCGCAAGCTCATACAAGGCGGCGGCATAAGCATCAACCGTAAAAAAGTAGAAGACGTGAAGATGGCAATGGATTCTTCGACCCTCCTGCAGGGCAAATACATCCTCGTCCAACGCGGAAAATCCAACCACTACCTCGTGGTCGTCGCATAAATTTCTAAGCAACCTGCTTTACGAAAGTAAAGCAGGTTGTTCCTTATAAGTCTTCAGGACAAATTCCCCAAATAACGTATTCGCCCACGCGAACCAGGCCCGGGAGAATTTATTCACGTCGTCCTTATGGAACGATTCGTGCATAAATCCTTTCCCCGCGTGACTATTCTGCAGCAGCTTCAGGCAAAGCCCAACCTCCTGCGAGTCATGGCTCGTCAGTCCCCGAATGATAATGCTCAAAGGCCAGATCATATTCAAACCCGCGTGCGGACCGCCGATGCCTTCTCCGGCCTTACCCTTGAAGTAAAAAGGATTCGCATCGCTGAGCAGCATCCTGCGCGTATTCTGATAAACGGTATACCCGCGCTTGTCCGGATGCAATACAGAAAGATCATTATTCAGATGTGGCGACTGCAAATAGGGCAGCGCCAACAGGCTGGGCACATTCGCGTCGTCCATAAACGTGTGGTTGCCAAAACCATCTGCCTCATAGGCAAACACTTCTCCAAAAATCGGATGCTTCACGATCGCGTGCTCGAGCAGCGCCGCATTAAGCTCATTCTCCAGCGCAAAAGCAGGTCCTTCCAGGTCCTTACCGATCGACAACGCCTGGAGCAACGTCCGCAGGTTACGCAGGCTGCTCAACGCAAACAGGTTAGACGGTATCAAAAACGGATAGATCGTCGCATCATCACTCGGGCGGAACATCGAATGGATCAGACCCACCTTCTTCGTCGGATAACCATATCCCCTCAAAGGAACGCTATCGGTCGCAAAGCTCGTCTTCCGCTGGAACGTATAAGGGCCGTCGCCATCCTTCCGCTGCTGAACCTTAAACGTCTCCACAATCTTCCGCATCGCAGAGAGCCATTGTTCGTCGAAAGGGGACTTATCGCCAGTGATCTGCCAATATCCATGCGAAAGACGGATAGGATAACAAAGGCTATCGATCTCCCACTTACGCTCGTGAATCCCCGGCTTCATATCCGTCAGGTCCGTCGCTTTCCATTCGCTGATCTTCGACTCGTCTTTATAGAAAGCATTCGCATAAGGGTCCTTCAAAATACACTTCACCTGGCGATGGATAACGCCCTGCACCAATTTCTGCAAGTCCTTATCGTCCTTCGTCAGGCTGATATACGGCCACACCTGGGCGCTGCTGTCCCTAAGCCACATCGCATCGATATCGCCCGTGATCACATACGTGTCCGGCTTGCCATCGATCATTTCGAAATCTACCGTCGTATCTAAAGTATTGGGAAAACAATTCTCGAACAGCCAGCCGATCTCCTTATTGCCGATATTCTGTCTTACCTCTCTGACAATCTTCTCTACGGCCAGACTTTTAAACTTCCGTTTGGCTTCCGGTATGCGGACCACCGGAAATTCCGGCAACCCCATCGCCCCCAGCACACTACCCCCAGCAATCACACCCGCCGACGCCAATACACTTTGTTGAAGAAATTTTCTACGTTCCATATAACAAACAATGATGGTGAAGCCGCAACTTACAATATTTTCATTTTAGCAACTTCCCCTGCCAGGTATTCTTGAACAAAAAATACACGGCCACCCCACAAGCCGCCAAAAACAGCCCCAGCAGCGCCGCAAGCCCCGTCGAATAAAGCACGAACAGCCAGATCAGCACCGAAATCACCACCGGCAAGGGATATAGCCACATTTTAAAGGGCAGGTTGGCCGTCCCATTCCGCCTCCGCAGCAACACCACCCCTACCGCCTGCGCCACAAACTGAACCAGTATCCGCATGGCCAGAATAGCATTGATGGCATCCTGAAGCCTTAGCAGCATGCTAAACAAAAAACCTAACCCTCCGACAAAAAGCAGTGAGACATAAGGAAAGTCCTTTTTCGGATGCAATCGCGCAAATACAGGAAAAAAGTTCCCATCCGCCGCCGCCGCATACGGCACCCGCGAATAGCCCAGCACCACAGCAAACAACGAAGCGAAGGCAATCCAAAGCACCAGCAGGGTCGCCACCTGCGCCGTCCGCGAGCCATAGATCTTCTCCATAAACAAACTCACCGCATACTTCGACTGTGCCGCTTCCTGCCAGGGCAGCACTCCCACCACGCTTAGGTTCATAGCCAGGTAGAGGGCTGCAATACAAAAGATGGAGATAAAAATGCTTCGGGGAATATTCTTTCCGGGATTCTTGATCTCTCCGCCAAGGTGACAGACATTATAATAGCCCAGATAGCTGTAGATCGTCTTCACCGAAGCCTGCCCCACCAGCAACGCAAAAGCCGCACTAAACATAGACTGCCCCTCGGAAGGCATACAGGAATAGCTGACCTGCGGATGCGTAAACCCGCTGATAATGATCCACAGGATAATGATGATTACCCCCGCCCACAAAAAGACCGCCATCTTCCCGATAGTCCGTATGTTCCGGTACAGAAGCGCCGTGATGGCTATCACCAGCACACCCGAAACTACCTTCTCACCCCAAAAACCCAATGGAACCAGGTAATTGAAGTATTGGGCAAACCCAATGGCGCCCGAAGCCACCACCATGGATGACTGCAGACAGGTCTGCCAGACGAAGAGGAAGGACATCAGCTTCCCTCCCTTCTTTCCATATGCTTCTTTCAGAAAATTATAGCTACCGCCGGCCAGTGGATAGGCAGCTCCAAGCTCGCTCCAGATCATCCCGTCGATCAGGGCCGTTACAGCCCCGAATATCCAGGCCCAGAGGAAAAGATTGCTGCCGACGGTTTTGATGACAATGGCAAGCGTCACAAAGGGCCCAATGCCCACCATGTCGATCATGTTGATGGATGTCGCCTGTAAAAGGCTGATTTCTCTCTTCATATGTTCCTAAGCCTTAGCGATCTCTCCGATCGCTACGATCAATCTGTCCAAATCTTTTGTGGTTGTATATACGTTCGGCGTCACACGTACCCCCGATATCTTTTCCCAATCGATCGGCGTCGTATGAATCTTATAATCGCCCAGCAATTTGGCCTCCAATTCTCCCGGCTTCTTCCCTTCGATTCCCACCACTCCGATCGCACAGCCAAAACCCTGCTTCATAGAGGTATATAATTTTACCTTGGGTATGTCCTTTACAGCGTTCATCCAGTAGTTTTTCAGATAGAACAATCGTTGCTCCTTTCTTGTTGCACCAATCATGTCATAAAATCCGATAGCCTTCCCGATAGCCTGCTCGATAAAGAAAGGCCGGGTCCCCAGATTCTCGAATTTCCGAATATTATCCGACTTAGGCTCCGGCGCGGCGAACAAGGGGTAAAGACCCGCAATCTTCTCCTTCTTGACGTAAAGCATCCCCGTCCCGATACAAGCCGCCAGCCACTTGTGAAGGCTCGTCCCAAAATAATCCCCACCCAGCGAGGGAATCGTATACTCCATGTGGGCGTAGCTATGGGCGCCGTCGATCAGCACCTCGATGCCCCGCTGATGGGCCGCATCGGCAATCTTCCGCGCAGGAATGATCTGCCCCGTCCAGTTGAACACGTGCGTAACGTGGACCAGCTTCGTCTTAGGCGTAAAAGCCTTGATATATTGGCTCGCCAGATACTCGTTGTCTTCACTAGGTAAGTCCAGGTTGACCCAGACCAGCTTAATCCCATCCCGCATCTCCCGCTGCTTCCAGGCATTCATACAATTGGGATAGTCGAACTTGCAAAGCACCACTTCATCCCCCGCCTTCAACGGCAGCCCGAAGATCACCGTCTCCAACGCCTCCGATGCATTCCGGTGGATGGCCAGCTCTTCCGCCGAGCAACCCGATATCCTCGCCAAATCCTTCCGCAGCGGCTCCCTACCCTGGTCGAGTATACGCCACATAAAATAGCTCGGCGCCTCGTTCGAGAAGTCGTTATAGCGCTTCATCGCGTCCTGCACCACCTTCGGCGAAGGCGACACCCCCCCGTTATTCAGATTGATGATCTCGGACGAAACCGTAAAAGACTGTTGAACATAATACCAGAAGTCCTCATCTCCCGCCAGCTCCTCCGCCGGACGATGCTCCGCCTGTATCAGGGCGCGATTCAAATTTCGGCTCCACGCCGGCGCAGTCAGCGAGCTCAAAAAAGCAGTAGCGGAAAAGGTCCCCAGCGCATCCAGGAACCTGCGACGATTATAAGCAGCCATAAGAGTAGTAGTAGGTTCACCCGTAAGATACTGAAAAACCTCCACTCGCACGCATCGTCATCCCCTCTCACGCATCTTCACACCCCCCGCGCGCAGTTAGCCCCCCATCGCGTATCTTTGCCCCGCATGAAGTATTACATCATTGCAGGCGAAGCCTCCGGCGACCTGCACGGCAGCAACCTGATCAAACAGCTAAAAAAACAAGACCCCTCCACCGAGGTCCGCTGCTGGGGCGGCGACCTGATGCAACAAGCCGGCGCCGAACTCGTCAAACACTACAAAGACCTCGCCTTCATGGGCTTCGCCGAAGTCGTCATGAACCTCCGGACCATCTTCCGCAACATCGACTTCTGTAAATCCGACATCCTCGCCTACCAACCCGACGCCCTCATCCTCATCGACTACCCCGGCTTCAACATGCGCATCGCCAAATGGGCCCGCCAGCAAGCCCTCTCAACCGCTCAAGCCGCCGCCACACCCCTCAAAATCATTTACTACATCTCCCCCCAGGTCTGGGCCTGGAAAGAAAACCGCGTCAAGCAAATCCGGGCCAACGTCGACAAAATGCTCGTCATCCTCCCCTTCGAAAAAGAATTCTATCGCAAATGGAACTATGAAGTAGAATACGTCGGCCACCCCCTCGTCGAAGTCGTCGACGACTTCCGCGCATCCGCCCAATCCGCACCACCGGCAAGCCTTCCCCAAGCCCTCACCGGCGACAGCCCCATCATCGCCCTCCTCCCCGGCAGCCGCAAGCAGGAAATATTAAAGAAACTACCCATCATGCTCGAAGCCAGCCGCTTCTTCCCCAACCACCAATTCGTCGTCGCCCAGGCCCCCGGCCAGGACGAATCCTTCTATAAAGACCTCCTCGCCCCCTACCCCAACGTCTCCGCCGTCCGCAACCAAACCTACGCCCTCCTCCTCCGCTCCGAAGCCGCCTGCGTCACCTCTGGCACCGCCACCCTCGAAACAGCCCTCTTCGGCGTCCCCGAAGTCGTTTGCTACAAGGGCAGCTCCATCTCCTACCAGATCGCCAAGCGCCTGATCAAGGTCAAATACATCTCCCTCGTCAACCTCATCATGGACAAGCTCGTCGTCCATGAGCTCATCCAGGACGACCTCACCCCCCAAAACCTCCGCCGCGAGCTCGAAGACCTCCTCTCCAACCCCACCCGCCGCAGCCAGCTCCGCGTCGACTACCTCAACCTAAAAGAACTCCTCAGCCAGGGCGGCCACGCCTCAGCCAACGCCGCCGAAAGCATCCTCCGCTTCCTGCACCCCTAACACATGCCCGCCACCGCGCACACGTCTCCCTCCGACGCAGTCGTCCACGCCCTCTTCCCGCCACCGCACGCACCTCTCCCCTTCACGCAGCCACCCGGCCATACGTGCTCAGCCCCAGACTGCACAGCCCTCCCCTAATGATGTCGTTTGAAAAAAACCAACCGAACGATAATGACAATTATCGCCGCCAAAAACATAAAAAAAGATATCCGATTGACCCCATGCATAAACTTCATCGCCCCGCTATTCGGAGCCTTCGGGTCCCTTTTCTTAAGATAGAAATATTCAGCTATTTGTCTTCCAATCCCCATAGCATGTAATTGAATTGCAAACTAAACAAATAACACCCGGATTTTTTGAATTGTTTATCCCAAAACCCCCTATATTTGCACTCCCAAATCCGGCGGTCGCCGCCAATTTGGGACCCACCGCAGCCGGCCACCAGCCGTCCGCAAACACCGCAGACCAGCCTCCGGGCCATCTGTAAATCACGGGGGTTTAGCTCAGTTGGCTAGAGCGTTTGCATGGCATGCAAAAGGTCACCGGTTCGACTCCGGTAACCTCCACTAAAGAAGCCGGACTTCGCGTCCGGCTTCTTCATTTCTATCAATTTCCGACCGCTTTTTATCGCCAAGTGTCAATACTGCTATGACGAAAAATTGACATCATGTAAGGAGTTCAATAGACCCCCTTTTTGTAGTATAACCGATGATCGAACATTTTTCTTAAAAGTTCTTGCCGATCACTAACCTCTGTCGTGGACTTGTAGACATAACCAAGGAACCGACTATATTGAGGATCAGATTCAGTTCAATCTTATCCCGCGCACAAGGCTCCGACGAATGTCGAAGTTTTTGCATTTTAGAGCAGGGCGAGTTTGTTCTAATCCTTACAGCACTCTTAACAAGAAGTCACGTAAATGCACAACGATTATTCCTTCTGCAGTTGTTCCCACCCCGTAATCATCTAAGGTGACAATATATTTCGGAAAATTGTCGCCCGTCTTCTGTAGACTGGCGATCTCTCTTTTTCGAGTATCTTCTCCCTCCAGTCTAAAGCAAACTTGTACATAAATCCGCTCCTGCAGCCGCTGCCCAACAAAATCAATCTCCAATTGATCTGCTTTACCTACATACACCTTAAAACCTTCCCGGATCAATTGCATATAGACCAGGTTCTCCATCCATTTTTGTATCTCGGTTAGTGGATCAATCACTCTAATAGCATTGCGAATCCCCAAATCCTCGAAATAATATTTTTCACCTATTTCGAAGATTTTCAATCCTTGAATATCAATACGCGAAACCCTATGAATAAAATAAGCTTGAGTAAGCGCTACACTATAGTCAATCACGAGTTGGGTAGGTATCTGCTGTCGCTGCGACTTCAGATATTTGGCAATATTTGCTGACGAGAATAAACTACCTATATTATCCGCTATATACCCAACCAGTCGCTCCATAAAGTCAATATTGCGCACTTGTCTGCGGGCAATTACATCTTTCAGCAGGATTGTCGAATATAAATTTTGAAGGTATTCGAAACTGAGTTGTTCGTCCCCATGAAGATGTATGAGGTAAGGCATTCCTCCGATCCGCATATATCTTTGGAGACTTTCATTAGAATCAGATAACTGGTGAAAGTGAAGAAATTCTCCATAGGACAAACTATGAATAGGAAATTCCAAATACCGGCCAGCCAGATGTGTGGCCAGTTCTCCAGAAAGCATATTTGCGTTGCTTCCTGTACAATAAATGTCACAGTTGCCTTCAGCTAAAAGGCTACGTAATGAATGTTGAAATTCGGGTATGTCTTGTATCTCATCAATAAATACAAAGTTCTTTTTATCCTCTTTTAACTGTGAAGTTATATACTGATAAAGCTCCCCATCTGTTTCAATCTTATTGAACTCTTTTAATTCTTTACTTATGTATATGATCTGGGCGGATTCGTCAGTGACTCTGATCATATCCATTAATTGCAATAGGATATAGCTTTTGCCAATCCGACGTTGACCTGTAAGAATCTTGATGATCGGTTTGCCGATGTGCGGCTGGATTTTCTTCGTATAATACGGTCTTTCAATAACATCCTTTTTCATTAGAGCCCATAGTATTAGATATAAATGATAACAAGCGACAAAAATAAGAATTTATTAAATGTAAATCACGAAAAGAAAAATAACGAGCACTCTATTAGCTATAACTCATACTAAATAGAGATTAAAAAACAGCAAATAGATAATAAAAAATAGCAAAGAAAAAGTTTAAAAATGGTAAGTAGTTAAATATCAACAAATTATATTGCTACAACTTAAATATGGCTTCAATAGTTGTCTCTCGTAAACCATCCGCTCCATTTTGTTCCCATCCAAAAATCTGGTAAGAAACGGCGAACAGGGAGCATAACTAATTGAAATTTAGCTGCAATTCGAATCTCATCCCGAGAAAGTCCGTTTTTGTTCCGTAAACCATCTCTAATTTATTGATTTTAAGCGGTCTTTATGCTGTCAATTAATTTCAGGAGGGTCATCATTTGTTCGATAGAGCTCCGCCAACCTTCACAAAATGATCGTCCGAAACGA
>JAFDYG010000441.1 GCA_018267545.1 Bacteroidota bacterium
CAGGTTGTAGCCAAAATTGCCCTTGGCGTCGAACCGGCCCTGTAAGGCGGCGCCGAGGTCATAAGAAGGTGTACGGCGGATATCGGTAATGGTTCTTTCGATCGAACGATAGGCCCAGATCCTTTCCGAGAGCAGGGGAAAGGCGGGAGTCGCGATCTGGCCGATGACCAGGTCGGTTCCTTTCCAGATGTTCTTCCAGCGGATGTTCATGAGCTTGATGTAGAAGCTCAGCTTGTTGTCGGACAGTACGTCTCCGCCGCCGGCAGCGGAGCCGTTACCAGCAGGGAAGTTGTCTTCAGCAGCTAAAAGGAATTCAGCGGAGAACTTGTTGGTGATGTTGTAATCATAGCCCAGATAAATACGACGGAATTGGAAAGCGCTACGGCTGGCAGGAATACCTGAGTATTGGTTGTTGCCGCCGCGGTTGGCAGAATCGGCGTGCCCCTTTGTGTAGAAATCCCCAAACGCATAGCCCCAGAGACGTCCGGAGTTGGCGGAGCCCGCTTTAAAAGCAGAGTCCGAGTTCCAGAGGTATTGTGCCTGGCTCGCAGTGGTTAAAAGGGACAAGATGGCGATAACAAAAAATTGTTTTGCGAAGTTGCGTGTCATAAAAGTCTTGGTTCGTTAAATAAATCTTGGTTCGTTTTTTAATGTCCTGGTTCGAAAGAGTTTAGCGGTATTTGAGGCCCCGAAACCCGCTGCAAAACAATGTTTAAGCAATGACCCGAATGTTAAGGGAATATTACCTTAATGTTAACACTTGCCGAAAATGGGCAACTTCAATAAAAATTTGATTTTTTATAAGTTGTTTATGATTGAATTATATAACCGTTTTTTTGATAATTTGAAAAACCCCTGCTCCGGGCTTATCAAAAAACATTCTCTTACCGGCTGATTGTTAAGAAATTATTACCAAATCCATTTGGGTTCCCGATAGCCATGACATTGGGCTTATTTTGTTCCGTAAATGACTAATAAATGAAGGGGTTCAATGCAATTGTGCAGCTATTCATGCCCAAGGACAAGGTTTTCTATTCCCTTTTCGAGGAGGTGGCGGATAGCGTGGCCCGGATGGGCGGGTTATTAAAAGAAGTGGTCAGCGAGCCGGACTTCGACAAGAGAGCCGCCCTGATCACCCAGGTGGAGAACCAGGAGCATATCAACGACGAGTTTACGCATCGAATCTTTACGGAGCTGGGCCGCAATTTCATCACCCCTTTCGACCGGGAGGATATCCACTACCTGGCCAGCGCCCTGGACGATATCTGTGACTATATCTATGCGGCAGCCAAGAAAATCAACTTCTACAAAGTGAATCCCAACGATCCCGGCATTCAGAAGATGGCTGACCTGATCGAACAGGGTTCCAGGCAGATCCAGGGGGCGGTAAAGGAGCTGCGCAACATGAGGGATATGCGGACGATCACCGACGCGCTGGTACGGGTGAACAGCATCGAGAACCAGGCCGACGATGTCTTCGACATGAGCATCGAGCGGCTCTTCGAGTCGGAACCCGATGCGAAGGAGGTCATCAAAAAGAGGGACATCTACCAGGTGATGGAGATCGTTACGGACAAGTGCGAGGACGCGACCAATGTAATCGAATCTATTATCATTAAATACGCCTAAGGCGGGCGCTACATACGCCTATGGCGGGCGCTGCCCTGGAAACCAACTCCCATGATTTTTTTGTTTACTATTATCGTGCTCGCGCTGATATTCGACTATATCAATGGTTTCCATGATGCAGCCATTTCCATCGCCACCATCGTCTCCACCAAGGTGCTAACGCCCTTTCAGGCCGTCCTCTGGGCTGCCATTTTTAATTTTGCCGCTTTTTTCATCTTCAAATATTGGATCGGAGAGTTCAAGATCGGTAATACGATCGCTCATTTCGTCAACCGGGATTTTATCACGCTGCCGGTGATCTTCTCCGGTCTTATCGCCGCCATTACCTGGAACCTGTTCACCTGGTGGTTTGGCATTCCCTCCAGCTCTTCGCACACTCTGCTGGGAGGCTTTGTCGGAGCCGCGCTGGCCCATGCCGGCGGCTGGGCGGTCCACGGGAAGAATGTCATCGACTATAGCAGTGTGGTGCCCACTTTCTTTTTCATCGTGCTGGCGCCGCTGATCGGCATGTTCGTCGCCCTGGTCATTACCATCCTTATCGTCAATATCTTCCAGAAGAGCAATCCCTACAAGGCGGAGGGATGGTTCCGCCGTCTGCAGCTCCTGTCATCTGCGCTGCTCAGTCTCGGGCATGGGGGCAATGACGCACAGAAGGTATTGGGGATTATCGCCGCGGCGCTGGTCGCCCACGGAGACCTGGATAATATCCAGCAAATACCCAACTGGGTACCAATCGCCTGTTTCTCGGCCATTGCATTGGGAACGATGAGCGGGGGCTGGCGGATTGTAAAGACCATGGGCAGCCGGATCACCAAGGTGAGCCCCCTGGAAGGTGTCTGTGCGGAAACGGCGGGGGCGATTACTTTGTTTATTACGCAGTCGTTCGGGATCCCGGTGAGCACGACGCATACTATTACGGGGTCGATTGTCGGTGTGGGCGCGACGAAGCGAATGTCTGCCGTTCGCTGGGGAGTGACGATAAATCTTGTATGGGCATGGATTCTGACGATACCGGTAAGCGCGCTGCTGGCGGCGATAGTGTATTGGGTGGTTCGGATGGTCGGGTAAGTGCTAAATTATTAGTATTTTTACCTTTCTTATTCAGTCATGAAGCCGAAAATACATAGTATCGCTTTTTATACACTGCTCCTGGCGGTGTACGGCGTCTTCTTTTCGGTAGAATCTTTCTTCAATTTCGAAGGACAGCTGAATGCCCGCGAGATTTTCAAGTATTCCTCCTTTGTTCATGCTTCACAAGACCAGCCGGAACAGCTCTTCAAAGCGACGCCGCTGCGTTCTTCCTCGACGCATAAGGTGCGGCTGAACAAACGGTTTCACCAGGAAGACATCGCGCCTTTCCCGGTATTTAGTGTCGAAGCCCCCGTGGTTCGGCTGATACCGAAGGTTCTTTTTTATCACAGCATCGTCCCTCTTCCTTCGGTAGCGGAGGTCCATCATCCGCTGCGCGGTCCTCCTGTTGTTGCCTGATTTTCCAAGCAACAACCTTAATTGGGCGGAGCCCAATCAGTACTTGAGGCCCCAAGGCCGAAAGTACAGACATCATTGTTTGGCGAGAAAAAATTATATTTTTCTCAATTTTTTCTCGCCACATTCTTCATTTAACATTTACTAGTGTATGGTTACTTTCTGGCATAGAAAGTCGCTATGGGTATTTGGACTATTGGTGTTCCAGCTATCCGTACTTTCATCTTTTGCCCAAGAAAAGAAATATTCGCTGAGCGAGCTGACGGACTCTGCTTTGCGTCATCTGCCGGCCCTGCTTCAGAAAAAAGCCCAGCTGGCAGCCGCCCGTGCGGGTGTCACGGACGCAAAGCATGCGTACCTGCCCGCTTCATATCTGGGCGACGAGATGGTCGTGGCTACGGACAATTCGACTCCGGGCTCTTATCTATCGTTCGGGGTCATTCCTTCGAGCTCCGGCGGGATCCGTTCCTCCAATAACTACCAGGCGGCGCTGGGGAACTACGCCTTTTTCTCCAATCAGTACGAGCTAATCAATTTTGGACTAAAGAAAGCCACGGTGAATAATGCCGAGGCCTTCAGCAGCCTGAGCCAGGCCGACCTGGACCGGGAGAACTACCTGGTCAAATGGCAGGTAGGAAAGCTCTACCTGGAAATCCTGAAGATGGAGTTTCAGCTGGGTATCGACCGCGAGAATATTGGTCGTTACGAGAAGGTCTATACCGTCATCCAGGCGGTGACGCAGAGCGGGATAAAGCCGGGTGCGGATTCCGCCCTTGCGATGGCCGAGCTGTCGAAGACGCGTACAACGTATAATCAAACCTATGGTCAATTGCGGCAGCTGCAGCAGCAGCTGAGCTTTATGACGGGGGTTGCGGCCGATGGGCTGGAGATCGATACGACGAGTGCGAGGCTGAATGTGAGGCTGTCCGATACGGTTGGCGCTTCGGCGGCCGGCAATCCGCTGCTCGACTATTATCAAAAACAAAAATCCCTCTATCAGCGTAATGAAGAGCTGGTCAAAAAAAGCTATCTGCCGAAGATTCTGCTGACGGGTATCGCGTGGGCGAGGGGTTCCAGCATCGACTACCAGGATCACTATCAGTCCGGCTTGACGGGCTGGGGCTATCAGCGCTTCAATTATATGGGCGGGCTGACGTTTCAATACAACCTGTTCAATACGGTTCACCGGAAAGACAAGGCGGCCATCGCACACAACAACCTGCTCGCGACCGATTATGGTCTGCAGCAGCAGGCCCTTGCGCTGCAGAATGTGGGCAACAAAGCCGAGGAGGGCATCCGGGCGGCGATGAAGAACCTGCAGGAGATTCCCATCCAGGTGCACGCGGCGGAGGATGCTTATAATCAGAAGACGGCGCAGTACAAGGCCGGCATCATCAATCTCGTCGACCTGACCAATGCATCCTTTGTCCTGTATCGCAGCCAGTCGGACTACGTGCAGACACTGAGCGACTGGCTGACGGCGAACCTGGACAAGGCTGCAGCAGCCGGTGAGCTGGATCAATTTATTCAATCTATCAAATAATTTATAATGGTACGAACAGCGTTGAAACGGCCGATCACCATCCTGGTCCTGTTCCTGGGACTGTTGTTGTTTTCGGTGATGGCCGTGCGTACGATACCGATCGACATATTTCCCAAGCTCAATTCACCCACCATCTACGTGATCGAGCTGTATGGGGGTATGTCGGCGCAGCAGATGGAAGGCTTCTTCGCCACCCGTATGCAGGATCAGTTTCTCTATGTGAACGGTATCAAGAATATCGAGAGCAAGAACATACAGGGGCTTTCCCTGATCAAATTGACCTTTTATGAAAATACCGATATGGCGGAGGCGTCTGCGCAGGTAGCCTTGCAGGTCAATCGAACGATGGCCTTCTTCCCGCCGGGTGCGCTGCCGCCCCAGGTGGTGCGGTTCGACGCCTCCTCGCTTCCCGTGGGCGAGCTGGTCTTCAGCAGCAAGACCAAGTCGCTGAAGGACATCTTCGACCTGGCCCTTACGCGGGTGCGGCCCTTGTTTGCTACGGTGCCGGGGCTTTCGGCACCGCCGCCCTTTGGTTCCAACGCGCGGTCGGTATTGATCAATGTCGATCCTGCGCGGCTCAGGATGTACAATCTTTCCGCGGATGAGGTCGTCGAAGCCATTGCGCGCAACAACTCCATCACGCCTTCCGGGAACCTTCGGGTGGATAGCACGATGTACGTCACGTCCATCAATTCGCTCGAATCAAAGGTGCAGCACTTTGGAGATATTCCCGTGAAAAGCAACGGTTCGACGTCGATCTTTGTACGGGACGTGGCGACGGTGGCGGATGGCGCGGACATTACGACGGGTTATGCATTGGTGAACGGCAAGCGATCGGTCTATTCGCCCGTGGTAAAGACGGCAGACGCCTCAACCTGGGAAGTCGTTCAGGGACTGCGAAAGCGTATTCCTGAGATGAAGAGCCTGCTTCCGGACGACATCGATATCAGCTACGAGTTCGACCAGTCTGTCTTCGTCATCAATTCCGCCAAGAGCCTGATGACCGAAGGGATCCTGGGAGCAGTGCTGACGGGCCTGATGGTGCTGCTGTTCCTGCGCGACTGGCGGAGCAGCCTGGTGGTGATCATCACCATCCCTGTAGCGGTAATGGGGGCGGTCTTCTTTCTCAAGCTCGCGGGACAGACCGTCAATATCATGACGCTGAGCGGTCTGGCGCTGGCCATCGGGATCCTGGTCGACCAGGCCACGGTGACGATCGAGAATATCCACCAACACCTGGAGATGGGGAAGGACAAGCGGCAGGCGATACTCGACGCCTGCTCGGAGATCTCCTTCCCGCTGGTGCTGATCCTGCTTTGTATCCTGGCGGTCTTTGCCCCGGCCTTTGTCATGTCGGGGGTTCCTAAAGCCATGTTCCTGCCCTTGTCGCTATCGATCGCCTTTGCGATGATCGTGAGCTTCGTTGCGGCGCAGACGCTGGTGCCGGTGGTCTCGGTCTGGATCCTGAAGGCGGAGCTGTTCGAAAAGCATCACCACGAGGAGGATGGTTTCTTTGCGCGGCTCAAGAAGGGGCTTGCTTCACGGCTGGAGAAATGGATGCGGCGCAGGCAGCTGGTCGTGAGCATTTATCTGATACTTGCTTTTGGCGCAGCCGGCGTTTGTTATTTTATCATCGGGAAGGATCTGCTGCCCAAGACCAATACCGGACAGCTTCAGCTCCGGATTCGCGAGCCGGACGGTACGCGGCTGGAGGTAACCGAGCGGGTCACGCAGGGCATTCTTCGGATCATCGACTCTACGGTACACGATCAGGTGGGTATTTCGTCCGCTTATGTGGGGCAGGTACCGACCAACTTCGGGACGAGCAATCTCTACGTCTTCAATAGCGGTA
>JAFDYG010000442.1 GCA_018267545.1 Bacteroidota bacterium
ATGGCTGGAAACTCCCCCCCTGCTTTATTCCCGAAAGGTCCTTCGTATTTTCCTGAATGTCCTTGCTGCCTATAACCTTGCTGCGGCGTACTATTATCTGGCTAGCAACAACTATACCCCTCTGCTGCTGGGCGCCTTGGTAGCCTGGTCCCTGACCGGCTTCTATACAAAGTACATCAGCCGTCAGCACCTGCTCATCGCCCGCAAGCAGGCCATCCTGGACCAATATGCCGGTATCCTTTCCGTCTTTCATAGCGCGGACCCCGGCAGCTCCGTCCTGCTGCAGCAGCTGAAGGAACGAACCGACAGCGCACACAAGGCCATCCGCCGGCTCTCGCAGCTCTCCTCCTTCTTCGATCAACGCATGAACGTACTCGTTAATTTCTTCTTCAATACATTCTTTTGCTATGATCTGCGCTGTCTGATCGCGCTGGAACGGTGGAAGATAACCCACCGAAGTGCTTTCCCCGGCTGGATCGAAGCAGTAGGTCAGGTAGAATGCCTGAACTCGCTGGCGGCCTTTGCATTCAATAATCCAGATTACGCCTGGCCGCAAGCAACGGCAGGCGATACGCCCTTTATTGAAGCGACCCGGCTCGGGCATCCCCTGATTGCTTCGTCGCAGCGCGTCGCGAACGACCTGACCGTGGGACGTTCCGAACGGCTCATCCTGGTCACCGGATCCAACATGTCCGGGAAGACGACGTTCCTGCGCACTTTGGGAGTCAACCTGCTCCTGGCTCAGTGCGGCCTGCCTGTCTGCGCCGCCTCTTTTTCCTTTACTCCGCTGTACCTGCTTACCTCGCTCCGTATCAGCGATTCGTTGCAGGAGCACACCTCTTATTTTATGGCCGAGCTAAAAAAGCTCCGCAATATTGTCAACCACCTTCAAACGGGCGCAAAGTCCCTGGTGCTGATCGACGAGATCCTGCGCGGAACCAATTCCGAAGACAAGACGCACGGCTCGGAACTCTTTATCCGTAAGCTGCTGCAATATCGATGTCTTTCATTGTTTGCGACGCACGATCTGTCGCTTGGACAGCTGGAACAGGAGCTGCCGGGGAGCATCAGCAATTATTGCTTCGAAAGCATCATCGAAGACGGCGAGCTTCACTTCAACTATCAGCTGCAGCGCGGCATCGCACGAAACCGGAATGCGTCTTTCCTGATGAAGAAGATGGAAATCATTTAAACAAAAAACCCCGCCGAAGCGGGGTTTTGCGAATCTAAACTAACCATTGCCTAACCTAAACGATATCAATAACCGAATCCTGTAATGATCGAGGGTTGTTTGCGGGTCCGCGCGGTGCTGCGGCCATTCCGGCGGAGCTTGTACATCTGTACGGCTCCAAATCCGCTTTTGCGGGATTTTGCGAATACGACATTTGTCGCCACTGTCTCTTTTACTTCAGTTACCAAATTCTTCAGGATAGAAGGTTCCACGTGTGGGCGCTTCAGGTCATTCTCTGAATTTCGCCCTTCAGCGCCCACTGTCTCATTATTGGCCTTCGGCCGATGGCCCGTTGGGCCCTCATGGACACGAGAGTGCATTACATCACTGTTCATCATAACGTATCTGTTTTTACTATTTCTAAATTATTGTTGGAGCAACCTTAGGAGAGATAACCATGTCGTTATTGGACTTCGTCCAATGGGACACTAAAGAATCGTCGTAAGAAAGTGTCGAGTTCAGGCCTTGTAGTAGATTATGGCGGAGCTAATACGTTTTAGTTGCTCTCAATTCGGGTGCAAAATTACACATTATTCTGGAATATGCAAGAAAAAAGGCCCCGAATTTTTCGGGGCCTACACAAACTATTCAAAATTAACGCATTACTTAACTTCTTCGAACTCTGCATCGGTGACATTTTCACCGCCATTGTTCGGTTGCTGTCCTTGTCCGCCATCGGCTCCGGGTTGTCCGCCGGCCTGCTGGGTGGCTTTGTACATTTCCTCCGATGCGGCCGTCCATGCATTGGTCATCTCGGTAGAAGCTGCTTCGATGGCTGCAAGGTCCTGCGATTTGTGGGCTTCCTTCAGCTTGTTCAGCGCGGCTTCGATCGGAGCCTTCTTATCAGCGGGGAGCTTGTCGCCGAATTCCTTCAGCTGCTTCTCGGTCTGGAAGATAAGGCTATCGGCCTGGTTGATCTTATCGATCTTTTCACGGGCTTCCTTATCGCTGGTTTCGTTAGCCTTTGCTTCGGCCTTCATCTTTTCAACTTCTTCCTTGCTCAGGCCGCTGCCGGCTTCGATCCGGATCTTCTGTTCCTTGCCCGTGCCTTTATCCTTTGCCGTTACGTGCAGGATACCGTTGGCGTCAATATCGAAGATGACTTCGATCTGGGGTACGCCGCGGGGAGCCGGGGGAATACCGTCCAGGTTGAAGGTACCGAGGCTCTTGTTCTGAGAAGCCATCGGACGTTCGCCCTGCAGGACGTGGATCTGTACGCCAGGCTGGCTATCGCTGGCTGTCGAGAAGGTTTCGGACTTCTTCGTCGGAATCGTGGTGTTCGAGTCGATCAGGCGAGTCATCACGCCACCCATGGTTTCGATACCGAGGGAAAGCGGGGTTACGTCGAGCAGGAGCACGTCCTTGACCTCGCCTGTAAGAACCGCACCCTGGATGCCGGCGCCGATGGCGACAACTTCGTCAGGGTTTACGCCTTTGTTGGGCTTCTTCCCAAAGAACTTTTCGACGATCTCCTGCACCTTGGGGATACGGGTAGAACCACCTACCAGGATCACCTCATCGATTTGGGAGGTAGAGATGCCGGCGTCCTTCAATGCCTGCTCGCAGGGCTTCAGACACCTTTCGAACAAGCTGTCGGCCAGCTGCTCGAACTTGGCGCGGGTGAGCTTCTTTACCAGGTGCTTGGGCACGCCGTCAACTGCCGTGATATAAGGAAGATTGATTTCTGTTTCGCTGGAAGAAGAAAGCTCGATCTTGGCCTTTTCAGCGGCTTCTTTCAGACGCTGCAGGGCCATCGGGTCCTTACGCAGGTCGACGTTCTCGTCTTTTTTGAATTCGTCCGCCAACCAGTCCATAATTACCTTGTCGAAGTCGTCACCACCCAGGTGTGTATCACCGTTGGTGGACTTTACTTCGAATACGCCGTCTCCCAGCTCAAGGATGCTGACGTCGAAGGTACCGCCACCCAGGTCGAATACGGCTATCTTCTCGTCCTTACCAGCCTTGTCCAGGCCATAGGCCAGAGCGGCAGCGGTAGGCTCGTTTACGATACGGCGTACGGTCAGACCGGCGATTTCGCCGGCTTCCTTGGTAGCCTGACGCTGAGCGTCATTGAAATAGGCAGGAACGGTAATAACCGCTTCAGTCACTTCCTGTCCCAGGTAGTCTTCTGCCGTTTTCTTCATTTTCTGCAGGATCATCGCAGAGATTTCCTGCGGAGTATATAACCGGCCGTCTATGTCAATACGTACGGTATTATTGTCACCTTTTACAACTTTATAGCTCCAATGCGTGATCTCATTGGTCACTTCATCATAACGACGACCCATGAACCGCTTGACGGACATGATCGTGTTGATTGGATTGGTAATCGCCTGACGCTTGGCAGGGTCCCCTACTTTTCTTTCTCCATTTTTCAGGAAGCCTACGATAGACGGGGTCGTACGGCGACCCTCGTCATTAGCGATCACGACGGGTTCATTTCCCTCCATGACAGCCACGCAACTATTCGTTGTGCCGAGGTCAATTCCTATGATTTTTCCCATATTGTTTATCTATTTTAAGGTTTTCAATTCTTTACTTACCCGATAGCATTGACAATCATTATGCCACGGCAGTAAAAATGCAAAAATGGCAGGTTCCCGTCAGGAACCTGCCATGTCATAATTTTAGAGTATGGCCGGCTGTCAGGCCGGTCGGCCGCCGGTCTTATCGGACCACTTCCAGCACCGGCTTGAGGGAGTCCCCCCGGAAGACATAATCCGCTACGGCGTCTACGTCCGGAGTGACTGAATTGAAGGAAATGCCCGTACCCGCCATTTTGACCATGCAGATATCGTTTTCCCCATCCCCGACTGCCACCGAATCTGCCAGACTGATGCCAAACCGGTGCAGGATATATTGAAACATGTTTGATTTACAATGGTCATGCTCACACCGGCTGAACCGGTCCTTGAGGAGCTGGGAGGGTATCCGCACCTCCCCCGTCGCCACGCTTTTCTGGAATTCCAGCTCGTTTCCAAGGGTAAAATCCAGCCCCAGGACGTTTTTTATGTGGTTGGCGATCGCGTGATAGCTGTCGCTGATGATTCCGCAGACGTATCCCCGGAGCTGTAATTCCCGGATGACCTGCACTGCATCCCCGACAAGGGGAATAGATTCCACAACATTGATCAGCTCGGCAAAAGTCCTGCCTTCCAGGAGACGGGCTATTTTCTGTGTTTTTATAAAATTGCTCTTGGGCTGGGCCTGGATGTCCGACAGCTCCCTGGTAAAGCCGAAATGTTCGGCCGCAGCTTTAATAAAGCTGCCCTGGAGCAGGGTGTAGTCCATGTCGAAGACGATCATTTTCTTGGGCTGACGGACCATTTCCTTCAGGGCGAATTCGACCTGCTCGCGCATCACATGTGGCGTGTCGTCTTCCTGTCTGCGGCCTCCATCGAAGATATTTACGCGCTTGAAGATGGCGTTGGCCACCTGCTTGGACATGCGTCCCAGGACGTGCAAAGGATGCCGGTCATTTTCCACCTCCCCGATACAGACCTCGGTGATCCGGGCGTTGACGTTGTGCATGTCGATCAAAAGACCGATATCGACGCCATAGTCGTTATCGAACTCGACCTTCTGCAGGACCGATTTCTTGCCCGCGATCATCCCGCTGAGCGGCTGCTTGAACTGTAACAAGTGAGGGAAGAAGAATTCGAGCATGGGCTTGACCAGGATCTCCGCGACCCGGCCGCTCTGCCGCTCGAAATAGCTTTTTACAAAGTCCGCTTCATCACGGACCAGCGGAGCAGTTAGTTTCCCCACGATATCCTCTTCATAGTTGGGTGTGTCGGCTTCCAGGAATACCAGGATCTCGTTTCGGGCCATCAGCAGCCCTTCCCGCATCGAATCGCCTTTTCCCACATGCGTGCTGGTAATCACCTTTACACCCTCTTCCTTCTTAGCCTCTGCGATCGTATTGTCGGTCGACATATCATCCACTACTATGATCTCATTCACCAGCTCGTTCCGCCGGGCCTGACGAATTACCTGGCGGATGGTTTTCTCCTCATTAAGAGCGGGAATGATGACTGTTACCATAGGCTTATTGTTTGAGGTGCGCATCTACTATAACAACAGATGCATTGATAAAGTTACGAAAAACGGTGCCCTGCTGAGCACCTAAAATTGTGCCAGTAAATTCCTTATAATAAATTGAAAAACAGATTAAAATTGTTTAATACCACTCCCCGCGGACATATGACAAAAAATTAGTCGATTTGCCGGTCCGTCTGCTCGGTCCGAAAGGTGAAGTGCTTTTGCGTCAGATAGCTGAAAGCCACGACGATGACCGTCGTGAATACTTTTGCGATCGTGGGGTAGATATGAAACTGCTCTACGAAGAGCTTGATGAAGATATAGTTCAGGAACAGACAGGCCACCACCAGCACGAAATAGCGGAACAGCTGTACCCTTCCATGCAATGTGGACTCGCTGAAAACGACATTACGCATCAGGAAAAAGCCGGTGGGGAAGCTGATGCAAAAGGAAATGATAAAGGACAGCACATAGGCTGAAATAGTAAGAAAACCAATGTGTACGGGCTGCTGATGGAGGATAAAATTGTAGCTGATATAATACATTACGATATCCAGCAGCGTATTGGTGCCGCCGCATGCAGCATACCGGAAGGTTTGCAAGGGCATGAACCTGCTGAATAAGGGGTAAAAGAAATCAATAAAAGAAATGATGCTGTTTTTGAATCTCTGTGCCATGCCCGATAAAGAGCAAAGATACGACCAAAACGGCGTTCGAACAACTTCTCGTTTACCCGCTCATCCATATTGGGCCAAGCACGTAGCCGGTTTGCAGTGATCACCGGTAACGGCTAATTGAACACCGGTTGCCCGCGGGCCGAGCATCGTTGAACCGGTGATTTACCACCTGTTTGGCTGACTTCCCGTACATTTGCAGCCAATCTGTGGAAAAAATGGACATCATCAGTCAAATCAGGACAGCTGCCAGTGAAACCCTTCGTGATAAATTCGCCTTCGATCTGGCCCCGTTGGCCGTTGCCGTCAACGAGACCAAGCCCGAATTTGAAGGCGACTACACAGTGGTGTTGTTCTCTTTTGTCAAGGCCTTGAAGAAATCTCCCGAAGCTCTCGGCAAAGAGCTGGGCGAAGCGCTGCTCGCCGGATACCCCGATCTCTTCTCTGCCTTCAATGTCATCAAAGGCTTCCTGAACCTGACTATTGCCGACAGCCGCTGGACTTCCTTCCTCCGGCAGGAGCACGCCAACACAGGTTTCGGCCGCGGCGCGTCCAATGGGAAGAAGGTGATGGTCGAATATTCTTCACCCAACACGAATAAGCCCCTGCACCTGGGACACCTGCGGAATAATTTCCTCGGCTGGAGCATCGCCGAAATCTATAAGGCCAATGGCTATGAAATCGTAAAGACCTGTATCGCCAATGACCGCGGCATCCACATCTGCAAGAGCATGATCGCCTGGCAGCTCTTTGCCAATGGCGCCACTCCCCAAAGCACGGGAATCAAGGGCGACCATCTCGTCGGCGACTATTACGTCCGGTTTGGCGAGGAGCACAAGAAACAGATGGCGGATCTGATGGCCGGCGGCATGGATAAAGATCAGGCGGAGAAAGAAGCCCCCATCATGAAGGCCGCACAGCAGATGCTGGTCGACTGGGAAGCGGGTAAACCCGACGTCATCGAGCTCTGGAAGATGATGAACAGCTGGGTCTACGCCGGTTTCGACGCAACCTATAAGCGCATCGGCAGCGACTTCGACAAGACCTATTACGAAAGCAATACCTATCTCCTGGGCAAAGAGCTGGTCGAGCAGGGGCTGCAAAAAGGCGTCTTCTTCAAACAGGATGACGGCAGCGTCTGGATCGACCTGACGGCCGACGGTCTCGACCAAAAGATAGTCCAGCGCAGGGATGGTACCGCGGTCTATATGACCCAGGACATCGGTCTCGCGGTCAAAAAATACGAAGAGTTCCACTCCGACCTCAGCATCTACGTCGTCGGCGATGAGCAGAGCTATCACTTTAAGGTGTTGAAGCTGATCTGTCAAAAGCTGGGCCTACCCTCGGCCGACGGCATCTATCACCTGAGCTATGGCATGGTAGAGCTGCCCACTGGTCGTATGAAGACTCGGGAAGGCACCGTCGTCGACGCAGATGATATCCTCGACGAGATGAACCGGGAAGCGGAGAAGAAAACACAGGAACAGGGTAAGACCGAAGGCTTTTCCGCAACAGAGCTAAAGGATCTCTACGATATCATCGGCCTGGGCGGGCTGAAATTCTTCCTGCTCAGGGTCGACCCCAAAAAACGAATGATCTTCAATCCCGAAGAATCCATCGATCTGCATGGTTATACGGCCACCTTTATCCAATATGCCTATGCGCGTATCCGGTCGGTGCTCCGTAAGGAAGGCGTCCCCGGTGACCAGCCCATCGCGGCAGCCGGTGAACCATCTCCCCTGCTTCCAGCGGAGAAGCTCCTCCTTGTTACGGCGGAAAAATATCCCGGGGTAATCAGCCAGGCGGGAGAAGAAATGAGCCCATCGGTGATCGCCACCTATGCATTCGAGCTGGCTCAGGCTTTCAACTCATTCTATAATGTGCATTCTATCGCTAATGCGGAATCACCGGAGAAGAAAGCCCTGCGTTTGCAGCTGGCTCAGCTGACTTCCACGATTCTCCGTTCAGCGCTGGGGCTGCTGGGCATTCGCGTCCCCGAGAGGATGTAAGCTATCGCAGCACTATCCCTCCAAGCGGCGGAAGATGAATCGTCAATTCATAGAGATCGTCCGTTTCGTCGACCAGCTTCACGGGCACCAGCGGATTATTCGTATCCCCCGTGCCCCAGTATTTCTTGTCATCGCTATTGAAAATCTCCTTCCAGGCTGCTTTCCCGCGAGCGTAGATCTTCCAATCCCTGCGAACTACGGGCGTGAAGTTCAGGACGATCAGGATGTCTCCGGTTGAATCCTTCCCCTTACGCCGATAGACCGCCACGCTCTCGCTTCGATGATTCAGATCGACCCATTCGAAGCCGTATGCATTGAACTGGTTCTCGTGCAGAGCCGGTTCGGTTCTCAGGAGAAAGTTCAGGTCGCGTACGCAATCCTTTACTCCGCGGTGGGAATCATATTGCAAAAGCTCCCATTGCAGCTCCGTCTTGTAGTTCCATTCAGAGGTCGCTGCAAATTCGTCCCCCATAAACAGCAGCTTCCCTCCCGGGTGGGTCATCATATAAGTATAGAGTAATCGAAGATTGGCGAATTTCTGCCAGTCGTCACCCGGCATCTTGTAGATCATCGGGGATTTCCCATGTACGACTTCGTCATGGCTCAGCGGCAGGACAAAGTTCTCGTCATAATAATACATCATGCTAAAGGTGAACTTGTCCTGGTGGTCCTTCCTGAAAATGGGATTCAGCTTGAAGAAGTCCAGGGTATCGTGCATCCAGCCCATCATCCACTTCATGCCGAAGCCCAGTCCGCCCTGAAACGTTGGCTTGCTGACTCCCGGCCAGTCCGTCGCCTCTTCCGCGATCGTCTGTATGTCCGGGAAATCACGGTACAGCGTTTCGTTAAGGTCCTTGATAAAGGCGATGGCTTCCAGGTTGCCGTCGCCGCCGTGCTCATTCGGCTCCCACTCCCCTTCCTCCCGGGAATAGTTCAGCTTCAGCATCGAGCTGACGGCGTCTACGCGCAGACCGTCCGCGTGATAGGCATCCATCCAGTAGCGCGCATTGCTGATCAGAAAAGATTTTACTTCGCCCCGTGCGTAGTTGAAGATATAGCTGTTCCAGTCCGGGTGAAAACCCTTGCGCATATCGGCATATTCATACGTGTTGGCGCCGTCGAAAAGATAGAGACCGTGATAGTCGTAGGGGAAATGCGAGGGAACCCAGTCCAGGATGACCCCGATGCCCTCCCGGTGAAAGGCGTCGACCAGCGCCATGAACCCCTGCGGGTCGCCGAATCGGGAAGTAGGCGCATAATAGCCCGTGCCCTGATATCCCCAGCTGCCATCGAAGGGATGCTCCATCACCGGCATCAGCTCCACGTGCGTAAAGCCCATCTTCTTTACATAGGGGACGAGCAGCTCCCGAATCTGGTCATAAGAATTATAGCGTTCCTCGTTGTGCTTATCAGGACGCATCCAGCTGGCCAGGTGCACCTCATAGATGCTCCAGGGGGCCTCCAGCGAATTGGCCGTTTTACGGGTGCTCATCCAGTCTGCGTCTTGCCAGGGAAAGTCCAGCTCCCAGGTAATCGAGGCCGTCCTGGGCCGCATCTCCCAGAAATAAGCGTAAGGATCACCTTTATCCAGCGTGCCTCCGTTAAAGCCTTTGATATGATATTTATAGGACTCACCCGTCGGTATATGCGGGATAAATCCTTCCCAGACCCCGGATCGGTCCAGCCGCACGAACAAGGGATATTCGTCCGGCGTCCAGTTATTGAAGTTGCCGATCACCGAGACGGCCGTAGCGTTGGGCGCCCAGACAGCAAAGTAATAACCAGTGGCGCCCAGTACTTCGAGCCGGTGGCTGCCGAACAGATGATATAAACGATAATGTGTTCCGTTCTGAAAATTACGGATATCCTCCTCCGTGAAGAGCGAGTAGTTCCATACCGGCTTTGTCGAATCTACAAAATGGACCTCCTCATATTTTTTTCCGGTAGATGTATCCACAAATAAATTTTTATTCTTTTATGGAATTAGGGGATTTTCTTACTCTAGAGAAAAACAATGCAACAATAAGATAGCGCCCTTGTCTTTAACGTAAATTTAAGGGATCGGCGTTGCATATCCTTGATTTTGAAATTAATTTGGTGCATCCTAATCGACTAAATCCTCTATGCCTAAGCAGACTGCTTTGATCCTCCTTTTCAGCCTCGGCTTTGCCCTGGCTGGTTTTGCGCAATCATCACATATTACGGGTATCGTTTCCGACACGGCAGAGAAAAGGAGCCTGGCCAATGGCTCTGTTCTTTTGCTCCGGCCTGCCGACTCGATCCTGCTCAAACACACCCGGACAGATGCCCGGGGGCAATTTGTCCTTCGCAACCTTCCTGCCGGCAAGTACCTGCTGGTTGTAACCTATCCCAATTATGCCGACTTTGTCGA
>JAFDYG010000443.1 GCA_018267545.1 Bacteroidota bacterium
AATCGAAAAGCACTTCCTGGCGAAGCTGCCGGGTGAGGAAGAGGCGATCATCACCGACACGAAGAAGGTGGTGCATACGCTGAATGCGCTTTGTATCGAGATGGACAACCGATATGACTTGTTGAAGGAGGCGAATGCGAGGAACATTAAAGAGTACAATGAGAAATTTATAAAGCGGAGGTTGAACCCGCAGAAGGGGCATCAATATCTGCCGTTTATCGTGCTGGTGGTGGATGAGTTTGCGGATCTGATCATGACGGCGGGTAAGGAGGTGGAGATGCCGATTGCGCGGCTGGCACAGCTGGCGCGTGCGGTGGGGATCCACCTGATTATTGCGACGCAGCGTCCGTCGGTGAATATCATTACGGGTACGATCAAGGCGAACTTCCCGGCGCGGATTGGGTTCAAGGTATCGTCGAAGATCGACTCGAGGACGATTTTGGATGCTGGTGGTGCGGATCAGCTGATCGGGAAGGGGGATATGTTGATTTCTCATAATGGGGAGATTACGCGGTTGCAGTGTGCGTTTGTCGATACGCCGGAGGTAGAGGCGATAACGCAATTTATCGGAAAGCAACGGGGGTATCCGGACGCGTATAAGCTACCGGAGTATGTGGATGAGAAGGAGATGGAGGCGAAGGATTTCGATTTGGGAGAGAGGGACCCTTTGTTCGAAGAGGCGGCGAAATTGATTGTGGCGAACCAATTGGGGTCGACTTCGTTGATTCAACGGAAGATGAAGCTGGGGTATAATCGGGCGGGGAGGTTGATGGATCAGCTGGAAGCGGCTGGTGTGGTGGGGCCCGGGCAGGGGAGTAAGCCGAGGGATGTGTTGATCAAGACGGAGATGGAGTTGGATCAGTGGCTGAATCCGTAGGTTGTGGCGCAAGCGCCGGTGGATGTGGGTTGGAATGTGATGAGCGGGGCGATGTGGGGGTAATTTTAAGTTTCTTTTAATCCAAACAAGCATACATTTGCGGGAATATACTGACCTAAATAAATAAAAATGAGGTTTAATAGTAAATCGATCTTTATGAGTCTGGTGCTGGGAGGGTGTTTCTTCGTGGCGCAGGCGCAGAATAATAGTCTTGGGAAGAGTGATCCGGATGCGAAGAAGGTTTTGGATGGTTTGAGTGCGAAGCTGAAGTCGTTTAAGGCGGTGCAGTCGAACTTTACGTTGAAGGTGGAGGATTCGAAGGGGAAGGCGCAGGGAAGCAAGAAGGGAACGATTTTTTTGAAGGGAACGAGGTATCATGTGAGTGTGGCTGGCGGACAGGATATTTTTAGTGATGGGAAGGATATCTGGACGTATGACAAGTCTTCGAATGAGGTGACGATTACGAAGGCGGATCCGACGACGCAGACGATCAGCCCGGATAAGATTTTTACGAATTTTTACGATAAGGATTTTTTGTATAAGTTGAATGGGGAGAGTAAGATTGGGACGAGGACGGTGCAGGAAGTAGAGCTGACGCCGACGGACAAGACGAAGAATTTTTTCAAGGCGTTGTTGTATATAGATAAGACGGCGCATACGTTGGTTAGCATCAAGTGGCTTGATAAAGGGGGGAACAGGTTTACGCTGGAGACGAGTAATTTGAATGGGAATGCGGCGGTGACGGATGCGCAGTTGGCTTATAATAAGAGTAAGTTTCCGGGGGCTGAGGAGGTTGACCTGCGGAATTAAGATATTCCTGAACTGGGCGGAGCCCAGTTCGTGCTTGAGGCCTTTGGCCGAAAGCACAGACATTAATGGGTGAAAGGATAAAAAATTATTTTTTTGAAATTTTTTATCCTTTCACATTGGACGGTGAAAAGGGGGGGCTCGGCCGAAAGGCGGGGCCCTTTTCTTTTTTATATGGATATGAGTGGTTGCCCTGTACCGGTGCCTATGGCACCTGGCGGGGCCTATGATTGCCCTTCGGGCGCCGCGCCTGTGGCGCGGCCCCAGCGGAAGGTTGAGATGTCGAGGCCGGCGAGGTCGAGGACGCGGTCGACGACGGTGGAGGCGACTTCGTCGATGGTTTTTGGGAGGCTGTAGAAGGAGGGGGTGGCGGGGCAGATGATGCCGCCGGCGAGGGTGATGGTTTCCATGTTGCGGATGTGGATGAGGTTGTAGGGGGTGTCGCGGGCGACGCAGATGAGGCGGCGGCGTTCTTTGAGGATGACGTCGGCGGCGCGGGTGATGAGGTCGGTGGAGGCGCCGGAGGCGATGCGGCCGAGGGTGCCCATGGAGCAGGGGATGATGATCATGGTGTCGTATTTGCCGGAGCCGGAGGCGAAGGGGGCGTGGAAGTCGCGTTGGGAGAAGGAGGGGAAGTCGAAGTTGTTGTAGGATTCGGAGCCGATTTCGGTGCGCCAGACTTCGCGGGCGTTGTCGGTCATGACGATGGAGACGGCGTTCCACTGGCTGCGGAGGGTGGATAGTTTTTCGAGGAGGAGGCGGGCGTAGATGGAGCCGCTGGCTCCGGTTATGGCGACGACGATTTTGTGCATGGGCAAAGTTAGGATTTTTGGGGCGGGGGAATGGGGATTGTGTTGGCGGGGCTGTGGGGAGCAGGGGGTGGGGTTGAAGGGAGGGGAGTAAGGGTTGAATTGCGGGCTTAGATGACTTGGATGAGGATTTTTAGATCGATTTACTATAACGATTTAGCCCATGGCCGGTTGGCTGATACTTCTAAAGGATAATCTGTAGGTAGACTGCTTGATCTAAATCAAGTTAATGGAAGTAAAATAAAAAAAATGCCTGGCTACTTCTTCTGTTTCAAGGTGAAGATCTTACCTTTGTTTTTTCATAGGATAAGGTTTAATGGTTAATGGTATTTGATTAGTGCAGCCCCGCTTTGGCGGGGCTTTTTTTTGTCCTTATTCGTGGGGAAGGTGAAATTTTTATGGATTCCTTTTTTAGTTCAATCTAAGTAAAAACCCCAGGTTGAGGTAACCTGGGGTCTATGATTCATAGTATTTAACGTAAAGGTTATGCTTCGGCCATGTCAGGGATTGCCTGTACTTTATAGTCGCCGGCGTCCAGCTTCTTCTTGGTAGCGCGAAAGGCTTCCAGGGTGCGCTGGATGTCCTCGTCGGTGTGTACGGACGTGGGTACCAGGCGGTAGATGATGTGTCCCTTGGGGATGACGGGGTAGACGACGATGGAGCAGAAGATGTTGTGATTTTCGCGGAGGTCCATGACCATGGCGGTGGCTTCGGGAACGTCACCCTTCATGTAGACGGGGGTAACGGGGGAATCGGTTTTGCCGATGTCGAAGCCGCTGTCGCGGAGGCCTTTTTGGAGCTTGTTTACCACGTCCCAGAGTTTCTTGCGGAGCTCGGGTTGGGTGCGGAGGAGCTCGAGGCGTTTGAGGTTGCCGATGGTGATGGGCATGGGCAGGCTCTTGGCGAAGATCTGGGAGCGGGTGTTGTAGCGAATATAGTCGATGATGGCGCGGTCACCGGCCATGAAGGCGCCGATGGAGGCCATGGATTTTGCAAAAGTCGAGAAGTAGAGGTCGATCTGGTCCTGGACGCCCTGGGCTTCACCAGCGCCTGCGCCTGTCTTGCCGAGGGTGCCGAAGCCGTGGGCGTCGTCGACGAGGAGGCGGAATTCGTATTGTTTTTTGAGGGCGGCGATTTCTTTGAGCTTGCCCTGGTCGCCGGCCATACCGAAGACGCCTTCGGTGATGACGAGGATACCGCCGGTATTTTGCTTTTCGATGAGGGCGGTGGCTCTTTGGAGCTGTTTTTCGCAGTCTTCTACGTCGTTGTGCTTGAAGACATAGCGGTGGCCGGGGTGGAGGCGGAGGCCGTCGATGATGCAGGCGTGGCTTTCGGCGTCGTAGACGATGACGTCGTGGCGGCCGCAGATGGCGTCGATGGCGCTCATGATGCCCTGGTAGCCGTAGTTGAAGAGGGTTGCGTCTTCTTTGCCTTCAAATGCGGCGAGCTCGCTTTCGAGCTGTTCGTGGTAGTTGCTGTTTCCGCTCATCATGCGGGCGCCCATGGGGGCAGCCATGCCGAATCTCGCCGCTGCCTCGGCGTCTACCTTACGTATCTCGGGGTGGTTTGCTAAACCAAGATAATTGTTAAGACTCCAAACTATTTTCTCCTTTCCACGAAAATTCATCCGGCTGCCGATTTCGCCTTCAAGTTTGGGGAAGGCAAAATAGCCGTGTGCGCGCTCTCTGTGCTGACCGATGGGGCCGTTGTGCTTGATCAATTTTTCAAAGATATCTGCCATATTACTAAATTATTAAGGTTCACACTGGCGCAAAAATAACGCATTTGCCGATGCTTCTTACCACTACTTTTGCGCAAAATTCAGCTATGAACAGCAAACCCCTTTACTTATTGCTCTTGTTTCCACTTTTCTTTGTCGCTTGTCAGCCGAAGAAGAAGTCGGGGGTTGCCCGGCCGAAACTTGTCGTCGGGATCGTGGTGGATCAGATGCGCTGGGACTATCTGTACCGGTATTACGACAGGTATTCGGAGGGTGGGTTTAAGAGACTGATGCGTCAGGGATTTAGCTGTGACAATACGATGATTCCTTACCTGCCTTCTTACACGGCGGTGGGACATAGCACGATATTTTCCGGGAGTGTGCCGGCGTTTAGCGGTATTGCCGGAAATGACTGGGTGGAGCAGCAGACGGGGCAACGGGTATACTGTACGGACGATAGCACGGTAAAAGGTGTAGGTGCGCAGGACCCCGAGTCGAAGGAAGGGAAGATGTCGCCCAGGAATATGCTGGTGACGTCGGTGACGGATGAGCTGATGATGTCGAACAATTTCAGGTCGAAGGTAGTGGGGGTATCGTTGAAGGATCGGGCGGCGATCCTTCCGGCGGGGCATACGGCGACGGCTGCTTACTGGATGGAGGATTCTACGGGGAATTTTATTACCAGTAATTATTATATGACGAAGCTGCCGGCCTGGGTAGATTCGTTCAATAAGAAGGCTTTGGTTCAGCAGTATATGAAGAATCAGTGGGTGACGCTGTACCCTAAGAACACCTATGGGCAAAGCGATACGGATGACCAGGCCTATGAGGGCAAGTTCAAGGGGGATAGTACGACGGCGTTTCCGCACAATCTGGATTCTTCCTATAAGGTTTCGAAGGCTACTTTCCGGTCTACACCCTATGGCAATAAACTGACGCTCGATTTTGCCAGGGAGGCGGTAAACGGCTATATGCTGGGGCAGGGAGAGTTTACGGATTTTCTTACGATTAATTGTGCATCAACGGATTATGTCGGGCATCAGTTCGGTATCAATTCGATCGAGGAAGAGGATACTTACTTACGTCTCGACCTGGAGCTGGCTGAGTTTTTCAAGTTCCTGGATGAAAAGGTGGGGAATGGGCAGTATACGGTGTTTCTGACGGCGGACCATGGTGCGGCGCATGCGGTTTGGTATTCTCAGAACCATGATATTCCGGCGGATTATTTCAATGCTCCGACGGCGCCGATCATCGAGGGACTCAATAAGGTGCTGGCGGGTCAGTTTGGGGTTGGGGGAATCGCGGATACGATGGTGAATTATCAGATTACGTTTTCTTTGAAGACAATCCAGGAGCATAAATTAGATCTCAATGCGGTAAAGAAGGCTTCGGTGGAGTGGCTGAGTCAGCAGCCGGGGATTACTTATGCTTTGGATATGGCCAGGCTGGGTGAGCTGCCGGTGGCGGAGCCGGTGCGGAGTATGGTGAGCAATGGGTATTATGCGAAGAGAAGCGGGGCTATTCAATTGATTCCCAATGCTGGATGGTTTGAGGGAAGGGGGAAGACGGGGACCTCGCATGGGACCTGGAATCCTTATGATACACATATTCCGCTGTTGTTTATGGGGTGGGGGGTACACGCTGGGCATTCCAATCAGACGGTCTATATGACTGATATTGCGCCTACTGTGGCGGCGCTGCTGCATATTCAAATGCCAAATGGGTGTGTTGGGCATCCGATACAGGCTGTAATGGGAAGATAGGGGCGGGGGCCGATGGATAGGGCTGGGACTCCGGACGGGAAATTCTCCAAAAAGCAGACAGAATTTAAGTTTTAAGGTAATTCAGCTTACGAAAGGCGTAAAAAGGCTGAAATCGTATGGAATTTCCGGGTATTTACCGGACTTTTGCTGTTGGAAAACGGCCGGTGGGATTTTTCCGTTTGGTCTGGAAGGGGCCCGCAGGATTTTTCCAATTTCGAAAGCAGTTTGCTTAACTGTGGGGACGGTATTTTGTTATCAAAGAAAGCAATCGACAATTTATGATTACAGTATCTTCTAATGCTAAGGAATATATCGACCGGTTGATGGTGGAGCAGGCTGCTACGCCGGAGACTTTTGTGCGTGTTGGGGTAAAGAGCGGGGGATGTTCGGGTTTGGAATACAAGCTCGATTTCGATACGGTGGAGAAGGAGGGGGATCAGATTTTTGAGGATAAGGGTATCAAGGTGGTGGTGGATATGAAGAGCTTGCTTTATTTGTATGGGACGGAGCTGGATTATTCGGGGGGATTGAATGGTAAGGGATTGACTTTCAATAATCCGAATGCTTCAAGGACTTGCAGTTGCGGGGAAAGCTTTGCTGTTTAGGTGATCGCGCGCGGGCGCGGTGTGAGGGGATGTGCGGTGAGGGGTGAGCTGAGCAGTGCGGTGAGGGGATTTAAGTTTTGCGTTTTGGAATTCAAGTTATAATGTTCTAACTATTATGGCCAACGACAACGAAATCATTGACAATATAGCCAACAAGGAGTACGAGTTCGGGTTTGTCACGGACATCGAGATGGATGTGGCGCCGGCGGGGCTTAACGAGGATACGATCCGTTATATCTCTGCCAAGAAGAACGAGCCGGAGTGGTTGTTGGAATGGAGGTTGAAGGGTTTGCAGTCATTTGGGAAGCAGAAGCTGCCCGAGTGGCAGAATTTCGAGCTGCCTGCGATCGACTTTCAGAAAATATCTTACTATGCTGCTCCCAAGAGCAAGAAGAAGTACGATAGCCTGGATCAGGTAGATCCGGAGCTGCTGGCGACTTTCGAGAAGCTGGGGATACCCCTGAACGAGCAGAAGGCACTGGCTGGGGTAGCGGTGGATGTTGTATTCGACAGCGTATCTGTTGCTACGACTTATAAAGAGAAGCTGAAGGAGCTGGGGATTATTTTCTGCTCGTTTGGCGAGGCGGTCCGGGAGCATCCGGAGCTGGTGAAGAAGTATGTGGGTTCGGTGGTCCCTCATTCCGATAATATTTTTGCCGCGTTGAATGCCGCGGCTTTTTCCGATGGGTCGTTCGTATACATCCCCAAGGGGGTACGTTGTCCGATGGAATTGTCTACTTATTTCCGGATCAATACGGAGAATACGGGGCAGTTCGAGCGGACGCTGATTATTGCCGACGAAGGCAGCTATGTCAGCTACCTGGAGGGATGTACTGCGCCGATGCGGGATGAGAATCAGCTGCATGCGGCGGTGGTCGAGCTGATCGCGCTGGAGAACGCAGAAATCAAATATTCTACCGTACAGAACTGGTATCCTGGCGATAAAGATGGGAAGGGCGGTATTTACAACTTCGTAACCAAGAGGGGAATTTGTAAGGGCGCCAATTCGAAGATTTCGTGGACGCAGGTGGAAACGGGTTCGGCGATCACCTGGAAGTATCCGAGCGTGATTCTGCAGGGTGACAATACGACCGGAGAGTTTTATTCGGTTGCGGTGACCAAGAACAAGCAGATTGCGGATACGGGTACGAAGATGTATCATATCGGTAAGAATTCCCGCAGCCGGATTATCTCGAAGGGGATTTCGGCTGGGCAGGGTCAGAATAGTTATCGGGGGCTGGTGCAGATAGGTTCCAAGGCGGATGATGCGCGGAACTTTACGCAGTGTGATTCGCTGTTGATCGGAGATAGGTGTGGGGCGCATACGTTCCCGTATATCGAGTCGAAGAACAATACTGCGATGGTGGAGCATGAGGCGACGACGTCGAAGATCGGGGAAGACCAGATTTTTTATCTGAATCAGCGCGGGATTGATTCTGAGAAGGCGGTGGCGCTGATTATTAATGGCTACGCGAAGGAAGTGTTGAATCAATTGCCGATGGAGTTTGCGGTGGAAGCGCAGAAGCTTTTGTCGATTACGTTAGAAGGTAGTGTAGGATAGTGGGGCGGCGCCCCGTAGTGTAGGATAGTTTATAAACCATATATACAGAGATGCTGATCATTAAAAATTTACACGCTCAGGTTGAAGGTAAGCAGATATTAAAAGGCTTGAATCTGACGGTCAATGCGGGTGAGGTTCATGCGATCATGGGGCCCAATGGGGCTGGTAAGAGCTCGCTGGCTTCGGTGCTGGCTGGTCGTGAGAATTATGAAGTAACGGAAGGGGAGGTCATTTTTGAAGGGAAGGATTTGCTGGAGATGAATCCTGAGACCAGGGCCCGTGAAGGAGTGTTTTTGGCTTTTCAGTACCCGATCGAGATTCCGGGTGTTTCGAATATCAACTTTTTGAAGACGGCGCTTGGAGAGATCCGGGCGTATCGTAATCTGCCTGCGCTGGATGCAAAGGAGTTTTTGCAGCTGTCCAGGGAGAAGCAGAAGCTGGTGGAGTTTGACGCCAAGCTTGTCAACCGTTCGCTGAACGAAGGGTTTTCGGGTGGGGAGAAGAAGCGGAACGAGATTTTCCAGCTGGCGATGCTCGAGCCTTCCTTGTCGATTTTAGACGAGACGGATTCGGGGTTGGATATCGATGCGCTGCGGATTGTCAGCAAGGGTGTCAATAAGCTGCGTTCGGAGAAGAATGCGTTTATTATCATCACGCACTATCAGCGATTGCTCGAGTATATCGTTCCGGATTTTGTACACGTGCTGTACGATGGTCGCATCGTGAAGTCGGGTACGAAGGAGCTGGCTCTGGAATTGGAGGAGAAGGGGTATGATTGGCTGAAGGAGAAGGAGTCGGCTACTGTTTAATTTTCAAATTGATTTATGACATCGCAACAGGATATACCTTTATTCGAAGAGGTGGTCAATGAATTTGATCAACGTGCGGGCGAGCTTTCGAGGGAAGAGAGCAAGGGGCTGCGGACTGCGCGTCAGGCAGCTTTCGAGAAGTTCAGGGCGCTGGGGTTCCCTTCGATCAAGCATGAGGATTGGAAGTATACGAATATCAATAAGTTTTTAAAAGAGGAGTATGCGCTTGAGGCCGGGAAGACGGCGACGCCTGCGGAATTGCTGGATCGTGCGACAATTCCGGGGTTGGATTGTTACCAGATCGTTTTAGTGAACGGCGTATGGGATGGGCAGGTGATTGGTGGTCCTTTGCCGAAGGGGATTGAGATTCTTCGTGTTGCGGATGCGGTGCGGGATTCGAGATTCGCGAGCTATTTCGAGGATGCGAAGTGGGGCAACCAGCATTTTGCCAATTTGAATACGGCTTTGTTTACGGATGGTCTTTTCATCAATCTGACGGGGGCGGTGACGGAGAAGCCGGTGCATATCGCACATCTTTATGTCGGGGATCGCAATTTGATGCTGCAGCCGAGGCATATGTGGGTGTGCAAGCCAAATTCGGAGCTGAGCATTGTAGAGACGGTCGTGTCGCAGGCGGGAGAGTTAAAAATCTGGTCGAATAGCCTCACCGATATTATCATCAACCGGGATGCGCGGCTGGATCACGTACAGATCCAGGAGGCGTCTTCGGGGCTGCGGATGGTGAACCATACGACGGTGCATCAGAAGAAGCAGAGTCTTTACAACAACTATACGTTTACGATGCCGGGGGCGGAGCTGGTCCGTAACGACCTGCAGGCTCGCCTGGAGGAAGACCATACCGAGACGCATTTGTACGGCCTTTACCTGGCGGCGGGTTCGCAGCTGGTCGACAATCATACCCTGGTCGATCATCAGCAGCCCCATTGTTATAGCAATGAGCTTTATAAGGGGGTATTGCTGGAGCAGTCCACGGGTGTATTCAATGGAAAGGTGTATGTACATCAGGATGCACAGAAGACGAATGCTTTTCAGCAGAACAATAATCTCGTAATCAGTAAGAAGGCGACGATCGATTCGAAGCCTGAGCTGGAAATATATGCCGATGACGTGAAGTGCAGCCACGGGAGCACCGTGGGGCAGTTCAGCGAGGAGGCTCTTTTTTATCTCCGGGCGCGTGGGTTGGGAGAGGCTACGGCCAAGGCCCTGCTCATCAACGCCTTTGCGTTCGACGTAACGGAGAAGCTGAAGAACCCGGCAGTAGAGAATCATGTCAATCAATTAATCAGCTATCACATTCCTGTCAATCATGCATGATACAATGACCATCGGGGAACAGCTGGACATTCAAAAGATCAGGAAGGATTTTCCGATCCTGGAGCAGACCGTCTACGGCCATCCCCTGGTCTACCTGGATAATGCAGCGACGACGCAGAAGCCCACCGCCGTACTGAAGGCGATGGACGATTATTATACTACGATCAATAGCAATGTTCATCGGGGCGTTCACCATTTGAGCCAGTTGGCTACGGACGCCTATGAAGGTGGGCGGAAGAAGGTGGCGGAGTATGTGAATGCGCGGTATGATCACGAGATAATATTTACCCGGGGGACGACGGAGGCGATCAACCTGGTGGCGGCTTGTTTTGGGAAGAAGTTTCTTCGTGAGGGGGATGCGATCCTTGTTTCGGGGATGGAGCACCATTCGAATATAGTCCCGTGGCAATTGGTCGCGGAAGAGCGTGGGGCTGTTGTGAAAGTGATTCCGATCGATGAGAATGGGGAGCTGGTGCTGGATAACCTGGAGCGTTTGCTGGATGGGGTGAAGATCGTGGCGTTCAATTACGTATCTAATGCGCTGGGGACGATCAACCCGGTGTCGACGATCGTCACTGCGGCTCACAAGCGGGGAATTCCGGTGATGCTGGATGCGGCGCAGGCGGTGCAACATATGTCGGTGGATGTGCAGGAGCTGGACGTTGATTTTCTGGCTTTTTCGAGTCATAAACTGTATGGCCCTACTGGGATTGGGATTTTATATGGGAAAGAGGAGTGGTTGAATCAGCTGCCGCCGTATCAGGGCGGGGGTGAGATGATTAAGACGGTGAGCTTCGAGAAGACGACGTATAATGATTTGCCGTATAAGTTCGAGGCGGGCACTCCGGATATGGCGGGTGCGATTGGGCTTGGGGCTGCGATCGATTATGTGCGTGGATTGGGGATTGAGAATATTCAGCGGGCTGAGCATGAGTTGATGGAGTATGCTTTGTCTGTTTTGGCTGGGATTGATGGGTTGAGGCTGGTGGGGTCGGTCGACGCTTCGCGTCGAGCTGGGGTTATTTCATTTTTAGTAGGGAACATACATCCTTTTGACCTTGGGGAATTGTTAGATCAGCAGGGGATTGCGGTAAGGACGGGTCATCACTGTGCGCAGCCGATCATGGACAGGTATTGTATACCGGGGACGGTGCGGGCTTCGATGGCGGTGTATACTTCGAGGGAGGATATTAATAGACTAGCCGCAGGGATTAGAAAAGCTGCGGCGTTGTTATTATGACGATTCAAGAAACACAGGAAGAGATTATTGCCGATTTCGATTTTTTCGAGAATTGGGAAGACAAATACGATTTTATTATTCAGCTGGGAAAGGAATTGCCTTTAATCCAGGAACAGTATAAAACGGATGAGAATCTTATCCGTGGTTGTCAGTCGAGGGTTTGGTTGCATGTGGAGTATAAGGATGGCCAATTGCTATTCACGGCGGACAGCGATGCTGTCATTACAAAGGGACTGATCAGTCTCGTTATCAAGGTACTTAATGGGCATACGCCAAAGGAGATTGCCGAGGCGGAGATTACGTTCATCGATGCGATTGGACTGGGAAGTCATCTTTCGCCGACGAGATCGAATGGGTTGTTGTCGATGGTGAAGCAAATCAAGGCGTATGCGTTGGCGTATCAGGCTAAATCTATGCAACAATGAGTGATTTAATGCGGGATAATATCGAGGCGGCTTTGCGGACGGTTTTTGATCCGGAGATACCGGTGAATATTTTCGACCTGGGGTTGGTGTATGAGATAAAGATAGATGGGGGTAAAATAAAGATCACGATGACACTTACTGCGCCGGCCTGTCCTGTGGCCGGGGATATCGTGGCGGATGTTCAGCAGAAGGTAGAGGCGCTGGAGGGTGTGGTGGATTGCCATGTTCAGCTTACGTTCGATCCGCCGTGGACGAAGGATATGATGACGGAGGAGGCGAAGCTGGAGTTAGGTTTCCTTTAGTTTTTTAGGGGGTGTTCTAATTAAATGTCAATTTTACAGTTCCGATAACGTTTTCGTAGATTCCGGCGGAAAAGCAGGATGCAGCAGGATAGTTCCGGCAGGGCTATTTTCTACTTTTATCTTGTTGCTTTAAACGATTTCTTGCTATGCATGACTGCTTAACTTTTCCTGCTGATCGCCTGATGGGCGTATCTATGCGCCGTTACCATCATTCTCCAACTAGTTATTGTTCACTTCTTTGCAGCTTCTGGCAGGCAAGTCGTTTACGACAAATTTTATCATTAAACACTTGCCGTCATGAATTTCTTCTACACACAAAGGTGCTGGCCCGGATGTCGTAGGGCTGGTTACTGGTTTTTATTGTTTCTGTTATTTGCGGGCAGCGTGAGTGCGCAGGAAAGGGGTGCTGAGCGGGGGGGCGAGCGGGGCGCTGAGCGAAAGAGCTTTGTCCAGGAGGGGACCGTTACGGATGGTGCGGGGCAAGGGGTTGCGGGCGCCAGTATCACGATCAAGGGATCCAGGTCTGCTGTGACTGCGGGGGCTGGGGGAACGTTTTCCATTACGGTGAGGGAGCGGGATGTGTTGGTGGTAAGCTATATTGGATTTGGCGACCAGGAAGTTGCGGTTTCGCAGGGAAAGCATCTTTCCGTTTCGCTTGCGGCGAATAACAAGTCGATGGAAGATGTGGTCGTTATCGGCTATGGTACGCAGAAGCGCCGTAATGTTACGGGGGCCGTTGCTACTTTCGATACGAAGGGTTTGGAAGAGAAGCCGGTGACGCGTATCGACCAGGCGATGATCGGGCAGATGCCGGGAGTGCAGGTCCGTCAGCAAACGGGGATGCCGGGTTCGGGTTTTAGTCTTGTGGTGCGCGGTACGGGGTCTATCAGCGCTGGTACCGAGCCGTTATATGTGATCGACGGTTTTCCGCTCGATGTGAATAGTCAAAATACTGCGGGTGGCTTTTCGAACGGCAACCCGTTGAATAACCTCAATCCGGAGGATATAGAAAGCATACAGGTATTGAAGGACGCTGCTGCCGGCGCCATTTATGGGAGCCGGGCTGCCAACGGGGTGGTGGTGATCACGACCAAGCGTGGGCAGATCGGGAAGGCCAAGCTGGCGGTGAATGGGCATGCTGGGATCAGCCAGGCGTCGAAGAAGCTGGATGTGCTGAGCCCCGAGGAGTGGGTGGCTGAGGCGACGGAGCTCGAGAATTACAAATGGACGCAAACGGCGGGTCGTACGGCCGATCAGACGAATGCACAGCGTCGTGCGATATTGGGGCTGGGGCCTACCGCTTATAATACGTCGATGATGCCGGACGACCGGTGGTCGATGCCGGGGCATCCGGGCTTGTCGTATGTGAACTGGCAGGATTCGGCGTTTAGGACGGCTCCTTTTCAGAATTATGTCGTTTCGGCCAGCGGGGGTACGGATAATACCCGGTATTTCGTTTCGGGGGGATATCTGAACCAGGCCGGGGTGCTTGTGAATACGGGTTATACCAACTATAGCGCGAGGGCGAATGTGGAGCTGAATGCGGCGAAGCGGTTCAAGCTGGGTTTCAACCTGGCGCCGACCTATTCGATTACGCAGGCTCCCAGCGCGGAAGGGAAGGATAACCAGCTGATGAAGCTGTACAATATGATTCCTGTTGTAGAAGATACGGCGGGGATGCTTAGCGGTGCGGGGAAGAATAGTGTGTATGGCTGGGCGACTTCGAGCATCAGCCCGGTAGCTTATCTGAACAATGTGATCAGCCAGGTAAAGACTACGCGTATCCTTTATTCGATGTATGGGGATTTGCAGATTTTCGATGGATTGACGGCAAGGGCTTCGATCAACTACGATCATAACAACCAGACGACGAAGGGATATATTTCTGATTTTGTCGCGGGGAATATTACCGACAGGCTCAATAGTCCGGGTAAGGGGTCTTCGGGTTCTTACGTCGGATTTACCAAACAGAATTTTGTCAACGAGAATACGCTCAATTACAATAAGATCATTGCCGACAAGCACAGTATTTCGGCGGTGGCTGGGGTTTCCTATAATTGGGTGCACCTGGAGACTTTTCAGATCAAGACTGCGGGTGGCTACGCCAATGACCTGCTGACGACGCTGAACAACGCGATCGCCAGCCCTGCGGGTGTAACGTTGACGGGGACTACGACCGAATCCAACAATACTTTATTTTCCTACTACTCCCGGGTGCAGTATAGCTATGACGGCAAGTATCTGTTGTCGGCTTCGATACGCCGGGATGGCAGCTCGCGGTTTGGGAAGGCTTCGCAGTATGGTACCTTCCCTTCGTTGTCGGTTGGCTGGCGGATATCGCAGGAGAGCTTTATGCAGAAGGTTAATTTTATCAACGACCTGAAGCTACGGTTTAGCTATGGGAAGTCCGGTAACAACAATATCGGGGATTACTCGGCGATACCAACCTTGAATAGCGGGACGATCAGCAATGTCCTTTACGGAAATTATAGCTTCGGCGGGAATACACCGGTTTCGGTGACGGGACAGGTTCCGAATGGCCTGCCGAACCCGAATTTGCAGTGGGAGACCTCGAATACATACGACGCGGGATTCGACGCTACGATCTGGAATAACCGTATCAATATCATCTTCGATGCGTACCGGAAGAAGAACACCAATCTATTGTTGACGATACCGGTGCCGGGTGCTTCGGGCGCCACTTCGAACCTGCAGAATATCGGTTCGGTCGAGAACAGGGGAATTGAGCTGGGGATTGGTGCGACGATCTATCGGTCGCGTAATTTCCAGTGGACGGCCAACGGGAATATCGCGTTCAATCAGAATAGGGTGCTGAGCCTTGGTGCTGCGGGTACGCTGATCAACATACCCAATGCCTTTGGGACGGGGTATCCGCCCTTTATCCTGGCGACGGGCAAGCCGATGTATACATATTATGTCATCAAGAATATCGGTATTCTGACGAAGGACGATATGGCCAATTCCAAGGTGACGAAGCTGCCGAAGCAAACGGAGGGTGATGAGAAGTACCTGGATAAAAATACGGATGGCCTGATCGATGCGAATGACCGGGTCGAGGGTGGTCAGCCGACGCCGAAGTATACCTGGGGACTGACGAATAATTTCCGGTTCAAGGCTTTCGACCTGGGTATCCAGATTTATGGTCAGCACGGCGGGTCGATCCTTTCCTATATCGCCCGTGCGATCGACAATCCGGCGAATGGTGTTGCGACGAACCTGGGTGTTTGGAGGGACCGCTGGACGGCGGCTAATCCGAATCCGAATGCGCCCCGCGGAAAAATTGGGTTTGGGTATACGGTTCCCTATACGACTTCGGACTGGGTGTATTCTACGGACTTCTTCCGGATACAGAGCATCACGCTGGGATATAACTTGAAGAGCATTATAAAGAGCAATGTGATGAGCAGCGCGAGGGTATATGTGAGTTTGCAGAACTGGTTTGGATGGGATAAGTATAAGGGAGGGGTGAATCCGGAGGCGGCGAATACGAATTTGACGAATAGCACGTATCCTCTGCCGGGTGATTATGGCGCGATGCCGCTGAGCAAGTCGGCGGTGATGGGGATTAATATTGGTTTTTAATTTCTGTACTTAAACTTAGTTCAATGAAAAAGATTCTATATAGTTTGATGGGGGTGGTTATTTTGGGGGCTTGCAGCAAGCAGCTAGATCAGCAGCCGCCTTCCACTGTTACGACGGATAAGTTTTATAGCAATACCAACGACTTCACTCAGGCGGTGACTGGGGCTTATAACCAGCTGCGGGATTATCCCAACCAGGTGTTGTGGATGGGGGAGATGCGGTCGGACAATGTTTTGGCGGGTTCGGATGGGAATCGGGACTGGCAGGGCATCAACGATTTTTCGCCGAATCTGACGACGACGGGGTTCATCGTGACGGCCTACGACAATAATTTCAACGGTATTTATAACGCGAATAACGTTCTGGATGCGTTGGACAAGAAGGGTTCGAATATAACGGACCCGGCGCTCCGGACGCGGTTTGGGGCGGAGGTGAGGTTCTTGCGTGCGTTTTACTATTTTCAGCTGGTCCGTTTGTATGGACAGGTGCCGATCATCGATCACGTGATGTCGGTGCAGGAGGTAGCGAAGGTGCCTCGTGGTGCGGTGGCGGATGTGTACAAGCTGATTATTTCCGACCTGCAGTATGCCATAGCCAATCTGCCGGCTTCTTATGGGGCTACGGACGTTGGGCGTGCGACCTCGTATGCGGCGAAGGGGCTGTTGGGGCTGGTGTATATGACGCGTTCGGGGACGGCGTATCCGAATGTAAATGGTCCGGGGCTGGGGCTGAATGAATGGGCGCTGGCGATGGCGCAGTTCAATGATATCATCGGCAGCAATGTATTTACGTTTGCGACCAATTATCCGGGGATTTTCTCGTATACGGCGGAGGACAATAAAGAAGTGATCTTCGATGTACAGTATATGACGACTAACAATGGGGCTTCGTATCCGAGCATGCTGGTGCCGACGAGCTACTGGGGTGGATTGGGGCTGGCTAGTTATGGGAATGGATATGGGTCTTGTTCGTTCAATGTTTCGAACAATTTACTTAAATCATATACGAATAGTGCGGGTGCGGTGGTGGATCAGCGGGATACCTTTAATATCCAGTTCAAATTTAACCAGTCGACTGCGCCACTGGTGGTGGATTCGGTGCATCCGTTTATCAAGAAGTATATCAACGTGGCGAAGCGGGGGGCGGATTATAAAGACTGGCCGATCAACTTCATCGTTTTGCGATACACCGATATTCTGATGATGAAGGCTGAGTGTATCCTGCACGGCGCTGCGGGCGGGACGCAGGCGGATGTGGACAATATCGTGAAAATGGTGAGGCAGCGGGCTGGGTTGGGGGCTCTTACGAATGTGGATCTGCCGACGCTGATGGAGGAGAGGAGGAGGGAATTTTTGGGAGAAGGTTTGCGGTGGAACGATTTGGTGCGGGAGGGGATGGCTGTGACGACGATGAATAATTGGGCTGCTAGCGATACGATTACGACGATTGCGACGGTGGTTCCGCAGTTTGTGATCTATCCGATACCGAATGCGGAGATATTGGCGGTGCCGGGTTTGTATACGCAGAATCCTGGATATTTTTAAATACTTTATTTATGAAAATTTTATTGTTTGCGCGGGCGGCGATGGTGTTTGCCTGCGGGCTTTTGGGGGCGGGGGCGGTGAAGGCTCAGCCGATGGCGGAGACGGGGCCGAAGAAGGAGATGCCGGAGGAGTGGATCGACCAGGATACGCATCATAAGGTGGTGCGATTGTCGAGGAAGGATGGGAATAATTTGAGCTTTTATTTCCATAATAATCCGTTTCTTGGGGAGAAGATGATCTTTTATAGCACGGATGCGGGCGGCAAACAGCTGTATACGGTAGATTTGAAGACGCTTCGGTTGCAACGGGTGAGCAGTGTTGTAGGAGGCGGTGGGGAGATCGTGGGGCATAAGAGCAATAGTGTTTATTACCAGTCGCATGATTCGGTTTACGCTACGAGTGTGTCGAGTGGGAAGACGAGGCTGGTTTATGTGTTTCCTTCCGACTTCAAGGCGAGCATTTCGACGTTGAATGCGGATGAGACGTTACTGGCGGGTGTGAAGGCCTGTGAGGAGCAGCGGGAGATATCGAGGAAGTACCCGGAGAAGCATGATTATTTTGACCGGATATTCGACGCGCATCTGCCGAATACCTTGTTTACGATCAATATCAAGACGGGGGAGTTGAAGCAGATACATACGGAGAATACGTGGATTGGGCATGTGCAGTATTCTCCGACGGATCCGGATCTTTTAATGTTTTGTCATGAGGGGCCGTGGCAGAAAGTGGACCGGATTTGGACGATTCGGATGAAGTCGGGGGAGGTTCGGCTGATGCATAAGCGGACGGTGGAGAACGAGATTGCGGGGCATGAGTTTTTTAGTCCGGATGGTAAGACGATTTATTTCGACTGGCAGATACCGAAGGGGCAGACCTTTTTTCTGGGTGCGGTGGATGTGGAGACGGGAGTGGAGAAGAAGTATTCGATGACGAGGGATGAGTGGTCGATACACTTCAATGTGTCTTCCGACGAGCGGATATTTTGCGGGGATGGGGGAGATGCGGGGCAGGTGGCGAAGGCGAAGGATGGGAGATGGATTTATTTGTTCAAGCCGGAGGGGGATCATTTTGTGTCGGAGAAATTGGTTAATATGAAGGATCAATATTATAAACTGGAACCAAATGTTCATTTTTCACCGGATGCAAAGTGGGTTATTTTCAGAGCGAATTTCGAGGGGAAGGAAGAGGTTTATGCTGTGGAGTGTAAGCGCTCGTAAGGCGGTTTTTATTGTGGGGCTTTTTGGAGTGTGGGGGATGGAGATGGCGAGCGCGCAGGAGCTGCGGTGGCCGGCGGTGACGTCGCAGGCGAGGCCGTGGACGCGCTGGTGGTGGATGGGGAGTGCGGTGGACCGGAAGAATTTGACCTGGAATCTGGAGGAATATAAGGCGGCGGGATTGGGTGGGATGGAGCTGACTCCTATTTATGGGGTGAAGGGGTATGAAGGTCGGTTTATCGATTATTTGTCTCCGGCCTGGATGGATATGTTCGGGTATACGCTATCCGAGGCGAAGCGTTTGGGATTGGGGTTGGATATGTCGACGGGGACGGGCTGGCCTTTTGGGGGTGGACCGTTGATCGACTCGTCGTATGCGTGCAGGGAGATTTTTTATAAGATTTTCGTCGTTCATAGCGGCGGGCGGCTGGGCGATACTGTTAGGTATTGGCAGGAGCCGATGGTGCATACGGATGGCCGGCGGGTTGGAGTGGACCAGTTGGTGGAGCCGGTTTTTGCCAATCGTGATTTGCAGGGGCTGGCTTTGTTTCAGGTTAGGTGGGGCCGGTGGCTGCCGGTGGCGGCGTTGGTGGGGTATGGACCTAGGGGAGAGGTGGTTGACCTGACGGGGAAGGTGGGAGCAGATGGGAGGTTGGATTGGAGTGCGCCTTCGGGAGGGGATTGGACATTATATGGACTGTTTCAGGGCTGGCATGGGAAGATGGTCGAGCGGGCTGCGCCGGGTGCGGAGGGGAATGTGATCGATCATTTTTCTGCGGTGGCGTTGAAGAAATATCTTAGTCGGTTTGATACGGCGATGGCGGGGCGAGATATCGCTCCGCTTCGCTGTTTTTTTAACGACTCGTATGAGGTGGATGATGCTCGTGGGGAGGGGAACTGGACGCCGGAATTTTTGGATAAGTTCAGGAGGTTGAGGGGGTATGATTTGAGGGAGCATTTGGGGGCGTTGGTGGGAGCTGGGCGTGGCGGTGGGTCTGTGGGGGGGAGTGGTTCTGGAGGGAGTGCGTTTGGGGGGAGTGCTTCTGGGGGTGGCGCTTTTGGGGACGAGGTTTCGCGGGTGCTGTGTGATTATCGGGAGACGGTGTCGGATTTGTTGCTGGAGGAGTTTACTGTGCCGTGGGCGAAATGGGCAAGGGGGAAGGGGAAGTTGATTCGAAATCAGGCACATGGGGCGCCGGCGAATATTTTAGACTTGTATGCGGCTAGTGATATTCCTGAGACGGAGGGAGCGGATGTGTTTCGGTATAAGATGGCGACGTCGGCTGCGCATGTGAGTGGGAAGGGGTTGGTTTCGGCGGAGGCGGTGACGTGGTTGGATGAGCATTTTTTGAGCTCGTATTCGGATGTGAAGAAGGCGGTGGATGAGTATTTTCTGGGGGGAGTCAATCATATTTTCTACCATGGGACGGCGTATACGCCGAAGGAGGATGTGTGGCCGGGGTGGTTGTTTTATGCGTCGGTGCATTTTACCCCGAATGATCCGGCGTGGGGGTCGGTTCGTGTGCTGAATGATTATGTGGCGAGGTGTCAGTCTTTTTTGCAGGGGGCGAAGGCGGATAATGAGGTGTTATTGTATTATCCGATTTACGATAGTTGGTCGGAGGTGGAAGATAGTGCGACGCGTTCGGGTGGTTCGGGTGATTTTGGGAAGAGTTTGTTGAAGCATTATGATAAGATGGACCCGGAGTTTAGTGGGACGGGTTTTAAGGAGTGTGCGGAGTGGTTGTGGAAGGCGGGGTATGGGTTCGATTATGTTTCTGATAAGCAGCTGCGGGGGATTGAGGCGGGGGGAAGGTATAAGACGGTGGTGGTGCCGGGGTGTAGGTATTTGTCGGTGGAGGCTATCGAGCGATTGGTCCGGTTGTCTATGGCGGGGGTGAAGGTGGTTTTTTATAAGCGTTTGCCGGATGGGGCGCCGGGGTTGAGTAAGTTGAAAGAGAGGGAGGGAAGATTTCGGGAGGCGTTGGGGAAGGGGCATTTTTCTGCGGTGGGTGATTTGGGGGCTGCGTTGAAGGGTGTGTCGAGGGAGGTGATGGTGGATGATAGTTTAGAGTTTGTTCGGAATGTGTATGGGGATGGGCATTTATATTTTATTGTGAATAGGGGGACGAAGGTTTTTAAGGGAGAGGTGAAATTGGGGGTTAGGGATGGTGTGGCGGCGATATTTGACCCGATGACGGGGGAGAGTGGGATGATGAAGGGGAGGTATTTGGAGTTGTTGCCGGGGCAGAGCTGTTTGGTGAGGACTTGGAAGGTGGGGGCGGCTGCGGCGGGTTCGGTGGGGGCTGGAGCTGTGGCGGGCTCTGTGGGCTCCGGGGGGCCGGTGTTTCCGTATTATCGTGGTGTGGGGAATGCTGTGCCGGTGGAGGGAGAATGGAAGGTGGAGTTTGTGAGTGGGGGGCCGGTGTTGCCGGGTTCTGTGAAGTCGTCGAAGTTGGAGTCGTGGGTGGGGATGGGGATGAAAGAGTTTTCGGGGACGGCGGAGTACACGATTGGTTTTGGGAGGCCGGGTGGGGAGGGGGGCTCGGTGGGGAGGGTGGAGAGGTGGATATTGGATTTGGGGAAGGTGGGGAGAGTGGCGGAGGTGTTTTTGAATGGGAAGAAGGTGGGGGATTTGATTGGGCCGGAGTATAAGGTGGTGTTGAAGGCGGATGATCTTAAAGATAGAAATGAATTGAAGGTTCGGGTGTCGAGTGGGATGCTGAACCGGATTGAGGATATGGAGAGGAAGGGGGTGGTTTGGAAGAAGTTTTATAATACGAATTTCCCGGCGCATGAGCGGGCGACTCGTGGGGCGGATGGGTTGTTTGACCCGACGAAGCTGCCGTTGGAAGAGGCGGGGTTGCTGGGGCCGGTGGTGCTGGAGCCGGTGATGATCATGAGATGATGCGAATTGTTTTGCATATAGTCGTTTTTGTTTTGGTCTGTCAAGTAATTCGTGCCCAGGGCGGAGGGGGGAAGAATGCCCAGGTGGGAGGGGAGAAGAGTGTTGTGTCGGGAGGGGAGAAGAGTGTTCAGGGGAGAGGGGGGGAGAGCGCTCTGACGGGAGGGATATGGCATGGTCGGGAGAGGGTGTTGCGGTATAGGCCGGAGGGTGGGGATTTTGTCATCGTAAATGGCGAGCGGAGATTCAATAGGGCTTTGTATGGGACGAATACGGCGTTTCGGGTGGAGGCTGGCGATCTGCCGGAGTTTGCGTTGTATATGCCGGGGATGGGTGGATGTTTTAGATTGGGGTTGGTAAGGGGCGATAGCAGTAAGTGGTTGATTGGGGCAAAATATATTAAAGCTAAGTATCGACCGGGGTCGATGATCTATGAGATTAGGGATCCTCTTTTGGGTGATGGGCTTTTGGAGCTGACGTTGCTGGCGGAGATGGATAGGGAGGGGTTGGTGCTGAGGCTTAGGACGGAAGGGATTGATTCTTTGGTGCGATTGGTTGCGGTATTTGGAGGGGCGTCGGGGAAGAAATTTTCGAGGGATGGAGATATTGGGGCTGATCCGGAGTCTTCGTTTTATTTACAGCCGGAGTATTGTAGGGGAAATAGGTTTGGGATTACGGGGAAGCGTTTTCAATTAAGTTATGGGGAGGAGAAGAGCATTGCGGGGGTGTTGCCCGAGGGGGCTCGTCTGCGTGTAGGGGATGCCGGTAGGCAGGGATCGCCGGTGGAGATGCTGCGTTCGGCTGTTCGGGGCGAGGGTGGCGGGGAGTCGGCTACGCCAGTGATGGTGGGGGAGATGGGGTTGGCAGGCTCTGTAGGAGGGAAGACTGGCAGCGACCGGTATATTCTTTTGTATAATGCGGTAGGGAATGTGGTTGCGGCGGGGGAGGATGAGGCGGATTTGCAGTCTGTGTTTTTGCGGGCCGAGATGGCGAGGAAGAAGTTGACGGAGAGGGTCGTGGTGCATACACCGGACCCTTATATCAATACATTGGGTGGTGCGTTGGCGGTGGCGGCGGATGGGATTTGGGAAGACCCTTCTTATCTGCATGGGGCGGTGGCGTGGAGGATGAGGCTGCCGGCGTGGAGGGGGCCTTATGTGGCTGATCCGCTGGGGTGGCATGATCGGGCGAGGAGACACTTTTCGAGTTATTCCGCGTCGCAGGTGAAGGAGCCGGAGGATGGGCCGGTGATTGCGGATACGGCGCTGCATCTGGCGAGGCAGCTGGAGAAGATGGGGACGGCTCTATTTAGCAGTGGATACATTTGCCGGAATCCGGGGGGAGATATACGGCCGCATCATTATGATATGAATTTGGTCTTTATCGATCAGCTATTGGATCATTTTTATTGGACGGGTGATACGGCGTATGTGAGGGAGATGTGGCCGGTAATCGAGCGGCACCTGGCCTGGGAGAAAAGGAATTTCGATGGGGATGACGATGGGTTGTATGATGCATATTGTTGTATTTGGGCGAGTGATGCGTTGGAATATAGCGGGGGTGGGGTGACGCATTCTTCGGCGTATAATTATCGGGCGAATTTGAAGGCGGCGGAGCTGGCGAGGTTGATTGGGGTGGATGGGGGCCGGTATAGGAGGGAGGCGGAGAAGATATTGAGGGCAGTTAATAATAAGCTTTGGTTGGCTGGGGTGGGGTCTTATGCAGAATATGTGGATTGGGTGGGAGTGCGAAAGGATGGTGTGGGCGGCGGTGGGCCGGTGGTGCATCCGGCGGCGGGGCTTTGGACGATCTATCACGCGATCGACGAGGGGCTTTGTTCGCCGTGGCAGGCCTGGCAGGCGCTGCACTATGTCGATGTAGATATTCCACATATTCCGGTGAGGGCGAGGGGATTGGAAGATACGAGCTTGTATGTGCTTTCGACGACTAGCTGGCAGCCATATACGTGGTCTGTCAATAATGTGGCGATGGCGGAGGTGTTGCATACGGCCCTGGCCTATTGGCAGGGTGGAAGGGCGGAGTCGGCGTGGCCGTTGTGGAAGGGGGCATTGGTGGAGAGTATGTATTTGGGGGCGAGTCCGGGGAATTTTCAGCAGCTATCATTTTACGATGCGGTGCGGGGTGAGCTGTACCGGGATTTTGGCGATCCGATCGGAATGGCGGCCAGGAGCCTGGTGGAGGGATTGTTTGGGATAAAGCCGGATGCGTTGCACGATACGTTGACGGTGGCGCCGGGCTGGCCGATGGATTGGGGAGAGGCGAAGCTGCATATCCCGGATGTCGATGTGGAGTTTGATCGTAGTGGGGCTCGCGATGTTTATAAGATTGCTTCGAGGTTTCGGCAGCGGATGAATTTGAAGCTGCGGTTGAGAGTGAGGGGAGCTGTTGGGTCTGTTCGGGTCAATGGGAAGGAGGTAGGATGGAGGGGATGTAAGGACGTGATTGGGGATGGGGTTTTGGAGGTTGTGATACCGCCTTCGGCGACTTGGGAGGTCGTGGTCGAATGGGGGAGGGAGGAGGTTGCGAAGTCTTCGGGTGAGACGGTGGGAGAGGGAAGGACGATGTTTGTACGGATGAAGCAGGGAATGTTTGATTGGTGGAAGCCTGTTGTGAAGGAGGAGAGAGTTGTGGAGAGGAGGCCTGTGGTGGTGAAAGGAGGGACTTTTGAGGCGGTCGATCTGGGGCCTTATTTTAACGATGTAGTGACGAATGTTTTTACAAATGAATATAAAGCGCCGAGGCCGGTGACGCCGACCTTACAACTGCCGTTACAAGGGATTGGGAATTGGTGTTATCCATTGGTTACGGCGGGTATCGATGATGCGGGTTTGCGGGCTGTGGGGAAGGTGGTGTTGCCGTCGGGTGTTTTTTTGATGACACCTTCGGCGGGCAAGAATGTATTGTTTACTTCCCGGTGGGATAATTATCCGGATTCGGCGGTGGTGTCGTTGAAGGGGAAGGCGGGGCATGCGTGGTTGATGATGGCGGGAACGACGAATCCGATGCAGAGTAGGATCGAGAATGGGAGGGTAGAGATCTACTATAAGGACGGGATGAAGGAGGTGTTGCCGTTGGTCAATCCGACCAATTGGTGGCCGATCGAGCAGGATTATTATACGGATGGGTTTGCGTTTACGACGGGGGCTGAGCGGCCGTGGAGGGTGGAGCTGAAGACGGGGAAGCCGAGTAAGGAGGCGGGGAAGTGGACGACGATCAAGGGGTTTACGAATACGGCGGTGGATGGGGGCGCGGCGACGGTGTTGGATCTGCCGTTGCGGCGAGATAAGGAATTGGACCGGCTGGTGGTGAGGGCCAGTGCGAATGATGTGGTAGTGGGGTTGATGAGCGTGACTTTACAACGTCAATGATTGCATATGAATAAAGGAATTTTTTTTGGACTTTTTTTGTTGTGTAGGATTGTTGCGATGGCTCAATCGGGTGATTTGGCCTGGGTGAAACAGGTGGGGGCAAGGAGTTTTGCAGGGGGAAAATTGAAGGTGAGTGTGCGTGGTGTGAAGGATGGGTCGGTGTTGTGTACAAGTAATATTCAGTCGGCGATCGACGAGTGCGCGGCTAAGGGCGGTGGAGTGGTTGTATTCGAGCCGGGGATTTACCTGACGGGTTCGGTCTTTTTGAAGGAGGGGGTGGAGCTGCGAATCGATAAGGGAGTAGAGATTAGAGGGAGTCAGGAATTTAAAGATTATCCGGAAATCGATACGAGGATTGCGGGTATCGAGATGAAGTGGCCGGCGGCGCTGTTGAATATTATTGGGGTTCGCCGTGCGGCGATTACGGGTGAGGGAACGGTGAATGCGAGGGGTAAGTTTTGCTGGGACAAGTACTGGGCGATGCGGAAGGAGTATGATGCGAAGGGGTTGCGTTGGATTGTGGATTATGATTCCAAGCGGGTCAGGACGCTGTTGGTGCAAAAGTCTTCCGATATTACGGTAAAGGGAGTGAGGTTTGTGGACGCTGGTTTCTGGACGGTTCAAATTTTATATTCCGATCATGTCACGGTAGACGGTATTACTGTGCGTAATAATGAGAATGGGCATGGTCCGAGTACGGATGGGGTGGACGTAGATAGTTCGACCTGGGTGTTGGTACAGAATTGCGATATCGATTGTAACGACGACGATTTCTGTCTGAAGGCGGGGCGGGATTGGGATGGTCTTCGGGTCAATCGTCCAACGGAGTATGTGGTGATCCGAAATTGTACGGCGAGGAAAGGAGGAGGACTTCTGACACTGGGGAGCGAGACGGCGGGGAGTATCCGGCATGTGCTGGCCACGGACCTGATTGCAAAGGGGACGGGGAATGGTTTTCATATCAAGTCGGCAACGACGAGGGGAGGTACGGTAGAGGACATACATATCCGCAATATTACGATGGATAGTGTCGGCAACGCCATTCTGTTTACGATGAACTGGAACCCGGCGTATAGCTATTCCACTCTGCCGGCGGGATATAACCCGGATTCGGTGCCTGCGCATTGGAAGACGATGCTGCATAAGGTGGAGCCGGCAGAAAGGGGTATTCCTCATTTCAGGGATATTTATGTTTCGGGGATGAAGGTGGGCAGCGCAAAGAAGGCGGTGGTTTCTACGGGGCTCGATGGGTCGCTTGTTTCCGGGGTTCACCTGGATAATGTGACGATCAATGCGGGTACGGCGGGCGAGATAAGCTATGCGAAGGATTGGGAATTGAAGGGGGTGGTGATAACGGCGAAGGATGGTTCGAAGGTAGTGGTCAAGAATGCTTTGGGCGTGAATTTTTAAAAATCGATTGTATGCTTATACGATGTTTTTTGTTGTCGTTGCTTATGTTGGCCGGTAGTGTACGAGATGAGCGGCCGACTTTGTATATTATAGGAGATTCTACTGTAAAGAACGGGCAGGGAAAGGGCGATGGCAGTCTTTGGGGATGGGGTAGCTTCCTGGGTGATAATTTCGATACGACACGGCTGGCTGTCCGCAATTATGCGTTGGGGGGACGGAGCAGCCGGACTTTTATTACGGAGGGGCATTGGGACAAGGTATTGTCGCAGCTGAAGGCGGGAGACTTTGTTATCATGCAGTTCGGTCATAATGACGGGGGGCCGCTGGATGATACGGCGAGGGCGAGGGGAACGATAAAGGGGACGGGGGAAGAGTCGAAAGACGTATACAATCCTATTATGAAGAAACAGGAGACGGTCCATACATATGGCTGGTATATGCGAAAATATGTAGCCGATATCAAGTCGAGAGGTGCGACGGCGATTATCTGTTCACCGATTCCGAGGAATATGTTTACCGATGGGAAGGTGCTGCGCGCTTCGAATGATTATGGAAAGTGGGCGAAGGAGACGGCGGTGGGTACGGGGGCTTTCTATATCGAGCTGAATGGAATGATTGCGGACAAATATGATGAGCTGGGGCCGGAGAAGGTGAAGGAGTTCTTTCCGGGGGATCATACGCATACGAATGAAGCGGGGGCAAAGCTGAATGCGGTGACGGTGATGGAGGGTATTAGGAAGGTGGGGGGATTGGAGTTAAAAAAATATATAAAGCAGTAGGCTATGGGTTTGCGGTTTACGATAGTATTGATGCTGGTTTGTAAGATCGTTGTTGCGCAGATTTCTCTGGCGGGGGAGTGGCAGTTTAGGGCTGACCCCCGTGACCGGGGCGAGGTCGAGCGATGGTTTGCGAGTGAATTTGTGGGGGAGACGGTGCATTTACCAGGGTCGATGTTGGAGAACGGCAAGGGGGATGATGTCACGGTAAATACGCAATGGACGGCGAGCATTTATGATAGCTCCTGGTTTTTTGAGCCGAGGATGGCGAAGTACCGGGAGCCGGGAAATTTGAAGTTTCCGTTTTGGCTGACGCCGGCCAAACATTATGTGGGGTCTGCGTGGTATCGAAAGACGGTGAGGGTTCCTGCTGGATGGAAGGGAAGGTCGGTCTTTTTGTTTTTAGAGCGGCCGCATGGAGAGGTGACGGTGTGGGTGGATGATGTTTGTGTGGGGCGGCGGTATGGTCTTTCCACCGAGCAGGTTTTTGAGCTGGGGATAGGGCCGGGGGAGCATAGGGTGGTGTTGAAGATCGATAACCGCCTCAAGGATATCAATGTAGGACAGGATTCGCATAGTGTGACGGATCAGACGCAGGGGAATTGGAATGGAGTGGTTGGGAAGATGCTGCTTGGGGCCAGGGAGCGGGTGTGGGTGGATGATGTACAGGTGTATCCGGATGTGGCGGGGAAAAAGGCGAAAGTTAAAGTGGTGGTGAGGTCGGCGGATAGCGGTGGAAGGGGGAGGTTGATATTGTCGGTAAGGAAGGTGGATGCTTTTGCTCTGGTGGACTTCCATTTGAAGAATGGGGTGGATACGGTAACGGCTGATCTGCCGATGGGGGAGAAAGTGGTGTTGTGGGATGAGTTTAACCCGGTTTTATACCGGTTGAATATAAGGCTTAGCCGCAGCCCTGTTATTGGGCTGCTTCTGAAAACGGTGGAGTTTGGTATGCGGGAGTTCAAGGTGCGGGGGACGAGGTTCGAGGTGAATGGGAGGCTGGTGCATTTGAGGGGGACGGTGGAGAACTGTGTGTTTCCGAGGACGGGCTATGCGCCGATGGATGAGGGTTCGTGGGAGCGGATATTCCGGATTGCGAAGTCCTATGGGCTCAACCATATGCGTTTCCATTCGTATTGTCCGCCGGAGGCGGCGTTCGAGGCGGCGGATAAGGTTGGGTTTTACTTGCAGCCGGAGGGGCCGAGCTGGGCGAATCATGGGAGCTCGCTGGGAGATGGCAAGCCTATCGATCAGTTTATCTTCGAGGAGACGGAGCGGATGGCGCGGTCTTATGGGAATCATCCTTCCTTTTGTATGCTGGCGTATGGGAATGAGCCGAGGGGTGGAAAGCAGGTGGAGTATCTGACGAAGTTTATCAATTTCTGGAAGGAGCGGGATGGCCGCAGGGTATATACGGGTGCGGATGTGGGGCAGAGCTGGCCGCTGGTTCCTGCCAATGAATATATGGTGAAGTCGAGGCCTCGTGGATTGAATTGGGAAGGGTTGCCGGAGTCGGTTTCGGATTATCATGCGATCACGTCGGAGTTTACGGTGCCCTATGTGACGCACGAGATGGGGCAGTGGTGTGTGTACCCGGATTTTTCGGAGATACCTAAGTATACGGGAGTTTATAAGGCGAAGAATTTCGAGCTGTTCCAGGAGAGCTTGAAGGAGCAGGGGATGGGGGATGAGGCGCGGCGGTTTTTGATGGCTTCAGGGAAGCTGCAGGTGCTGTGTTATAAGGCCGAGATCGAGAAGTCGTTGCGGACGAAGGATGCGGCTGGTTTTCAGCTGTTGTGTCTGAATGATTATACCGGGCAGGGGACGGCGCTTGTGGGGGTGCTGAATGCATTTTGGGAGCCGAAGGGGTATGTGGGTGCGGCGGAGTTTAGGAGGTTTTGTGGGGAGACTGTGGTGTTGGCGAGAATTCCTGAATTTGTATATACAAACTCGGAGGAGCTGCGGGCCTCGATCGAGCTGTATCATTATGGCGCTGGGGTGCTGAGGGGGGCGGTGGTGGATTGGAAGGTTTCCAGTGAGAAGGGAGAAGTTGTGGCGAGGGGGAGTTTCGAGCCGAAGGATGTGCCGATCGGAAATTGTTTTTCGGTGGGGGATATTCGGGTGTCGTTGAAGGGGATTAAAAATGCTTCGAGATTGAAGCTGGAGGCGGGAGTGAGAGGAACGTCTTTTTTCAATGACTGGAATTGTTGGGTGTATCCGGCGGTGGAATCGAGGGATTCGGGAGTGTATTATTGTACGGAGCTGGATCAGAAGGCTCGTGCTGTATTGGAGCAGGGAGGGAAGGTCTTTTTGAATGCCTGTGGGAAGGTGGTGAAGGGGAAGGAGGTGTCGATGAGCTTTACGCCGGTATTTTGGAACACGTCCTGGTTCAAGATGCGGCCGCCGCATACGCTGGGTTTGTTGATCGATACGACGAGTGGGATGTTTGGGGATTTTCCGACAAGCTATTATAGTGATTGGCAGTGGTGGGATGTGGTGAAGGGGGCGCAGGTGATGCACCTGGAAGATCTACCGGCGGGGTTCAGACCGGTTGTACAGCCGATCGATACCTGGTTTTTGAATAGGAGGCTGGGATTGATTTTCGAGGCGAGGGTGGGGAAGGGAAGGCTGGTGGTTTCGTCGGCGGATCTTTCGCCTGAGGTAGGGGGGCGGCCTGGGGTAGGGGCGGCGCGGCCTGCGGCCCGGCAGTTGTATTATAGTATTATGCGGTATATGAGCTCGGAGCGGTTTGCGCCGAAGGCTGTGGTTGATTTGAAGAGGGTAGAGGATTTGTTCGAGACGCCGAGCAAATATGTGTGGGCGTCTTATTCGAAGGCTAGTCCTGATGAGCTGCGGCCGCAGATCGATAGGAAGGCGTTGGTTGGGCGGCATAATGTGGTGAATACCCGTGTGGATACGATGGGGTCGCTGACGGTTGGGAATGGGGCTTTTGCGTTTACGGTGGATGTGACGGGATTGCAGTCTTTTCCCGAGGTGTATGCACGGGGTGTGCCGCTGGGCACGGAGTCGGAGTGGGGCTGGCATAGCTTTAGGGATACGAGTGGTTTTCGGTTCGAGGAAGCGTTGAAGGAGTATGACATACATGGGCGGAAGGTGAGCTATGCTGTGCAGTGGTCTTCGCCGGAAAGGAATAAGCGGGCGTCGGATTGGTTTCGACAGAATTTGCACCGGTTACAGCTGGGTAATCTTGGATTTGAGTTTCGGATGAGGGATGGGAGGATGGCTGGACCGGGTGATTTGAAGGATATACGTCAGGAGCTGGACTTGTGGACGGGGGAGGTGAAGAGTCGTTTTACGTTGGAGGGAGTGGCTGTAGATGTAAGTACGGTTGGTGATCCGGAGCGTGATGGGGTGGCGGTGAAGGTGAGGTCAGAGCTGGTGAAGGAAGGGCGGTTGAAGGTAAGGGTGAGGTTTCCGTATCCGACGGGTGGGTTTACGGATGAGGGGGTGAATTGGGGGAGTGCGGGGGCTCATCATAGTGTGGTGGTTCGTGCTGATGGGGGGAATGTTTTGTTGGAGCATCAATTGGATACGACAAGATATTTTTTAGGGATGAAGTGGAGTGGAGGGGTGAAGGTGGAGGAAAAGGAAAAACATTATTTTTTGATGGCGCCTGATGGGGGGGAGGAGTTTAGTTTTTCGGCTGTGTTTTCGCCGGTAGGGCAGATAGGGAAAGATTATGTTTCGGTGGCGGCGGCATCGGTAAAGAGCTGGACGGATTACTGGCAGAAGGGAGGGGCGGTAGATTTTTCGGGGAGTACGGACGCGCGGGCTTTTGAATTGGAGAGAAG
>JAFDYG010000444.1 GCA_018267545.1 Bacteroidota bacterium
CGGCGCAAACCAAAATCCACTCCCCGGTGTAACGATCTGAGAAGTAGAATACCCCATTATAAAAAACAACGCAATAGTAACCGACTGGATCAAAAACCAATGACAGACATAATAGAAGAACGGAACACTCCCATAAACGGTCAGTACAGACCCCAGCCTGTTCCTCACACCTTCCGTCCTGCTCAATATAACCAGTGCAACCCCCAGCGTCATACACAAATACAATAACGAGCAGGGATACTTCGTCACATTGAAAAACGAAATCACCGACAACGCACCCGTCCTCTGCACCGACCAGGGCGCCGGGTCCCCATAAATATTGAACGCCCGGAAAACAAAAAACAAACCCAGCATTCCCAATCCCGCATACAACAAAATCTTTTTCCGCCTAACCGTATCGAACGAAGACCTGTAAACCGGCCCCAACGCATAACCCATCAACATCACCCCAGCCCAGGGCAGTATCGGATAAGGCACATTGATCACGCGCCCCCCGCCCAATGGAATCTCTCCCGCCCATCCGTTCCCCGATACGAACAATTACCAAAAGGCAGTTTTACCCGAAGCCCCGACATTCACCAAATCAAACACATTATGACCGGCGAAAATCAAAAATCCCACCAACCCGATTAAAAAAGGCCCCGCCTTCACCCATATCAAAAGACCTAGCAGAATCATGCTCCCCCCGATAGCCCAGATCACCTGCAGCATAATATAGGAGTAGGAATAATTGAACGTTATCGCTGGACTGATGACCAGCACCTCGACAATCAGCAGCCATAATCCCCGCTTGAATAAAAACAGCGCCTGCTCTCCCGCTCCAGCTCCCCGCCCCGCCTCCGCTCCCCGCCTCGCCCCCGCCAGATACGCCGAAATCCCGCTCAAAAACACAAACGTAGGCGCGCAAAAATGCGTAATCCACCTCGTCGCAAACAGCACCGGCGTCGTCACCGTCAAATCCGTAGCCTCAGGATGCCCCTTATGCAACGCATCCCTCACATGGTCTATCGCCATGATAAGCGTCACCAGGCCGCGCAAAATATCAATGGATTCTATCCGGGACTTCGCCCCTGCAGTAGTATTGGACATAGCGCAATAAATATAGGAAACAATTGAATGTTATACTAATATATTTAGTAAATTGCAGGAAAAGAGCCAATGTGGGATAGGATAAAGGAGAAGCTGGGCATCCTCGCCGATTCGGCAAAATACGACGTATCCTGCGCTTCCAGCGGAAGCAAACGCAAGAACGAAAACAAAGGACTGGGCAACGCCAGCAACGGCATCTGCCACGCCTACACCGAAGACGGACGGTGCGTCTCCCTGTTAAAAATTCTCCTCACCAATCATTGCATCTACGACTGCGCCTACTGCGTCAGCCGCCGCAGCAACGACGTCAAACGCGCAGCCTTCACCGTTCAGGAAGTCGTCGACCTCACCATCAACTTCTACCGCCGCAACTATATCGAAGGCCTCTTCCTCAGCTCCGGCATCTTTAAAAACGCCGACTACACCATGGAACGCCTCGTCCTCGTAGCCAAAAAACTACGCACCGAACACAACTTCAACGGCTACATCCACCTCAAGCTCGTGCCCGGCGCCAGCAAAGAACTCGTCGAACAAGCCGGACAGTTCGCCGACCGCCTGAGCGTAAACATCGAAATCCCCACCGAAGAAGGCCTCCGCCTCCTCGCTCCCGACAAAAAGCGCGAAGACATGCTCCACCCCATGCGCGTCCTAAAAAACGCCATCGACGAATCCGCCGACCGCGGCCCCCGTCCCTCAAGCCTCGCCCTCCCCGCTGCCGCGTCCCCCGCCAAATCCCGCCTCTTCGCCCCCGCCGGCCAAAGCACACAAATGGTCATCGGCGCAACCGCCGAACCCGACTTGACCATCTTAAAAATAGCCGACGCCTTCTACAAAAAAATGAAGCTCCGCCGCGTCTACTACTCCGGCTACGTCCCCATCTCCACCGACAACCGCCTCCCTGCCATCGGCACCCCCGTCCCCCTCATCCGCGAAAACCGCCTCTACCAGGCCGACTGGCTAATCCGCTGGTACGGCTTCTCCGTCGATGAGCTCCTTTCCGCAAACCAGCCCTCCCTCGACATGGAAATCGACCCCAAACTAGCCTGGGCCCTGCAAAACCTACACGTCTTCCCCCTCGACATCAACACCGCCGACCTCTTACTCCTAAAACGAATCCCCGGCATCGGCCTCCAATCGGCCGAACGCATCGTACAAGCCAGACGCTACAGTCCCCTCCACTGGGACCAGCTCAAAAAGATGGGAGTAGCCATAAACCGCGCCCGCTATTTCATCATCTGCAAAGGCCTGCCCCAACAACCCAAAGACTACGCCGCAGAGCAAATCCGCCAATTCATCCTCTCCGCAGGACACAGCAAGTACCACCCCAACTTTTCACCACAGCTAGCCCTTTTCCAATGAACACAGTAATCTACGACGGCACATTCGAAGGCTGGCTCTCTACCGTATTCGAAGTCTACGAACGCAGGCTCGACGACGTACGCATCATAGAAAACGACGCCCCCTCTCTCTTCGGAAATAGCATCACCATAACCTCCGACGAAGCAAAGGCCCACCGCGTCTGGAAAGGACTCTGCGCCCGCATCTCCATAAACGCCGCAAAACAGCTCTATCGCAGCTTCCTCTCCGAAGAAAAGGGTAGGGAAGACCACCTACTTGCCTACGCCCGCTACGCCCTATCGGCCAAACTATCGATCGAATACGACTACGCCCACCCCTCCGTCCGCTATGTAATCGATACCGACAAGAAAGTACGCCGCGAGAAACACCGCATGGAAGCCTTCGTCCGCTTCGCCCTCACCGCCGACCAAATCTACTACGCCACCGTCAGCCCCGACTTCAACGTCCTTCCCCTCATCCGCCGCCACTTCGAACAACGCTACGCCGACCAGCGTTGGCTCATATACGACACCCACCGCAAATACGGCATCTACTACGACCTCCACCAAACCCTCCCCGTCACCATCGAACCCGCCAACCCCGCCTGCCCTGCCGACCCCGCCTGCCCCGCTGACCCCTCGCTCCCCGATTCCCCCAACCCCATCTTCACCCCCGACGAAACCCAATACCAGGACCTCTGGCGCCACTACTTCCAAAAAGTAAACATCGGCGCCCGCAAAAACCTAAAGCTCCACCTCCGCCACATGCCCACCCGCTATTGGAAGTACCTCCCAGAAAAAAGGCCGTCTCTCTGAGACGGCCCTATACACAACGAAAAAAAACTATCAATTCTTATCGAACCACAACCTCGTTGTCAGCAAATCATCCCCCTGATGCTGCACCGCCTTCGTGTAGCTCGCCCCATTCAGCGACTGCTCCGAACCCGGATAGATAAACCGCAAAGGAAACTTCCCGCCCAACGTCCCCGCCACAGCCGGCGTCAGCTGGGGATAGTCCAGCCGCCTCCACTCCGCAAAAGCCTCCAGCCCCTGTCCAAAAAGAGCTATCCACTTCTGATCCCCAATCGACTTCTTATAATTGGCCGCATTATATTGCACCGACGCCTGCGCCAGATAATTCCCCGTCACCGTCGCATCCTTGATCCCATACTGATCCAGGCTGGCCAGCACGGCTTGCTTGTAAAGATCGGCCGCATCCCCCGTCGTAAACCCACGCGAAACCGCCTCTGAAAGACCAAACAACACCTCCGCATAGCTTACGATCACCGCCGGCGCATGCGGCGCCCTGAAATAATCCCCCGGCCGCGAAGTCTTGCTCAAACCCAGGTTATTCGCATTCCCGGTCAGCAAACCATTGGGAACCCCGACATATCCATGCGGCGCATCATCCGTCACCTGCGCATACACCGGCAGCCGCGGGTCATTCAGCGCCGCAAGCCTGTCCACGATGGTCTTGCTGATCCGATAGTCCTGCCGCGTATCGAACGTAAGGCTCACCGGGTTCTGGTTGGGCGAGTCCTGGTAGACCAGCGCCGCCAGGTCAGCATTGCTCTCGAAATAGCCCCCGCCCTCGCTCTTGATATCGGCCAGCACCTGGCCCGCAAGAGTCGGCTCCTGGTCTGCAATCCGCAACGCGATCCGCAGCCGCAGCGCATTGACGAACTTCTTCCAGCTGGCGATCTTCCCGCCATAGATCACGTCACCCGCTATTGCCGGTCCGGAAGGGTCCAAAAGCGACTGAGCAGTTTTAAGATCGTTCAGCAGCCCCAGGTACACATCCCGCTGCGTATCGTACGCCGGCGTTAGGAAGCTATCGATATTCCCCGCCTGCTTGTACGGAATATCTCCATACGCATCCGTCAAAATCTGGAACGTCCAGGAACGAAGCGCCAGCGCCACTCCCTTGTAGTTTTTATTCTGCTGGGCATCGCCTATAGCAATAACCTTATTCAGATCGGTGATGCTCTGTGAATACAGCTGCTTCCACAAAGACGTAAAGCTGCTGTTATTGAAAATGTATCGATCCGGGTCCGTATACTGAATCTTCGCCCAGTGTTGGACGAACAACAAAGAGCTATTCAGATTGTTATCCACTCCCCAGTATGCATCTGCCGTCAGCTTCTGAGCCGCCGTTAGCAGATAGTCCGGCTGCGGATTCTCCGTAGCGTTGGGATTCTTGTTGATATTCGCCAGCTCTTTCTTGCAAGACGCCGTACCGAGTAGCAAAGCGCCCAGGATAAATTTATATATCGTCTTCATCGTCATTAAAATTTGAAGTTTACATTGATACCATAGCTCCGCGTTCCGGGAAGGCTGAGGTCTTCCAATCCCTGCCCGTTACCCGTATTGAAAGCCGTCTCAGGGTCCACATTGGGGACGTTCTTATGGATGATCCAAAGATTCCGCCCTACCAGGCTGACCGTCGCACCCGTGAACTTGATGGCCTGTATCCACTTCGCAGGAACCTCATAGCGAGCTTTACTTCCCGCAGCTTGACAAAAGAGGAGCTATAAATCCATGCCTCGTCGAAATTATTCAGCGCCTTGTAATACTGTGAAGCCGGGATGATCGCCTGGTTGGCCTTGCCATCCTTGGTTACGCCCTTGAAGATGATCCCGTCGTCGTAAGTTTTGCCGCCGGCGGTATAGGACAATCCGCCATGTGCCGCATCCCGTCCCGGCAACGTGCTCTCCAATACACCCGTGTACACACCCGTCGCATTCGTAGAGGAATACTGCCTCCCGCCAAAAGATCCGTCCACCAGCACGCTCAACGAAATGTGATCATAGGTGAAGGTATTGGTGATGCCGCCCAGCCAGTCCGGGGTATACTTACCCAGCACCTTGTTGGTAGGATTGGTCGCAGGGGTTCCATCGTCATTGACTATTATCTGCCCCTGCGCGTCACGCAGGAAAGCCGTCCCGAACAAGCTGCCATAAGCCTGCCCGACCGTAGCCACTGTCTGGATGGAACCATCGCTGCCCAGCACATAATTTTTCAACAAGCCCTGATTATCTAATGACTGCAGCCGGCTTCGATTGGCCGCATAATTGGCGTTGACATCCCAGGTAAAGTGCGTCGTCTTCACCGGGACAAAGCCAAGCTGAACCTCGATGCCCTTGTTATTGAGCCGACCCGCATTGACCAGCTTCTGCGAGTAACCCGTGGTATTGCTCACATCTACGTTCAAAATCTGGTTGTAGCTGCTGCTATGATAAAGGCTTAGGTCTAATCGAACCCTGTTGTTGAAGAAACCCGCTTCCAGCCCGATTTCCTCCGAGGTCGTCGTCTCCGGCTTAAGATTCGGATTCAGGTCCAGCGTACCCGCCGTCAGCTGAGGATTGGAACCGAAAGTAGGCGTAATAAATGGATACGTATTCAGCAGCTGGTACGCCGTCGCATCCGCCCCAACCTTGGACCACCCACCCCGCACCTTGGCATAGCTCAGGGCGTCGCTCTTGATATCGAACGCATCCGACAGGACCAGCGAAGCGCTCACCGAGGGGTAAAAGTAGGATAGGTTGTTGATCGGTAGGGTAGAAGCCCAGTCGTTACGAGCCGTGAAGTTTACAAAAGCATAATTCTTGTAGCTCAGCTGCGCCGACCCGAACAGGCTATACGTCTTCAGCTTGTAGAAATTATTCGAAGAGACCAGCGGGTCCCTCGAATTGGTCAGGGTGTAAAGACCCGCGACCGCCAGCCGGGGAGCCTTCTGATCATTCTCCTGGAAAGACTTGGTCCGCAGATTGGTCCCGCCCAGGACCTCGAAACCAAAATCCTCATTGAGCTTCTTATTATAATTCAACGTAAACTCCGTATTGGTCTCGCTGATGGTATAAGCATCTTCCTCATAGGAGCCGAACGGCGTACCGCTCGTGCCATACGCGATCTTCAGCTTGCGCCGGTCCGTATAATAATCGGTAGCCGACTTCAGATTGGCCGTCAGCTCGCTGGTGATCTTATAGCTCAGACCGATGTTGCCGATAAGCCGATCCCTGCGCTGACTCACCGTATTTTGATTGGCGACGAAGAAAGGATTGCTATAATAGGCATTGTTCCAGTTCAGCGGACTGCCCGTGCTATTGTAATGGTCGCGCAGCTTGTCCATATCGACCTGCCGGCCCATCCAGATGAACTGGAGCATCGTGCTCGTAGACCGCTTCCCGCCCGAACCCGGCAAGTTGCCCGAGTTGGTCTGCACATAATTGGCATTGACGGAGAGCGTCAGCTTCGGGTCCAGCTTCAGCGTGGAGTTGATGGAGAAGTTATTCCGCCCCAGATCGCTATTGGGAATGACACCAAACATCTTCTGCGTATTCACGCCAAATCGATAGTCGTACTTGTCCCCCGCATCGCCGATCGAAACCCCATTGCTATAGCTGACACCCGTCTTGAAAAAGCTCTTCACATTGTCCGGATGAGCGACGAAGGGCTGCGGCGTTCCATCGAAGAACTGCGGTATCAGCTGGCCATTCATCTTCGGCCCCCAGCTCTCGTCCACATTGTCGTTGACACCGCCGCCCGCACCATCCTTATATGCAAACTCCCCATTGGCGCCCTGCCCAAACACATTCTGATACTTCGGCAGCGTCAGCAGATTGTCGAAGCTCGTATTCGAATTGACCGTAATTCCGACCCCCTTCTTCTTCCTGCCGCTCTTGGTCTTGATCAGCACCACACCATGCGCCGCCCGCGAACCATACAAAGCCGCCGCATTAGGCCCTTTCAAAAAGCTGATCGACTCGATATCGTTGGGATTGATGTCCGAAATAGGATTGGCAAAATCCCGCGAAGGAGCCGTACCCACCTGCTGGTCATTATCCACCGGAAATCCATTGATGACAAACAAGGGCTGGTTGTTCCCCGAGATCGAAGTCTCCCCCCGGATCACAATCCGCGAAGACCCCATATCCCCCTGGCTGTTCGTAACCCTGACACCCGCAACCTTTCCCTCGATCGTATTGACCAGGTTCGGCTCCGACGTCTCCGAGATATCCTTCGACTTCAGCTCCTGCACCGCATACCCCAGCGACTTCTTCTGCCGCACGATACCCAGCGCGGTCACCACTACTTCGTTTAGCGACCCTTTAGCCTGCTCCAGCGATACCTGCAACGCCGTCTCCGACGCCGGCAGCTCCACCGGACTATACCCGACAAAGCTAAACTGCAATACCTCCCGTAAACCCGCCTGTATCTCGAATTTACCCTCCGTATTCGTCTGCGTCGTCCGCCCGCTTCCCTTCACCCTGACGGTAACGCCATCCAGCGGCAACCCATCCGGTTTTCCAGTAACTACGCCTTTTACAACGATTGATTGAGCTTGAGAAGAGAAGGAAAAAATAATAAGCATTAGTCCGGCCAATAACAGCCCATGCCTGTCCGGCACAAGTGCGGTTAGCAACTTCTTCATAACAGTGAATTTTTGTGACTCGATAGTGTTCGAACCGCAAAGATAAACCCTACTTAATTACTGGACTAATATTTTTTATTGTATAAATCATAGTTCCTTTAGCAAATCCGTCGTCCGCACCCGGGATAAATACCAAACCCGCGTAAGGATGATGGTACCGCTTAACAGCAGGATACTCAAAAAGCTGATCACTACCGAATCCATCCGAACACCCGCATTTATCCGAAAGATCATCTCCATCAGCTGACGGGCAAGAAGATAACCCACCGTGCAGCCCAGGAAAGCGGAAATCAGAAACGTCCAGCCGTAACCCATTCCGACCAAACTCAAAATATGCCGTCCTCTCGCCCCCACCACTTTCCGCACAGCAATCTCCTTCCTCCGTTTCAAAACCGTCAGCGAAACCAGCGCAAACATGCCCGTCGCGGCCATAAAAATCGAGATCAGGGTACAACCCGAAAAGATCCGGGTGACGATGGCGTTCAGACGCATGCTTATTACCGACACATCATCCTGGAAGTAGCCGTTGAACGGCGTCCCCGGATATAACCTTGCCCAGGCGGCCCTGACCTCGTCCGAAACCTCCCCAAGCCGGCCGGGCCTCGCGCGTATCAGCAATTGCGACGCCTTCTCCGGATCGATCAGCTCCATGGCCACCGGCAGTATGGGTCTCCCAAACGAGTTCTGCGTAAAATCTTTTAATACGCCCGCAACCACACAGGTCGTCTTTTCGTCTTTCCGAATCGTCCGGCCAATTGCCTCCACGGGTTTCCACCCCAGGGCGAAAGCAAGCTTCTCATTGATCAGCATGTACGGCCTGTCTGCTGATATGGTCTTCGGTACGCTCCCCGCCACCAGCTTCAGCTCCATCAGGGAAATATAACCAGGCCCCACCTCCAGGTAAGTACATTCTTTCTTCTTTCCTTCCGCCTCCAACGGCCAGCTGTGATAGGAAAATCCCACCTGGTCGTTAACCCCCTCCATTTGCTCGACACCCGGCATACGGCTCAGCTCATCGCGCAGCGTCTTCCCATCCGTTCCCTCCCGGAGCCATATCCCCATAATATCCTTCCGGTGATAACCATAATCATAGTCCCGCTGGAAGGCCGCATTGCGGGCAAAGGCAATCGAGGTAACCAGCGTAATAAAAGTCACCACGATCTGCAAACCCAGCAGGAAACGGGAGAAGAGATTGGCCCCCCCGAAACGCACCACCCCCCTGAAAACACTCGTCGCATTGAACCGGCTGATATAAAAAGCAGGGTAGGCGCCCGCCACGAAAACAACGGCAACGAACAGACCCGCAAGCACCAGCTGCAGCACAGGATCACCCGAATAGGACGCCTGCACATCCGAATGAATCATCATGCCGTTGTATACAGGCAGCCACAGCCAGTCCAGCAGCATCGCCAGCCCAATGGCCGGGACGACGATCAGGGCGCATTCCAGTAGTTGCTGCAGGAGAATCTGGCGGAGACTGCTGCCCATCACCTTCCTGATCCCGATCTCCTTCAACCGCCGCCGGCTCTGTGCGACCGTGGTGTTGGCAAAATTCAAACAGGCAGATAATAAAATGAAAACCGCCAGGATCAACGGAGCATATACCCCTGCATCACTCGGCCTCTCCAGCATCGCATTGATATCGATAGCTCCGGATTGCTCCGCAGTCTTCGACAATGACTGCAATGCAAATGACGTGACTTTTATATCTTGCCGGGCAGCCTGTTCCAACGGTATATACCGGCTAAAGGCCTCCCCAAGTGTTGCCGCCTGCCCCGGATTGGTCAGCTTCAGAAACACCGCATCCGATAGCATCCGCCAGTCGTCCCTGCCGACCGGCGACCCGTCGAAAGACAGGAAATTATCCATGGAAGTCAACGTCTCGAACTGAAAAGACGAGTTGGCGGGCGGGTCTTTCACGATCCCCGTCACCGTCAGGGAACGTTTATAAGGTTGGTCCGAATACAGCACCAGCGTCTTCCCCAAAGGATCCTCCTTCCCAAAAAATTTCTTCGCTCCCGTTTCCGTGATCACCACCGTATGCAAATCTCCAAGCTGAGCTGTGCCCCTGACCATCGGAAACGTAAAGACAGTAAAAAAATCCGGATCGGTGTAATGCACCTGGACCGCAAAGGGCTCACTCCCCGCAGCCAATACAGCCGACGGTCGCCCTTGCCACCGTACCGCCTTCTCCACTCCGGGAAAATCCTTCACCGCAGCCCCGCTGACCGGAGACGGGCAGGTACCCTTCAGCCCTTCCCCTCCGGCTACCCGGATAAGCACCCGGAAGATATGTTCCCTGTTTTGATGAAACCGGTCGTAGCTCGTGTTGAACCGATAAACCTGTATCCCCCAGATCATGGCCGCAATGCCGATCCCAAGACTAAGAATATTGATAAAGACATACAGCTTCGTTTTTCCAAAATTCCGGAATATAATCCTGCAGTAGTTGGCAAGCATGGCATACAGTTTTGCGAAGGATGCAAAACCGGAAGTTTTCCATAGAAATTGACTTTGTCCATTTTTTTATATCTTTAGCTCTGGCCCTCCCTTATCCCGATTGCAAGTCACAAGCGGCCCATCGAAAAACAGCACTACGGGATCTTGATTCCAACACCACCATACGATGAAAATGACCTCTTCCCGAGGATAGCCCAAGGCGATGAACAAGCCTTCCGGAAACTCTTTGACGGGTATCGGGAACGCCTGTATGCCTTTGCCTGGCAGCTCTGCCATTCCGCCGTAGACGCCGAAGAAGTAGTACAGGACATTTTTCTGAAACTCTGGGAACAGCGGGAGAGGCTGGCGGACGTATCCTCTCCCGGCAGCTATATTTACGCTATGACTCGCAACCGGACACTCGACCTGCTGACAAAAATTGCCCGCAACGAACAGATGATCCGACAGGTATGGAACAACATGAAACGCTCGGAGAACGAAGCCGAAGAGCTCCTGCACGCACAGGAAAGCCGCAAGCTTATCGAGGCTGCGCTTTCTCAACTGTCGGAAAAGAAGCAGACCGTTTTCAGGCTCAGCCGCCAGGAAGGCCTCAGCCACCAGGAAATAGCTTCACGGATGAACCTCTCCGTACAAACTGTCAAAAATATCATTACCGAAGTCCTCCGCCACATCCAGCACTTCCTCTCGCAACACTCTGAAATACTGAGTATTATATTTTGGCTTCAAACCGCTTCTCTCCTGCTCTAAAAAAAACTCGCCTTTTTGTCGGTACCTCAGCCCCGCAATCCAGTCTTAATAGCATGACAACATCCGGGGACCGGTTAAATTATCTCTATCGGCAATACATCAACAAGACCTGTTCACAGCAGGAGATGGAGGAGTTTTTTATCTATGTCCGCGATCCCGCGTATAAAGAAGCGCTGGAAACGATCATGGACCGTCAGCTGGAAACGATGGAAACACCTTCCGGAGTTCCCGGTATGGACTGGGAACACATGTACCGGACCATCATGCCTCCGAAGCATAGAAATAAAGCATCCATCTTCAGACTGTCGAGAGTAGCTGCCGCCGCTTGCATAATCCTGGCGGGAGCAGGAGCCTGGTTCTTTTTCACCCGGCGCCAGCCCCGCGCAGAACCCCCGATCGCAGCAGAAAAGGTCATACCTCCCGGATATAACAAGGCGACCCTTACCCTGAGCAACGGTTCAATCATCACCCTCGACAGCACTCACACCGGCGAGCTCGCAAAACAAGGCGACGCCACCATCATCAATACCGGCAACGGCAGCCTCGCCTACACCAACGCAACCGGCGAAAGCTCGCCCGCCGTCCTTTACAATACCCTCACCACGCCCCGCGGCGGCCAATATCAACTCCTGCTTCCCGACGGCACAAAAGTATGGCTCAACGCCTCCAGCAGCATAACCTATCCTACAGCTTTCAAAGGCAATGAACGCATGGTTCAAATCACCGGGGAGGCTTATTTTGAAGTAACGCACGACAAAAGCAAACCCTTCCGTGTCAAAGCAGGCAGCCAGACGATCGAAGACATCGGCACCCGCTTCAACGTCAATGCCTATAGCGACGAACCCGCATCCATCACAACCTTGCTCGAGGGTGCGGTGAAGATAGGTACACATATGCTCAAACCGGGAGAGAAAGCATCCGCAGCCCCCGACGGCGAAGTCATCGTTTCGAAAGGCGACCCCGTCCGGGCCGTTGCCTGGAAGAACGGCTTCTTCGACTTTAGCGACGCCAGTCTGCAGGCAGTAATGCGCCAGCTGGCCCGCTGGTACAACGTGGAAATTCAATACGAAGGCAATATCCGCGAGCGGCAGTTCAATGGTATGATCGGGCGATCACTCACCCTCTCGCAAGTCCTGAGCGGATTATCGGCACAGGCCGTTCACTATAGAATCGAAGAAAACAACCATCTTATCATAACCCCTTAACCCCCTTAATTCGATAATGTAAAAAAGGCAACGACAAGAGAAAATTGACTTTTACCGGATGGTCTCAAATGAAAAACCGGGTATAGATTGGAACCCTTCCCCGGTTTGCGCTTAGATCATTCGTCAACAGGTGTAACTGCTTATTAATTAACCTAAACAATGTGAAGATATGCAAATTCATGCATTTCGCAAACTGCTGTCCTATGTCCATAAGGATAGCATGTCCCTGCTGACCAAAACTCTTTTAGTGATGAAATTGTCTGCAATTCTGATCCTCGTCACCTCTCTGCACGTAGCCGCCCGAAGCAGCGCGCAGAAGGTAACCTACTCAGGCAACGCTGTGGAGCTGCCGAAGATTTTGTCCGTCATTCGTGAGCAGACCGGCTATGTCTTTTTCTATGACAAAAAGGATCTCCAGGGACTCGGCCCCATCTCCGTCGCCATAAGAGACGCCTCACTGGAGGCCGCATTTAAAATTATTTTCTATGACCTTCCCCTCGACTTCCAAATCCAGGGCAACACCGTTTTCATCAATAAAAAAGCTCCCATCATCATCCATACGCCGCCGGCGCCCGAGTCCCCCGAAGCCGCAAACGACACGCTGAGAGGTTACGTCCGCGACAGCACCGGCGAGCCGCTCTCGGGAGCTTCCGTCATCATCAAAGGCACCACCACCGGCACAAGGACCAATATAAAAGGCGAGTTTGCCTTATACCACATAAAACCCGGCACCACGCTCGTGATCTCCTATACCGGCTACACCGACCAGGAAATTACTACCGCAGGAAGCTCTTTCGTTTACCTCATGATGAAACGAACCCACGACATCCTCGACGCACCGGTCATCCAGGCCTATGGCACCACATCCCGCCGCTTCAGCGTAGGCTCCATCTCTACGGTCAACGCCGAAACCATCGAAAAGCAGCCCGTGACCAACGTGCTCCTCGCCCTGGCAGGACAAGCCCCCGGCCTGGCCATCAACGCCCAGAGCGGGGTGCCCGGTTCGCGCATATTGGTCCAGGTGAGAGGACAGAACAACCTCGTCAATAATCCCCCCTACGGCTTCAAACCCTATGACCAGCCGCTGTTCCTCGTCGACGGAGTGCCCTTTGCCACTCAAAACGCCAATATCAGCCAGCTGACCTCGCTGGCCTCGGCAAATAGCTTCAGCGGAGGCATCAGCGTCAGCGGCGGTCTGAGCCCATTTAACAACATAAACCCCGCAGATATCGAAAGCGTCAGCATCCTCAAGGACGCAGACGCTACCTCCATTTACGGAACACAAGGCGCCAATGGCGTGATTCTCATCACTACCAAAAAAGGCAAGCCCGGTAGGTCCACTTTCAACATGCAGGTCAACACCGGCATCAATACGAGAGCCCGCGGCGTGAAGCTGATGAATACACAGCAATACCTTCAGCTCAGAAAAGACGCCCTCAAAGCCGACGGCGTCGCTCCCAATAATATTCCCTACAGCCTCGGCTTTGCACCCGACGTGAGCATCTTCGATTCGACCCGCTATACCGACTGGGAACACCTGATCTTCGACCGGTCATCGACCAATACCGACGTACACGCCAGCCTTTCCGGAGGCAGTTACAACAACACCTTCCTCGTCTCCGTTGGCTATACCCGCAGCAACTACAACTATCCCGGCAGTTTCGCGGACCAGCGCTATTCGCTTCACAGCACTTTCCACCACGCCTCCACGGATAACAGGCTCTCCGTCGACTTCGGGTCGGACTACTCCTACGACGGCAATAACTCCGCAGCATTCGGCGGCGCAAACATCGCCTTCGCTCCGCCCAACCTGCCCGAGCTGCTGGACCCGTCCGGCAACCTCGTCTGGAAGTACAAAGGCGTCAACCTTCAAAGTTATCAGTTCTATTCCGGCCTGCTGCGCCCCACCATGACGAAGAATTACAACATGAATCAAACGGTGAGGATAGGGTACAAGATCATGACAGGCCTCTCCTTTACCGTAAACATGGGATACAACCGCAACAACACCGCGGAGCATTCCATCAGCCCCGGAAAGGCCCAGCCCACCCCTTATCCCTCTACCTATTTCTCGACCAACAACGCCGAAGCCGTCAACGTAGAGCCGCAGCTGGACTTCACGACCAGTATCGGAAGAGGCGTCTTCTCCGCGCTGGTGGGCGGCACCTATAAAAAAAGTACGAGCAATTCTACCTATACCTACGGCGGCGGTTACGCCAACGACGCCTTTTTGGGATCGCTCAACGGGGCAACCACCCAAAATACGACCGACGGCTACGGGATTTATAAATATAGCGCAGGCTTCGCCCGGCTCAAATACGTCTACGACAGCAAATACATCGTCAGCCTGACCGGCAGAAGAGACGGCTCCAGTAACTTCGGACCCGGCAACCAGTTCGGCAGCTTCGGCTCGGCCGGCCTCGGCTGGATTTTTTCGGAAGAAAACGGATTCAAAGCAACCCTTCCCTTCGTAAGTTATGCCAAGTTTTCCGGCAACTACGGTACCAACGGCTCCGACGGTGTAGCCGCTTATCAATACCAGCCCTTCTGGACGCCGACATTCAACGTTCCCCCCTTCCAGGGCGCCGCACCCAATAATCCGGTGAACCTCTACAACCCCGATTACAGCTGGGCGTTGAAAAAATCGCTGAACCTCGCCGTCGACCTCGGCTTCTTCCAGGACCGCCTGCTGCTGAACGTTACCTATTATCGCAATCGCCAGGGTAACCAGCTCGGAGGCTACTTGCTGCCCATCCAGGTCGGCTTTGGCAGCGTAACACAGAACCTGCCCGGTACCGTTCAGAATAAAGGATGGGAATTCAGCGTTACGTCCAGTAACATCAAAACGAAATCTTTCTCCTGGACCACCACCTTCAACATCTCCTTCAATCGCAACAGGCTGCTGGATTTCCCGAACCTCATGTCATCGCCCTACAGGAAGCTGTATTCCCTCGGCCAGCCGCTGTCGATTATCTATGGCTACCGCTTCAAAGGTCTCAATGATACGACCGGCCTGTTCGAATACTATAAAGGAAAAGGCGGCGTCACCACCAGCCCCAGCTCGAACCTTGCAGTGGATGGCGGCGACCAATATGTCATCGGCAACAGGGAAGTCAGGTACATGGGCGGCATCGGAAATACGATCAGCTATAAACGTTTCAGCGTTTATATGTTCTTCCAGTTCTCCAGCCAGACCGCGCCTAACTACCTCGCCGCTATCTACAGCACGGTGCCCGGTTCCAGCATGACCAACCAACCCGTCGAAGCGCTCGACTACTGGAAGAAACCCGGCGACCATACCACGCTCATGAAACTCGCGACCGGCTATGCCAGCTCCGCCTATAACGCAGCCGGAGTATTCTCCCTCTCCGACGCGGCCTATACAGACGATACCTACCTCCGCCTGAAAACGCTGTCGGTTTCTTATTCCCTGCCGGAGAAGATGACCAGGAAGCTCCACATGCAGGACCTGCGCATCTACGGCAGCTCGCAAAACCTGTTGACCATTACGAACTACAAGGTGGGAGACCCCGAACAGTTCACGTTTACCGGATTCCCCCTGCAGCGGACCACCGTAATCGGTCTGAATCTTAACTTCTAAATGTATTCCCATGACAAAGAAAATACTCGATAGATCTGCATACCTGGCCGTCCTGCTGGCGGCGCTGTCCCTTTCCTGCAAACGGCTCATCGATATTCCACCCAATCCGCCGACTTCAATTACCCAGACGCAGCAATTTTCCGATAGCGCATCGACCATGACGGCGATCGCCGGCGTAATGAGCTATCCCGCAAATGGCGTCAACGGCTTTACTTTCAACGACGGCCTGCTGTCCCGCTATACCGGCTTGTCTTCGGATGAGCTGATCACGACTCAAACGGATCGCAACTACACGGATTTCTACAGCGCAAACCTCACTTCTCAAAACGTAGTGGTGAATACCATGTGGAGCAATCCCTATATCGGCCTCTATCCGGTCAACGCCTCCCTCGAAGGTATCGCAGCCAGTCCCGGCCTGTCAGCCTCCCTCAAGCAGCAGCTGACGGGAGAGCTGAAAGTGGTCCGGTCGATGTACCTTTTCGACCTGACGAACCTGTTCGGCGGCATTCCCGTGGTGACATCCTCCGACTACAAGAAGACGAACCTGCTCGGCCGCGCACCCGTAGACTCCGTCTACCGCCAGATCATACGCGACCTCACCGATGCAAAGGCCGCCCTTCCCGTCACCTATCCCTCCGCAGGCCGCGCCCGCCCCAACAAGTACACCGTCCAGGCATTCCTGTCCAGGGTCTACCTGTACCGCGGGCAGTGGCAGTCCGCCTATGACGAAGCAAATGCCGTCATCGGTTCCGGCGTATATAAGCTCGAACCCGAGCTCAACAAAGTATTCCTCGACGGCAGCGTGGAAGCCATCTGGCAGCTTCCCGCCGTCAACGGCTACAACATGACCTATGAGGCTTCCAATTATATCCCCTACAGCGCAGGAGTAATACCCAACTATCTCCTGACTCCAACGCTGCAGGCCGCTTTCGAAACCGGCGACCAGCGCTTCAGGAAATGGACCAATGCCGCCGTAGTGACGATCGGAGGCTCGACCCAGACCCTCTACTATCCCTTTAAATATAAACAGGTGACTCCCGTCTCACCCGTCGAAGCCTTCATGGTCTTCCGGCTGGCCGACATCTACCTCGTCCGGGCAGAAGCCGCCGCCCGTCTGGGCCGCACAGTCGACGCACTGGCCGACCTCAACCTGGTCCGCGCAAGAGCCGGCCTGGGCGCCAGCACCGCCTCCGTTCAGGATGACGTGATCAACGCCATCCTCCACGAACGCCAGACCGAGCTTTTCACGGAATGGGGTAACCGATGGTTCGACCTGAAAAGAACAGGGACCGCCGACGCAATCCTGAAACCGCTGAAAACCGGATGGCAGGCCACCGACACACTCTATCCCATACCGCAGGGACAGCTGAACATAAACATAGCGTTGAAACAAAATCCCGGCTACCAGTAGAATCCATTCCATATCATTCTTCCATGACCGGTAATAACCTGCCGGGTGCAAAACCTTTTTTCAAAATATGTCGAACTCAATTGTAAAGATCGAACGGCTGTCCCACAAATACACCGCCAGCTGGGCCATCCGTGACATCAATATCGAAATCAACCGCAACGGCATCGTAGGACTGCTCGGCTCCAATGGAGCCGGCAAGTCCACGACCATGAACATCCTCTGCGGCGCCCTCAGGCAAACCGAAGGCACAGTGCAAATAGACGGCATCGACCTTCGCAAAGACCCCGAACGGGCGAAAAAACAGATCGGATTCCTTCCCCAAAATCCGCCCCTGTACATGGACCTTACCGTCGACGAATACCTCATCTATTGCGCCGCACTTCGCAAGATGGACAAGACGGCCATTCCCGCCGCCCTCGCCGACGCGAAAGACCGCTGCGGCATTACCCACTTCAGCAAGCGGCTGATCCGCAATTTATCCGGAGGATATCGCCAGCGCGTAGGTATCGCACAAGCCATCATCCACCGTCCCAAGCTCGTCGTGCTGGACGAACCCACCAATGGACTCGACCCCAACCAGATCATCGAGGTCAGGGCTCTGATTAAAGAGATCGCCGCCGACAGGGCGGTGATCTTTTCGTCCCACGTTCTGTCCGAAGTACAAATGCTCTGCAAGGAAATAAAAATGATCGACAGCGGAAGAATAGTCTTCTCCGATACCATGGATGCCTTCAACAACTACGTCGAACCGCACAGCATCCTCCTGCACATGGAAAACCCGCCGCCGCAGGAAGACCTGCTCCAGATCAGGGGCGTGACGAAGGTGGAATTCCTTACCCAACGCCAGCTGCGCATCTATTTCAGCGGCGACCGCGAGATCACCGAACGCATCATCGAATCCAGCGTCGCCAAAGGCTGGCGACTCATGGAAATCAACCTGGAAAAAAGCTCGCTCGACGAAATTTTTGCCCAATTATCAAATTACTCCAAGAAAAACTAATGAAGACGATACTAAAAATCGCAAAGACGGAACTGTCCCTGCTGTTTTATTCTCCCATAGCCTGGTTCCTGCTCGTAGCCTTTCTTTTTCAATCCGGACTGGCCTACACGAGCGCGCTGGAAGGCCCCATCACCTCACAGGAAATGGGCGGACAGTATTTGAGCTGGATGGCCTTCCTTACTTCCCGCGTCTTCGCACCCCCCTACGGCATCTGGCCCTCCCTCGTCGCAAAGCTATACCTGTATCTTCCCCTCCTTACTATGGGTCTTATGAGCCGGGAGATCAACAGCGGCACCATCAAGCTCCTCTATTCTTCTCCGATCAAAGTCAGGGAAATCATCCTCGGCAAATTCCTGGCCATGATGCTCTATAACCTCCTGCTCGTAGCCATTCTTACGATGATGGTCCTGTTTGGCCTGTTCAATATCCGCTCCACCGACGCGGGACTGCTGTTTTCCGGGCTGCTGGGGATCTACCTGCTGCTCTGCACCTATGCAGCCATCGGATTGTTCATGTCCTGCCTGACCGCTTACCAGGTCGTGGCAGCCCTGAGCACCCTGGTGCTCCTCGCCGCGCTCAGCTATGTCGGCACCGTATGGCAGGGCATCGACTTTGTCCGCGACCTTACCTATTTCCTGTCCATCTCCGGCCGGGCAGACTACATGCTCTCCGGACTCATCCGAACCAAAGACCTGTTTTACTTCCTCATCATCATCTTCATCTTTCTTAGCTTCAGCATCTACAAGCTGCGCTCCGACAGCGAGTCGATACCCCTCTGGGTCCGCATAAGCCGTTATTCATCCATCGTCGCCGTCGCCCTGGCATTGGGCTACCTCACCTCCCGCCCGGCCCTCACCGGCTACCTCGACGCTACCGCCACCGACCTCATGACCCTGGCCGCCAGCGGACAGAAAATCATGCGCGAAACCGGCGACGAGCCGCTCGAAGTAACCACCTACATCAACCTGCTGGACAACCGCTTCTTCTACGGCAGACCCGAACAGCGCAACGCCGACATGGCCCGCTGGGAACCCTACCTTCGGTTCAAGCCCGATATCAAGTTCAAATACGTATACTACTACGACAGCACCTATGACATGAGCACGTATAAATACAACCCCGGCATGAGCCTCAAGGCGCTGGCGGAGAAGTATTCCAAATCCATGAAGGTGGACCTGGACATGTTTAAAACACCCGAAGAGATCCACCGGGTCATCGACCTCCGCCCTGAGAAAAATCGCTACGTCATGCAGCTCAAATACAAAGGCCGCACCACATTCCTCCGCCTCTTCGACGACCAGATCGTCTTTCCCACGGAGTCGGAAACTGGCGCCGCCATCAAACGCCTGATGCAGGCGAAGATGCCGAAGATCGCATTCCTCCGGGGCGACCTGGAACGAAGCATCGACAAGAACGGAGACCGGCAATACAAGCTCCTCACTAATGACATAAGCTTCCGCCATTCACTCGTCAACCAGGGCTTCGACGTACAGACCGTTTCATTAAAAGAGGAGGACATTCCCTCCGATATCGCGGCGCTCGTGATCGCCGACCCGAAAGCTCCGCTGGACACGATAACGGTAACGAAAATCAAACGCTATATCGACGACGGCGGAAACCTGCTGATCGCCGGCGAACCCGGCAAGCAGACGCTCCTCAATCCCCTGCTTCAGTCCCTCCACGTCCAGCTGATGGAAGGACAGCTGATGCAGCTCAATAAAGACTTTGCCGCCGACCTGATCCTCGCTGACCTCACACCGGCCGCCGGCAGCCTTTCCCGCAACCTGCAGCAGCTGCAAACCGACAGCGTCGTCACCTCCATGCGGGGAGCCGCAGCCCTGTCCTATGACAAGGAAGGACCTTTCTCCATCACCCCCCTGGTCATGACCTCGCCCTCGATGAGCTGGAATAAAAAGGTCCGTCCCAACACGGACGCCATCGAATCGGCCGAATCGGACGATATGCCATCTAGCCGCATCTCCGGCTCCGGCATGAACGTAGCCTTCGCCGCCAACAGACACCACGACAGCCAAAACCCCGCCCCCGACGACGTAGCCTTCTCCATGGAGCAAGGCGACCAGCACGGACCCCTGCCCGCCATCGTAAGCCTGACCCGCACCATCAAAGGCAAACAGCAACGAATCATAGTATCCGGCGACGCAGATTTCCTCAGCAACTCCGAACTGGGCCGCCATAATCCAAGGACCTCCAATTTTGTGCTCAGCACCGGCGTCTTCAGCTGGCTCAGCTACGGCGCATTTCCCATCGACAGCTTCCGTCCCAAAGGCCCGGACACAAGAATGAACCTCACCAGCAAAGGACTCCTCTGGCTCAAGATCTTCCTGCTGGGCATCCTCCCCGGACTTGTCCTGATCGGCGGCTCCATCCTGCTGATCCGTCGTAAAAGAAAATAATAACATCCATGCCCTTCATCACCGACCAGCAAACCCTCGACGACCTCCGCCTCTTCGCCCGCCGCGGAGAAGATTCCGTCTATAGCATCTTCCACCGGACAGCCACCCGCAACGGCGCCGCCCTGCTGGAAGAGATGTTTCGCTATCCCCTTTCCGACGCCCGCGCCATCAACGACCGCAGCGCGCTCTTCCAATATTTTTCCACCCTCGTATCCGCCTCCAACCCGGGCCCCAACCCCGCCGCAATCCCACCCCCTCTCGCCTTCCCCTTCCAGGCCGACCTTTTCGACATCGCCGAACAATATCTCTCCGTCACCGACGAACGTACCCGCCTCTCCGGCGAACAGCAAACCCTCGCAAAAAAACTGTCCGGTCTCGTAGCCGAAGACAACGAATACAAAACCCTCTACAAAGGAATAACCGCCCTGATTAAAATCCTGCAGGACCTCGACCAGTTCTTAAAAACAATACAAGCCTCCTCTCCCTACCATCGCGAAAAGATCGCCATCCTTACCCTTCTATCCGAAGAAGACCTGCAGCTCCTGCTCAGGGAAGGAACCCGAATCCCTTACGACCGCGTCGTCGCACATGATACCAATCTCCGCTTTCGTCACCGCGATCGCATTCGCCGCCTCCTTCAAAGCATCTACCAGCTGGACGTCTACTTTTCCGTAGCCGCCACAGCCGTCCAGCGAAATTTCGCATTCCCCCGTGCATTGCCCCCCGAAACTCATCGGATCGTATTAAAAGGAATCTACCACCCACTCGTAAAGGGCGCAGTTCCCAACTCCCTCGAGATAACTCCCGATAACCATATACTTTTTTTAACCGGGGCCAACATGGCAGGTAAATCCACTTTTATGAAAACCCTCGGTATTTCCCTGTTCCTCGCGCACATGGGATTTCCCGTACCCGCAGCCAGTATGGAGTTCTCCGTATTGGACGGCATCTTTACCACCATCAACTTACCCGATGACCTGGGCATGGGCGTTAGCCATTTCTACGCCGAAGTACAGCGGATCAAAAAGATCGCAAAGCAACTCCACCAGGGAAAAAAATTATTCGTCATCTTCGACGAGCTCTTCCGCGGCACCAACGTCAAGGATGCCTACGAAGCAACCATCGCCCTCACCCGGGCCTTTGCCGCAAGAAAAGATTCCTTCCTCCTCCTCTCCACCCACATCATAGAAGCAGGAGAAGTGCTCGCCGCCCATCGCGGAGCCATCGACTTTATTTACCTCCCCACCCGCATGGAAGGCTCGAAACCGGTCTATAGCTACCAGCTTCAAAAAGGCATCACCTCCGACCGCCACGGCATGGTGATCATCGGAAACGAAGGCATCTTCGACATCCTCAGGACAGGCGCCTCTTCCACCCCCGCCGGCAACACCTCTTCCACTCCCTCCTGCAACACCTTTTCCGCCGACCGCCAAACCCTCGACGACCTCAACCTCACCGGCAAGTACAAACCCGGCTCTGTCTTCAGCCTCTTCAATAAAGTACAAACCGAAGGCGCGGAACGCCTGCTCGACGAAATGTTCCAGCAGCCCCTCTCCGATCCCGAAGCAATCAACCGGCGCAGCCTCCGCTTCCTCTACCTGCAAAACAAGGCTCCCGTCTTTCCCTTTACCCGCGAGCAGCTTCGCCAGGTGGAAGAATACCTGCACACGGGCCGCACCGGTAGCCGGCTGGCATCAGCAGCAGGCATCCTCCGCATGCGCCTCATGGAAGGCCTGGTAAAGGACCAGCGATATGAACAATTAAAGACCGCCGTCGCCGCGGTCATAACGCTGATCACCACCTGCAAAAAGTGGTTCGCAGAACTGGACCGGAACGAAGCAACCCCCATTCGGTCATGGCTCGACACCGCCATCGCCATCGTGAACGACACCCGTCTTGAAAACCTTTCCTCTCCCGACACCTGGCAGCAGATCGCCGCCTATCACCATCTCTTTGGAACGCTGATGGAAATCCAGCTCCACCAGCTTTGCTCCATCCTGTACGAGCTGGACCTCGGCATCGCCGTCGGCAAAATAGCCCGCCAGCGAGGCTTTTCCTATGCCGCCGCCCTGCCCCGAAACGAAAACGTTTTGCAGATCACCGGCCTTCGTCACCCCGGTCTTGACAAAGCCGTCGGCAACAGTCTTTCCCTGAGCCGCGAAAGCAACCTCGTCTTCCTCACAGGTGCCAACATGGCCGGCAAGTCTACCCTGATGAAATCCTTCGGCATCGCCGTTTACCTGGCGCATATGGGTTTTCCCGTTGCAGCCGAAGAGATGTATTTCTCCATAAGAGACGGTCTGTATACTTCCATCAACGTCCCCGACGACCTCAACCGCGGCCACAGCCATTTTTACGCAGAAGCGCTCCGGGTGAAAGAAGCGGCCCTGGCCATCAGCGCCGGCCGGAAGCTCGTAGTGATTTTCGACGAGCTCTTCAAAGGCACAAACGTAAAGGATGCCTACGACGCCACCCTGGCCGTTACTTCTACCTTTTCGGAATACCGGAATTGCTTCTTCATCATATCCACACACATCATCGAGGTAGGGGAGGCCCTCGGCAACAGAAACGGCCTCCAATTCTCCTACCTGCCGACCATCATGGAGGGCGAAATCCCCCGCTATACCTACCGCCTCGCCGCCGGCATCTCCAGCGACCGCCACGGCATGCGCATCATAGAAAACGAAGGCATCCTGGATCTTTTTTAAACATCGACACAATATGAAGAATTTGATACTGTTCACATTTATTCTCACATCCGGACTTTCCCTCCGGGCCCAGAGCGCTTTATCCCCGGCCTCTCCCTTACCCCTCGACCCCGCCGTCCGCACAGGCAAGCTGCCCAACGGCCTGACCTACTACATCCGCCGCAACACAGAACCCAAACAAAGGGTAGTCCTGTACCTCGTCAATAAAATCGGCTCGCTGATGGAAACAGAAGAGCAGCGCGGACTCGCCCACTTCATGGAACACATGAGCTTCAACGGCACGAAAAACTTCCCCGGCAGCGCCCTCATCGACTACCTTCAAAAATCCGGCGTCCGCTTTGGCGCAGACATCAACGCCTACACCAGCTTCGACGAAACGGTATACCAGCTGCCCATCCCTTCTGATAAACCAGGGCTTCTCCACAACGGCATGCGCATCCTCAGAGACTGGGCGCAAAACGCCACTCTCGATGCGGCCGAAATAGATAAGGAACGAGGCGTCGTCCTCGAAGAAAAGCGCCTGGGCAAAGGCGCGGCCGAACGCATGAGCCGCCAATACTGGCCCCTGCTGCTCAATCATTCCCGCTACGCCGAAAGAATCCCAATCGGCCTCGACACTGTTCTCGAACACTCCAATCCATCCCAAATCCGCCGCTTCTACCACGACTGGTACCGCCCTGACCTGCAGGCCGTAATAGTTGTAGGGGATATCGACCCCGGCCAGATGGAGCGCGAAATCCGGACCCTGTTCTCGGATCTCAAAAACCCCGCAAACGAACCGAAACGAATACACTATACGGTACCCCTGACCGGTAGAAATCAATTTGTCGCTGTCACGGACAAGGAAACGGGCGCAACCGAAGTAAAAGTGATCATCAAACACCCCGGACTGCCCAACAAGACAGCCGCAGACCACCGCGATCACATGGTCCGCCAGCTCTTCAACCAAATGTTGCAGCAGCGCTACACCCAGCTTGTCCGCCAGCCCGACCCGCCCTTTCTGAACGCATCCGCCGGAATCAACGGCTTCCTCGGAGATCTGGACGCATACGAGGCCGGAGTAACAGCAGCACCCGGAAGGCTGGAAGAAGGGTTTAAAGCCATGTGGCGGGAGAATGTACGGATCCGGAAATTCGGTTTCACCGCGGACGAACTCTCCCGGGTTAAAACCAACTACCGCTCCTCGATCGAAAGCTTCTACAAGGAACGCGATAAGATTCCTTCCGTCTCCTACGCCAACGAATACCAGGATTATTTCTTGAAAGGCAATGCCGCTGCCGGCGCCGACGTAGAATATGACCTGGTGAAAAACGAGCTTCCCGGCATCACCCTTTCGGAAATAAACGCCCTCCCAGCCAGATATATCCTCACAAAAGACCGCGACATCCTCCTGCTCGCGCCCGATAAAGACCGCTCTGATTTGCCCGACTCCGCCCGGCTCGCACAATGGATGGCAGCCGTTGAAACAGAACCCCTGCAGCCCTACCACGAAGAAAGCTCCAGGTTACCCCTTCTCGACAAGACGCCCGTCGGCGGCGCAACCACAGCAAGTCTATTCGACAACGCGCTTAACCTGACCACCCTGACGCTGGGCAACGGCGTAAAAGTGCTGCTCAAGCCCACCAGTTTCCGCAACGACGAAGTGCTGTTCAGCGCATTCGCACCCGGCGGCACGTCTCTGTACTCCGATCAGGACTTCCAGTCTGCTGCCAACGCGTCCGGCATTATCGGCGCAGGCGGTGTGGGCAATTATAATATCACCGAACTGCAGCACTTCCTTACGGGCAAGCAGGTAGGCGTACAGCCCTTTATCGGAGAGCGCTCCCAGGGCATCAGCGGCTCCGCCCGCACTGGCGACCTCGAAACCGCGCTGCAGCTGGTCTATGCCTGCTTTACAGCGCCCCGCAAAGACACCGCCATGTTCCGCAGCATCTTGCAGCGCAGCCGCGCCTCACTGGCAGGCCGCGATAACATCCCCGGTTCTGTCTTCCAGGATTCCGTCAGCGCCATTCTCAGCAGCTACAATCCGCGCCGCACAGGTCCCTCACTGGCCAAGCTCGACCAGCTCGACCTCGATAAAGCCTATCGCATTTACAAAGAACGTTTCAGCGACGCCAGCGGATTCACCTTCACCTTCGTTGGAAACTTCGACACCGCAGCTATCCGTCCGCTGCTCGAAAAATACCTCGGCTCCCTGCCCGCAACCCACGAACACCAATCGGCACGAGACCTCGGGATAGAAATTCCCCATGGCGTCATTGAGCGGACCATCTACAAAGGCTCCGAACCCAAGGCAACGGTGCAGCTGTTCTTCTCCGGCGACCTGGAATACACACAGGACCATATCCTTCGTCTCGAAGCGCTGAAAGAAGCGCTGCAAATCCGACTGATCCAGCGTCTCCGCGAGCAGGAAAGCGGCGTCTACTCGCCGCAGGTACAGGTAAACGCGGCCCAATTCCCACACCCCATATACGCATTCGTCATCAGCTTCGGCTGCGCACCCGCCAACGCAGACAAGCTCGTCGCCTCCGCGCTCGACGAAATCGCCAAACTCCGCACCGACGGACCCTTACCGGAAAATGTGGGCAAGTGGAAAGCCGAAGACAAAACCGGCCGAGAAACCCAGCTCCACAGCAACAGGTGGTGGCTGGGCTACCTCACCCGGCAGCTCGAAAACGGCGAAGACCTCCACCAGTTCGAAACATACGATTCCGCCAGGGACCGCATCACGGTGGAAGACCTAAAAACCGCTGCCAACAAATACCTCGATGGAAAGAATTACATCCGTCTGCAATTGATGCCGGAAATAAAATAAGTTTTCTCATGTGACTTCCCAGTGAAGCACGGCGCCCTATTTCTATAGGGCGCCTATTTTTTTTGACTTGCCTCGAAAATAAACACGCCCTTCTTATTCGACACGATTATATCTTTCAAACCATCCCCCGTAACATCCTGAACCAGCACCTGCAATCCAACCCCCGAATCCTCATCGATCAAATGCGGCGTCCACGTCGGCTGTACCTCCGCCGCCCTAGCCCCCGCCCCAGCGCCCGGCCTAAACTCGAACCAATACAGCATCGATGGCTCATGCGCCCCCGGATCCTCCCCATTATGCGCATAATACCGCTTCCCCGTCACCAGATCAGGATGCCCATCCCCATTCACATCCTCCAACGCCATCGCATGCGTCTCCGAAACCTTATCGAAAATCAAATGATGCGCCCACCCCGTATCCGTTTTTTCATGCCACCAAATCCCATACTTATGCGCCGAAGCACTCACCAACGCCTGTTTTCCCTTTACATCTAGCGCATATATTTGCGAGCAATCCTCCCCCAAATCCACCGGATGAAACACCCAGTTCTCCGTCGCCGCATCAACCGGCCGCTCCCACCATCCCCTCGTAATCACCACATCCTTCCGTCCGTCCCCATTCATATCGATCAGCCCCAGCCCATGCGCATATCTCCCCGTCCCAATGTCCCCCTTACTGATAACATGTCTTGTCCAGGCCGTATCCCCCTTTGCCGTCGGCGCCTGCATCCAAATCATTTCTTTGGCTATCGGATCATTGCACAACAAATCCGCCCGCCCATCCCCATTCACATCCACCATCGCCGGCGACTCATTTCCCGCATTCTTCAAAATACCCCGCTCCTTCCAATGCCCAGCCCCGCCCTTCGGATTCTCATACCACGCAGCATCTTCTCCCGGCAAACCGACCCGTACCAGATCAGGCCACCCATCTAAATTAACGTCTAAGCTAAAATCTAAAAACGAATTGCTAAACTGCGTCAACGGATCATAATGCTTCGGTTCCGCGAGCTCATGCTTAATCCAGCCCGGCCCCTCGAACCAATACGCCCCCGCCAAAAGATCCGGCTTACCGTCCCGGTTCACATCGGCAATCGCCACCCCCTCCGATATAAACTCTTTAGTGATCACATGCTTGACAAACCTTCTCTCCGGCCCCCTGCTCCCCCGACCCAAACAGAATAAAGCACCGCCCGCTATCGCAGAAACTAACAGAAATTTCATAATGTATCTATTAAGTATAACCAATTTCGTACAAATTGACAGGAATACAAAAATCCGTACATTTATACTCCTTACAGACATCATATGAAAGCACTTGCGTCATTAATTACACTGACTCTGCTCACAGTAGCCGCCTACTCACAAAACACCATCAACAACTATAAATACGTACTCATGCCCGAACGCTTCGACTTCTCGAAGATGGACAACCAATACGGACTAAACACCACGGCGAAATCCCTCCTCGAACAAAAAGGCTTCACCGTCGTCTGGGTCAACGGCGAGCTCCCCCCGGCCGTAGCCTCCAACAAATGCAACGCCCTCCGCGCCGAAATGACCCAGCACAACACCATCTTCACCACCGGCCTCACCCTCCTCCTCAAAGACTGCCAGGGTAACGTCGTCTTCAAAAGCAAAGAAGGCAAAAGCCGCGAAAAAGAATTCGAAACCGCCTACGCCGAAGCCCTCCGAAACTCCTTCGCCTCCCTCAACGAAACGCCCTACAAATACGACAGCTCAGCCGTCCAGCAAACCGCAATCCCCCTGGTCGCAACCCAACAAGTCCCCGCCCAGCAAACCCCCGCCGCCCAAACCGGCACCACCCCCGCAGCCACCACCACACCCCCTGTCACCCCCGCAGCCGAAACCAAAATCACCGGCACCCTCTACGCCCAGCCCCTCCCAAACGGCTACCAGCTCATCGACACCACTCCCAAAAAAGTCCTCACCCTCCTCAAAACCTCCGTCGATGACTACTACATCGCCGACGCATCCAACGGCATTGTCTTCAAAAAGAACAACGAGTGGTTCTTCGAATACTACAAAGACGGCAAGCTCGTCTCTCAAAAACTTGAAATAAAATTCTAATTACCCAACAGCACAATAATCCGCCTCAACAACCCCTCAAAACTATCCACCCTCCGCTCATGAATAAAATCGGCATAAATCACCTCCGAAACCATCTTCACATGCACAAACCCATTCCTCTCCTCCACCTCTAACAATTTCCGATAAGCCTCCGGCGACCGAAACTCCTTATGCAGCGCCAGCGACACCGCCCTCGGTATCAGCTCATTAAAATAATGCCCCCAATCATTGATATTCTGCCGCCTGAGCTGAGCCGAAGAAGGCATCAACCCAGACAACGAATCGATAGAAACCCCCATCTTCCCCAGAATCGAATCCGTAAAAGCATGCGTGCCCTCATGCCAGGCAAAATTATATAGATCAGCCCCGAACACCATCCGCCCCTGCCTATCCGTATCCCCCATATACCCCAGCTCATAAATAAAATGATCACGGTACCGCATATTCACATTCCGCGGCATAATCGTATGCGCCCCCCAGTCATTCAACGGGTCCATACAAACCATCCAGTGATGGTCCCTTCGCGTATTGATCAGACTATCGAAAACCCGGATAGGCCCATCGATACTATCCCGAAGCGACCCCGCCCACTGCGAAAACATCCCAAGATGAGCCCGGTAAAAATCATGAAAACGAGTGTCCCGATAAAATTGCATACACTGCCGCAAATAACCCTCCAGCACCGCCCGCCCCATATACTTGAACCACGAACAGCTATCCGGCAGCGGCCGCATCTTGATCTCCGGAAAATCGTAAAACACAAGCCCGCACTCCACCAAATCCGTATACACCCGGTAATTGAAATTGAACATCGTCATCACCGCCGGATGAATCCTATAACGACCAAAATACCTCCGTACCTCATCCCGGTACACCGAAGGCGTATTATTATCGAGGTGCCCGCCCAAATACTGCACCACGCTCAATAGCTCGATACCCTCATTGACCGTAATCGTCAGGTTGGAATTGACCGGCGGCTGCGAACGCACCGAACCCGCAAAAAACAACAGAAAAGAAACCCAAAGACATTTCATACACAAATCTTGATTTCTTTCCCCACCCTCCCCACCACCGATTGACGAATCGACAAATTTCAGTTACAAACCCGGCAACAGGGTAGGGGACCTTTCCAGCTACTATCGTATTTTAGGCCCACGAACAAAAACCCACGAACAAAAACCCATGAACAAAAACCCATGAACAAAAAATGGCTCTACCCCTTGCTGCACCTGCTCGCCTGGACCCTCCTGGCCATCAGCGCAACAAGGGACTTCATGGACGGCTACGCCGCCCGCCCCTACGATACCGCCTGGGTAAATGCCCTGGGATGGCCCCCCGTCATAGCCGCCCTCTGCCGCGTGCTCATCTATCAGGCCGTATCGATGGTAGCTTTCTACACCGCCTACGCATGGCTGGCTCCCGCCATCTTCCCCAAAAAGCGATATGGCCTTGCATGCATATCCGTTATCGGCATATGCACAGCCATGGTAGCCACCCGATATATCATGGAATTTTGGATAGCCCGCCCCCTCCTGCATTTTGATAACTATTTCGGCCGGCCCGTCAACCCCTGGTGGTACATAACCAACTGCATCGGCTACTCCTACAACTATTGCCTCTTCGGCCTCCTGCTTAGCTTCCTAATCCATTCCGGCCGCGTACAGCAGGAAAAAGCAGCCGCCGAGCTGGCCTTTCTCCGCTCGCAGATAAACCCCCACTTTCTGTTTAATACCATCAACGATATCTATTCACTGGTTTACCAGCAGCGAAAAGAAGCCCCAGAAGCAATCCTCAAGCTCTCCGGCATCCTCCGGTATACACTCTACGAGGAAAACAGAGACAGTGTAAGCCTGGAAAAGGAACTGGCCTACCTGCAAGACTACCTGGACCTGCAGCGAATCGGAGCCGGAGAAGCAAGCCACATCGACTTTCGCATCCAGGGCGACGCCACCTCACTAAACATCGCACCCCTGCTGCTCATTCCCTTCGCAGAGAATATCATAAAGCACGGCGTCATCGACGATCCCCGCCAACCGGCTACCCTGCACATAAAAATTGAAGAACGAAATTTAAACATCGTTGCCGAAAACCACGTAAAGGAACGCCAAAAAGACCCTTCCGGCGGAATAGGCCTACATAACGTACGCCGCCGGCTCGAGCTCCTATACCCCGCACAGCACCGTTTCAAAGTCGAAGACCGAAAAACCCAATTTCGTTGCGAGCTAAACCTGACCTTAAAAACCTAAAGCCATGATCCGCTGCATTATAATAGACGATAAACCGCTGGCCATCGACGTGCTCGCCGCCTACACGACTAAAGTGCCCTGGCTAAACCTCGTCTTCAGCACCCGCAATCCCCTCGAAGCGCTCGAATACCTGCGCGGCAACCCCGTCGACCTAATATTCCTCGATATCCAGATGCCCGAGCTCAACGGCCTCCAGCTCATCAAAACCGGCAGTATCAAAATCCCGGTAATCCTCACCACGGCCTATTCCGAATACGCCCTCGACGGCTATGCCCTCGACGTAGTCGACTATCTATTAAAACCTATACCCTTTGAACGATTTTACCAGGCGGTTGAAAAAGCAAGAAACCGCACAGACACCCCCCAGGAGCCCTCCCCCCACTCCCTTTTCGTAAAAACCTCGCACAAAATCCAGCGCGTCTCCTTCAACGAAATCTTATATATCGAAGCCCGCCAAAACTACATCTCTATCGAAACCACCACCGGCCGCATCATGAGCCTCCAAAATATCAAAGGCCTCGAAGAAAAGCTGCCCGCAGCACTATTTATCCGCGTACACAAATCATACATCGTCGCCCTCGACAAAATCAACACAATCGAGAAAAGCCGAATCTTTATCGGCGATAACGTCATCCCCATCGGCGAAAGCTACCGCGAGCATTTCTTCCGCCGCCTCGACTCCTAACCCCCCCAAAAAAAACACATCCCCCCCCGAGCCGCATCCCCCGCCGCGAGCCCCTTCCAGGGCACACCATTTGCATCCCTACCCAAAAGCACCTCCATGAAAAAATCAGCCATCTTCCTCCTTCTCGCCTCCTTTCTCTCCTTCCACGCTTTCTCCCAAAAAGACAGCACCAAAAGAGGCAAGGTCGGCCAGGCCATCAACAAAGCCGGCAATACCACCGCAAAGGCAGCCGTCAGCGCAACCTCCGCAATAAAGGACAAAAAGTACAAAACCAAAGAAGGACCCGACGGCCAAACCATCTACATCGACAAAAATTCCCATTACTACTACGTCGATGGCCGCGGCGCAAAAACCTACGTCAAAAAGTCCCAGCTCCGCGACAAACAAAAATAATCACCCAAAGATCCCCGGCACATCCTCCACATTATAATAAACCGGCAAACCCAGCTCCTTAGCCAATCTCACATCCTCATCCGCACCCTTCGAAGCCCCTTCCAGCCGTACAACCGCGTCGCACTTCGTGATCAGCCGCGCCGCCACCGGATACAGAATCTCTTCAGAAACCGAATCCCCCACATTCATGGAACCCGCTACTTCCATCAGCGGCAGGGCAACCCATTCCCCAATCACAGGAATATGACCGGCCCGGAAGATCGGCAGCGCCGCCGTTTCCAGCTTCCGCAAATTCACGCTCATCAGAAAAGGATCGTCATTGGTGCCCGACCGGTACGGCCCGGCGATCAAAATCATCATCGGCTTTTTCATCTCGATTAAAATGTTTGTTTTTGGTTAAAAATGTTTAAATTTGTTCGAAGATACAAACAAAAATGACATCTCAAAAACGCCAGCAAAAAATAATCGAGCTCCTGGACCGCAACGAAGAGATAGACGTAGCCACCCTCGCGGAACAATTATCCACCTCCGACATGACCATCCGCCGCGACTTGAATCGCATGGCATCCGAAGGTCTCATCATCCGCACCCACGGCGGAGCCATGAAAACCGGCCTCCTCGTAAACAAAACCGCATTCGAAAACAAAGTAGCCGTCAACCTGGATGCAAAAGACGCCATCTGCCGCCTCGCCGCCCAGGAGATAAAGGACGGAGACATCATTTTTATGGACTGCGGCAGCACCGTTTTTAGGCTCTGCAACTTTATCCGCAACAAGAATATAAAGGTTATCACCAACTCCCTGCCCGTCGTCGCTCAGCTCATCAACAGCGCCGCCTCCGTCAATCTCATCGGTGGAGAGGTAGACCGCGACCGCCAGGCCATCCACGGCGCCATGGCCGAACAGCACATCGCCCACTACACCGCAACGAAAGCCTTTCTGGGCGTAGACGGCATCTCCCCCGACGGCCTCTTCGCCAACACCGAAAAAGAAGCTTCCATCACCCGCGCCTTCGCCGCCCGCTCCAAAAAGAATTACCTCCTCTGTGATTCGACCAAAATCAACAAAGAAGCCTATCTAAAATTCGCCGGCCTCTCCCTCTTCCATACCCTCATCACCGACAAGGAAACCCCATCACTGCCCCCCATCCGTAAAAAAGGTCTAAAAATTATCCTTCCCTAAAGCCGCCCCAAACCGGTAAATAATCCCCTTCCTACCTCCAAATCTGGTATGAGAATGCCTCAAGCCTGCCAATCGGCCAGTATGTAAATACAAATCTTTCCTTTTAAATTTTAAAAACTATCCTTTAAATTTGCAAGAAATAGAATTTGAAGTATCTGGACCGCCATTTACTCCTCGTATAAAAGAAGCACTTAAGTTTAGTCCCATTGTTTTCTTAAATGGCGCCCGGCAAACAGGAAAAAGTACCCTGGTACAAGCTATCGCTACATCTCCCGGCAACGAGCCGGCGCCATATGTTACACTCGACCGACCAGTTTTGCTTGCATCAGCCTCGTCAGCACCTGAGGCCTTTCTGACCAGTTATAAAGGTCGCCCGGTAATCATCGATGAGGTTCAGCTGGCTCCTGAGCTTTTTAGAGCTTTAAAAATCGTAATAGACGAAGAAAGAACCAAGGAGGGTGGGTCAGCAAGCGGTAAGTATCTATTAACAGGTTCCGCAAACATCCTCGCATTACCAAAACTGGCAGATCCTTTGGTTGGCCGAATGGCGATTCTTACGTTATATCCATTTACCACGGCGGAAGCGACCTATAATACCCCCGGTGGGCTCGAACGTCTATTGCGATTGGATTTCAATAATATTAATGACCGCGGTATCTCTCTGTTGAATGCCATTAAGAAAGGCACATTTCCGGAGATTGTCGAAGCCAGCATAGCCGACCGGCGTATATGGTTCGATGGCTACATTACTTCGATCCTGCAAAGAGATGTCCGTCAGATCTCCGAGCTCGAGAAGATATCCTTACTGCCTCACCTGCTGAGCGTATTGGCGACTCGTACCGGTGGCCTGATGAACGATTCCGATATAGCGAGAGAAGTTGGACTCAATGCCGTAACTGGAAAATCGTATCGGCAAATCCTGAAATTGATGTTCCTGACTCTTGACGTTAAACCCTGGCATAGAAATGTGGGAAAACGGTTAGTCAAAGCCGCAAAAGGATACCTGGTTGACACCAATCTCATTTGTCATCTGCTCGATTATGATATTGACGAGATTGCCTTAACAAAACCAGGGCTTTTTGGAAACTTAGTGGAGAATTTCGTAGCCACAGAGCTTTTAAAGCAATTGAGCAATAGCGACATAAAGGCTGAGCTATATCACTTTCGCACAAGTGATGGGAAAGAGGTAGATTTTGTCTTGGAAAGGCCCGACGGTTCTGTTTTAGCCATCGAGGTGAAAAAGGCAGAAACAGTTGATATGGACGACTTTAAAGGCATCAAAGTATTCCAGGAGCTGGCAGGAAAGGATTTTATCGGTGGCGTTGTACTTTATTCGGGAAAAGATGTCGCGCCATTCGGTAACAACCTGTGGGCCGTGCCATTTTCTGTGCTTTGGTAACATCGACCCCCAAAATCCGCTAATCCCCCACTCCCCAAAACGAATTGACCGCTAATCCCAATATCTTTCAACATATAGGGTATTAAGTTATCCTTGTAGTATGACCAAAAAACTACTGCTTGTGCTGGGCTGCCTGACAGCCCTTATCGCCATTGCACAACCCGCCGCACCACAAACACCCGCAGCACAACCCTCCGCCGCGCAGCCGCCCGCCGCCCAACCCGCCGGCAAACAAATCCCCGTCGTCGAAGCGACCATCTCCACCGTCCACGACGCCATAAAAAAGAACACCTGCACCTGCGAATCCCTGGTCAAAGAATACCTGAAGCGCATCGAAGCCTACGACCAGTCCACCGGCATGAACTCCATCATCCTCACCAACCCCGACGCCCTCAACACCGCCAGGCAGCTCGACAACGAATACGCCCGCACCCGAAAGCTACGCCCCCTGCACTGCGTCCCCGTCATCGTCAAGGATAATTACAATACGATAGGCATGCAAACCACCGCCGGCTCTCTGGCCATGAAAGGAACCGTCCCCACCACAGACGCCACCATGGTTCGCAAGCTGAAAGATGCCGGCGCCATCCTCCTGGCCAAATCCAACATGGCCGAATGGGCCTTCAGCCCCATGGTCACCATCAGCTCCATCGCCGGCGAAACCCGCAACCCCTACAACCTCGACCATACCACCGCCGGCTCCAGCGGAGGCACCGCCGCCGCCGTAGCCGCCAGCCTGGGCCTCGTCGGCGTAGGCACCGACACCGGCAACTCCATCCGCGGCCCCTCCTCGCACAATGCCCTGGTAGGCTTCCGCACGACGATCGGCCTAATCAGCAGGGCCGGCATCGCCCCCCTCTATCTCCGCAACGACGTCGGCGGCCCCATGACCCGCACCGTAGAAGATGCCGCAAAAATGCTCGACGTACTCGCCGGATACGACCCCGAAGACCCCATCACACGATACAGCAACAAAAAAATCCCCCATAGCTATACTTCCTTCCTCCAACGCGACGGACTCCGCGGCGCCCGCATCGGAATATTCCGTACGTTGAGCGAACGCGACCCCGACCCCCAAGTCCACGCCCTCTTCGAACAAGCCATCCGCGACCTCCGGGCAAAAGGCGCCATCATCGTCGACTCTATAAAAGTCGACGACTTCGATTCCCTCAGCGCCAACCAATGGTGCCCCACCTTCCAGCAGGACATCAACGGCTGGCTGTCTGCCCTGGGCAGCGCTTCCCCCATGAAAAATCTGCAAGAGATAGTAGCCTCCGGGAAATTTGCTCCCTATATCGAACGTAATCTGCAATTCCAGCTGACGAAAGGCGTGACGACCGATACCCTCGACCATCACTGCGACGACGCCTGGACCGACCCGCGCCGCATCGCCTATCGCAAAGCCGTCACCGACGCCATGGACAGAAATAACGTCGTAGCGATCATATATCCCACCTGGAACCATCCCCCCGCCCACATCGGCGACTTCAAAGGATACAAAGGCGATAACAGCCAGGTCGTCTCACCCGCAACCGGCCTCCCCGCCTTTACCGTACCCATGGGCTATACCTACGACAACCTGCCCGCCGGTCTCCAGTTCCTCGGCCGCGCCTTCGACGAACCAACCCTGGTCCGCCTGACCTACGCCTATGAACAAGCAACACACCACCGCCACCCACCGGCCCAATTCCCCGAACTGGCCGGCTCGCCCACCGCGGGGCTTACACACTAACCATCTCCATCCACTAATATCCACCGCAAAAAAAATACACATGAGATTATACCGCAAACACTACCTGATCGCTGCCCTGCTGGGAACAATGCTACACACGCACGGCCATCTGCACGCACAAAGCCAAAACTTCAGCTTCGATCCCGAAAAAAACATCGCCGGTAAACCCTACTTCGCCGACCCCGGCATCTCTCCCGACGGCTCTACCATCGCCTTCTCTTCCGGCGGCGACATCTGGACCGTCCCCTCCTCCGGCGGCGAAGCACGCCTGCTCATTGCCCACCCCGCCTTCGAAACCCGCCCCCTCTACTCCCCCGACGGAAAATGGCTCGCCTTCAACTCAAACCGAACAGGCAACGGCGATATCTATCTGCTCAACCTGGCTACCAGCGAGCTAAAACGCCTCACCTCCGACGACGGCAACGAAGACGTCAGCGGCTGGAGCCCCGACAGTAAATACGTTTATTTTTCTACCGCCAGCCACGACATCAACGCCATGCGCGACGTATACAGAGTCCGCATAGACGGCGGCACCCCAATGCCGGTTAGCCATAGCCGGTATATGACCGAATTCTGGGCCGCCCCCGCCCCCGACGGCAAAGCCGTAGCATTCGACGCCCGCGGAGTCGCCAGCAGCCAGTGGTGGCGCAACGGCCACAGCCACCTCGACGAATCCGAGATCTGGCTCTGGAACCCCGGAACCGGCGACGGCTCCTTCGAACGCCTCACCGAAGGCGGCGCCAAAGACCTTTGGCCCATGTGGAGCAAGGACGGCGGAACATTATATTTTATCTCCGACCGCACCGGCGCAGAAAACCTATGGTCCATGCCCCTTCACGGCAAGGCCAAGCAGCTCACGAGCTTCAGCAAGGGACGCGTACTCTGGCCCTCCATTTCCACCAACGGCCAGACGATCGTCTTCGAACGAAACTTCAGTATCTGGAAATACGACATTTCCTCCGGTAAATCTACAGAAGTAAACATCAAACGCATGGGCCAGCCCTCTCCCGGACTACCCGCAACCGCCGGCGGTGAAGCCGGTCGCCGCGGCGGTGGAATGAAGCTATCCCCCGACGGAAAGAAGATCGCCTTTATCAATCACGGCGAAATATTCGTAGGCGCAGCAACCGGCGGCGAAGCCATGCGCGTCACCTTCACCGGCGCCGTCGAATCACAGCTGACATGGTCGCCCAACAGCAACGCCATCAGCTACGTATCCGATCGCGACGAGACCTCCCACGTCTACGAATACAACTTCTTGACGAATAAGGAAACCCGCCTCACCTCGGCCCCCAAAGACGACTGGACCCCCGTCTATTCCCCCGACGGAAAGAGTCTCACTTTCGTCCGCGACAACAAAGAGTTGATAATGCTTGACCGCGCCACCGGTAAAGAAACCATCCAGGCAAAAGCATACATCGGCCGCGCGCCCAACGGCGGCACCGTCATCCGCTATTCCCCCGACGGAAAATGGATAGCCTTCGGCGCCACCGGCCCCAAGGGCTTCCGCAATATCTACGTCATCCCCTCGACCGGCGGCGAAGCCCGCCCCGTCAGCTTCCTCGCCAACTCCAACGGCGGCGATATCAGCTGGGGCGATGACGGCAAGTATATCTTATTCACCACCGGCCAACGCACCGAAATCCGTAACATCGCCCGCGTCGACCTCACCGCCAAAAAGCCCGAGTTCAACGAGGACAGATTACAACGCCTATTCGTCGAACAAAATACCTCACCCTCCACACCAGTCAACCCCTCCGAACCGACCCCTACAGCACCCGCACCAACCCCCGCTGACACCACCACCCGCACCCGCACCGGCGGCCGCCGCGGCACCCCCCGCACCGAAATCGACTTCAAAGGCATCCACGAGCGACTATCCATCCTCGCCCTCGGCGGCGCAGACGTAAACGACGTCATCGTCAACAAGGAAGGCGTCGTCGTCATAAGCGCATCCATCGGCGGCCAAACCAATCTCTATCTCTACTCCTCCCCCGAAGGCGGCCGCGGAGGAGGCCGGGGCGCAGCACCCGGCGGCGCCGGCTCCCCATTAAGACCCTTAACCACCACACCCGGCATGAAGTCCGATATCCAATTCGGTCCCGACGGCAAAGAAGTCTTCTACATGTCCCAGGGCGGCATCGAATCCATCTCCCTCGACACAAAAACAGTAAAGCCGGTCTCCATCCGCTCCGACCTGCAGCCCGACTTCGACAAAGAGAAAATCGAAGCCTTCCGCCAGGCATGGACCGCCCAGAAACGCGGCTATGCCGACCCCGATATGAACGGCGTCGACTGGAACGCCGTATTTAAAGAATTTCAACCCATCGTCGCGGGCGTAGCTAGTACGGACGAACTCCGCCGGGTCCTCAGCATGATGGTAGGAGAACTGAACTCTTCCCACTCCGGCGTATCCGGCCCCGGCGCCTTCACCCCCGCACCCACCGGCCGCCTCGGTCTTAGCTTCGACCGCGCCGAATACGAAGACCACGGCAAGCTCAAAGTCACCGAAGTCATCGAAAGCGGCCCCGCCGACCTCTCCGGCCTCATCCACGTCGGCGACTACTTAACAACTGTAAACGGCACCCCCCTGACAAATCACGACAATCTCGATCAAGTCCTAGAAGAAAAAGTAGGCCGAAAAATAAACTTAACAATCTCCACCGCCGCCGGAACCACCACTACCGTCACCATCAAACCCATAAACCTCGCCACCGAAAAAGGCCTGCTCTACAAACAATGGGTCCGCCAGGAACGCGAATACATAGCCAAAATAAGCAACGGCCGCCTCGGCTACGTCCACATGAACGACATGAGCGAAGAATCCCTCAACCAGCTCTACCTCGACCTCGACGCCGAAAACCAAAACAAAGAAGGCGTCGTCGTCGACGTCCGCGCCAACAACGGCGGCTTCGTCAACCCATACGCCCTCGACGTCCTCACCCGCAAATCCTACCTCACCATGATCAACCGCGGCCTCCCCGGAGCACCCGCACGAGCCCAGCTCGGCCAACGCTCCCTCGAGCTGCCCACCATCCTCCTGACCAACCAGCACTCCCTCTCCGACGCCGAAGACTTCACCGAAGGCTACCGCACCATGAAGCTCGGTACCGTCGTCGGCGAACCCACCGGCGGCTGGATCATTTTCACCGGCAGCGTCTCCCTCATCGACGGCTCGGCCGTCCGCATGCCCGGCAGCAAAATCCTCGACCACGAAGGCAAAGTGATGGAAATGCACCCCCGCCCCGTCGACATCCCCATTTCCAACCCCATCGGCCACGCCCCAACCTCCGACCCCCAGGCCGACGCCGCCGTCAAAGAGCTTCTCAAACAAATCGACGCAGCAAAAAAATAGACTCGACAAAAAATAAATACCCCTTACCCCGGCCTGCGCTGACCTCTGGTTCTCACCTTTTCTATCTATGCAAAAACCCCGTGGTTCTCCACGGGGTTTTCAATAAACTACCAGGCACAACCGCCAACTCAAACCGAAGGCGGACCCGTCGAACCCACCAGCCTCCTCCTCACACCCGAACCACCCGCATATAGATCCACATTCCCCGGCGTAACCACCCAAACCCGCTTCCTCGCCTTCCGCCGGAAAAGCAATATCGCCCGCACCCACGCCACCCATTCCATACTTAATTTGATAAAAGGAAAAAGAAAGCTCACCTTCACCACCATCCGCCTGATCTCCCGATACTCCATCCGCGCCCCCAACAACCCCGTCATCGGCCAAAAGATCCCAGCCACCACCGCGCCCCCCAGCAAAAAAATCCCCGCCCTCCAGCTAATCCAAAACACAATCGCCACAAGCACCGGTCCCGCCAAAACCCCCGCGACAAAAATCATATCGAATAAAGTAAGCACCCCCATCCGCGTCAACGAAGAAACCTGCCGACCATACCACTCCCGCTCTCTACTAAAGGTCTCCAGGTACCCCAGGTTCCACCGGACCCTCTGCCGCAGCAACGCCCGATACGTCAGCGGAGGCCGCGTAAGCGCCTGCACCTTCGGCAGATAATGTGTACGATACCCGTTTTTAATACCCAGCACCGTCGTCTCCCGATCCTCGCCGTTGCGAAGCCCGCTATGCTCATTGAACAGCTGCACCAGTATTTCCCGTTTGTAGCACGAGCCCGCACCAGGCATCACCCGCACGCTTTGGTCTTTCCGGTGCCACCGGTACAGCCCCCTTAAAAAAGTATATTCCAGCTGCTGAAACAAAAAGATCGGCCCCTCACCTTCGAACGGCAACATCCGGAAGTAGCCCCCCATCACCGAAGGGTCACGCATAAGCGGCAGATAACGACGCAGCTCCTCGAGACCATAGAGGTCGGTATCGAAATCCGAAGTGACCACCCATTCATGAGAAATATTGAGCGCCGTAGCAAATAAGGCCCCCACCTTCCTGGCATTGGGAAAGATCGCAGCCAGCAGCAGCGGAGACTTTCTTTCTGCGACAAAATGCTGTATCGAACCCAAACTCCCGTCACTCGACCCATCGTCGATCAAAATCAGGTCCAGCCAGTCCCGATACTTCCGGGCCATCGAATCGTAATAATAGAGCCGGTCAAGGATATTACAATGCGTCTTCTCGTTATACAAAGGGACCAGCAACGCGACCCTTTTCTCCAAGGCAACCCTTTTCTCCAACACGACCCCTTTCTCCGAATCCGCAGGACGATGAATCCAGGTTAGCGTTCTTGCAATGCTGTTTTTCATGCTCCGTATTTTTTGTAATCGAGAGCCATCTCCCTCAGCTCGGCCCGGAAATACGCTGCCAGCTTCTCCACATCCGCAGGACCATGCATCCGTTCCTTGTACGTCCACATAAACGTCAACCCGTTGACAAATTCTTTGATATTACAAGCCAGCGCATAAAAGGACGTATTATGCCGGGCATGCCCCACACTCACTTCCGGCAGCGTTTCCGAAGGATCACGAGAAGGCTCGAAGTTGACAAAGCAATTGCAGCTCATCCGCAACGCCGCCCCATCCAGGCTGAAGTCGTCATGGTTGAAGATCAAATGACGGCAGGCCTTCATAAAGGCCGAGCTGATCGCCGCCAGACATTCTTCCGCCGTCGCCCCCACACCCATCGACCCACCCCCCATTGACCCACCCCCCATCGACCCAACACCCATCACCCCAACCCCCATCACCCCAACACCCGTCGCCCCCACACCCATTGACCCACCCCCCATCTCTAGCGGCAGATAGATTCCCGCAGTCAGATTCCCGATCAGGTCTTTATACTTCGGATGAAATCTATCCGCCACCGGCGAAGCAAATAAAACCGAATCGACCCCAAAACACTTTTGATAAGCCCTGTACAAACCCAGGTAAAGAACATTCCTCAGGCTGACCCTCCGATGACGCGCAAAGTCCCGCAGCTCGTCTACAAGCGGCGCCCCGATCGCCATATTATAACAGCTCGCCGGCGACGTACTGAGCCTCTTCAACAGCTGACCATACGTCTCCGAAACACCTCCCGCAATGGCCGCCTTCGAAAGAATCCCATTCCACATCCGCTCCGCATACCCCGGGACAAAAGGCTTTAGCTGCTGCTGCCAATAAAGCCGATGCCGCTCCGTCTCCCCGTTCACCTCCCGGCAATAATTGGTGATTCTCGGCGCCGGCGACAGCTCATCCCGCAGAGAACCCTCGTAATACCCCTTCAGCTCCTGGCGAATAACCCACACCGACCACGCATCGCTGATAATATGATGAATGATAAAAGTCACCTTGTACCTTCCGTCAGGCATTTTTACCGCATAGACCCGGAACAAAGGCCCCCGTTTCAAATCGCACACGACCGCCAGGTTGTCGAAGAACAGCCTCCGTTCCATCTCTTCCCCCCCGACCTCCGTAACCCTCACCCGAAACAACCCCCTATCCACCGGATGCAGCACCAGCCAAACCTTCTCCTCCACCAACGGAAAATGCGCCCTCAAGCTCTCATGCCGTCCCACCAGCCACATCACCGCCTCTTCCAATAGATCTACATCGAGCGCATCGAGCTCCCAGCTCTCGAAAAGAAACTCTTTCTCCGTCAGCTTGGTAAAATAGCTGTCCGATTCCCAGTCCTGCCGCTGGCGGGGACTGGGCTCATAATAACAAGTAGTTTGTCCCATATGCTATAGTTGAGCTTCACGTTGACCGTACAGCACCGGATTTAGCTCCGGATCATTGTACATTTTGACTTGTCGGTAGGTTTTGATCTTTTTGACGCCGGCGGCGAGATCATCGTCCAGCCAGTCGATCGACTGAAGCAGATCGTCCAGTTGACGGCACAGCAGCGCCCGCCGTGAAACACAAGCAGCGCGATGACCCTCCGACGCCGAATGCCTCCTCAGCTCCGCTTCGATATGATAGATCTTCAACGAAAGAATCGACAGCCGGTCGATGGCCCAGCCGATGCTCTCCGTATTATGCCTGGCCCCGCTTTGCACCGGCCGGTCCCGGTACATCGACACGAAATAATCGTCGATCTCCTCCACGCAATCCGTCCTTCGCTGGTTGAGCTCGTCAATCCGCCGCTTGATCCCTAATGCTTCGCATGGATCGATCCCCGGATCCCGGATAAGATCTTCCAAATGCCATTGAACCGTGTCTATCTCACATTTGCGGAACAGCTTTTCCTCGAACGACCCCTCGGAGTAAGGACACGACAGCCGTTGATTCACATCGTCGACGAGATGATATAGGCGAACGCAGGCGGTAAAAACATCGTAGTAGCTTGCAGCTTTCATATGATTTGTTTGATGAAGTCGGTCAATAGCGGAACGGTAAATTCGGAAACCGGCAAAGTCACACGCCTGTACTCCTCCGTCGCCGTCGGACACTGTCCCAGCTTTCGAATCGACTTTTCACCGTTTTCGCCTTTCGAGATAATGGCGCACTTTACCAGGCTGCCAATCCACCAGTGGCTGGCATTGTAGTCCGGATTCAGATCGTTGAGCCTCCCGGTGTAAACCATGAGCAGCGGCAGCTCCGTCTTTGTAAGATGGCCGTGATTCAGCAGGTAGGTATAGATGCTGTTGGCAAGGTGCAGCATGCCCGTACAGGGTCCGATTACCGACCTGACATAGCTGCTTCCCAGCAGACACATGTCTTTGCGAAGCCCCAGAGAAGTCGCCACGATAATTCGCCCGGCAAACGCTTCCCCATACAGTTCCACCAGCCTGCCCGCTTTGCCGCTTCCCATCTCATCATACAGCAGAATTTTCATCTCAGGATCCCCCAGCAGCCACCCCATCAATCCCAAAAACACATCGGCCGCCAGCAGCTTATTATCGGTCGACGCCCCTTCGATAAGAATAGCAACCTTCTCCCCCGGCCGGACACCCTGCTCTTCCAGCCAGCGGTCTGCCCATCCACGCTCGTCTTCACCCAGAATGATCTCCTTGTCGGCAAGCGCCAGCCCATACTGCCGCACATGTACCCGCTCCCTGGGGACAACAGACTTCGCCAGAAGACGATAGTTCCATTGATAGGGATCGCCCACGTTCCTGGCATCCATCATATGATCATAGTGATACACCATAGTCCCCGGGAGCCCGTCCGGATAATACCGCTCCAGGTGACACAACAGCTTCAAGATCGAATCCGGATGACAGAGGACAAGATCATAGCTTCCGAAATCTATTCCTCCCCATGCCGTACACGTGAATTCAGTATTCGGGCCAAAGGATCCCCGGAACATCTCGGCCAGCCTCCCATAGACCTTTTCATTGTCGCAATTGATCCTGCACCGCGCATCCGTGCTGATCTTATGCAGCGTCCTCTTGGTATTGTATAAAAACCAGAAACAGGCATCGCCAAGAAAAAACTTGCGGTAATGGTCGTCGAGAACCAAAATACTTCGAATAGCCCTTCCCGCTAACCCGCTATTGACACGCCTGATCTCCTCCAGGACCCGCGGGTAAGCAGCCTGCTGCCTGTCCCGATCCAAACCCAGAAAATGCGGCCAAAGCTCACGGCCCCTGTCGCGGATATAATCGAAATCCCCATCAGGAAGCCGGCTTATCAATTCATACACCGAAGGAAAGATGCCCTTGCTTCCCCTTTCATCGATCCGAAACACCGCCGGCGCAGCCCGCCCAATCCAATCCCTCACCCGCCCCTCCATCCAATCCCGCAAGCGAACCTCCATCCACGGCTGACAAAGAACAATTTGATACGCCCCCCAATCGATTCCCTCCGGCTCCATCCTCGTAACACAAGCCTGCAATTCACCGCCCCCCGCTCCCCAGAGCCCGCCATAATCGATACCGCTCCGGTCATTGATCGCAATCGATGCATCGGGATATAGCTGCTGCAATACCCAATAGATATTGTATAGCGACTTCAGATGCTTTTCCTGCAGATGATTCCAGTGAATAAGATCGTACAGGTCGCTAAGAATTAAAATGCTGTTTACATGACGGGCGCAGGTCGGACGATTCATGCCGGATTATTTTATGGTTGCGTGATTGGAATTGTCGTTAGGCAGCACATTTCCGAAAATGCGTTGAAGCAGGTTCTTGTCCGTAAGAATAACCTCCGCAGACCCCTGGTTGAATCGCTGCAGCAGAAGCTCCTTGCCTTCCGTAGTAACCATCCCGTCCGTGAGCTTCACCTCCGCACGCATACCGCCTTCATACCCCATCGGGATCAGAGAAGATATCCGCCCCCGCAACCTGCCATACTCCGCCTCGGGAAAAGCGTCCATCGCAATCAGCACCGTCTGCCCATTGCGCACATTGCCCAGCCCCTTGGCCGGTAGATCTACATATATATCGTAGGAAGAATCCGGAGGCTCGATCATCAGGATCGACCGCTGCGGATTGTCTATCGTACCATGGGTCAGCAGAATTTTTCCGTCCAACGGGCTAACCTGCGTATTCAGGGCGCTGTCCGCAAGGTTGAGCTCGCTTAGAAGCGTATCCCCCACATGCACCATCTGGTTCTGCCGGACGAAGAGCTTATGGACCTGCGGACCGTTCCGATACCAGCTGATCTTATACGGCTGACTCCTGCTGGCCACGATCACCCGGCTGGTCAGAACATCCGGGAACCGGATGATCAACGCGCAAACGACAAGAATAGAAAGGAGAAAAAACAGCAGCAGAACGCCCCAGCGCACGATCCACGGAGGAATAATCCCAATGATGAACTGGGTGTCTTGATGTTGATTGTATTGATGAGCGGCGATTGGCATATGGGATATTTTAGGCAGTCGGCTTTCAGCCCCAGTTAGGCGGCTTCCAGCTCCAGCTGGTTTTTGACGAGCTCATAATAATCGCCCCTGAGAGCGATCAGCTCCTGGTGAGTACCCGTTTCCTTGATCCGGCCGTTTTCCAGCACGATGATCTGGTCCGCATTCTTGACCGTGCTGAGCCGGTGGGCGATGACGACCGTAGTTTTCGACTGCAGGAAAAGGTCCAGGTTCCGCAGGATCGTCCGTTCGTTGTTGGCGTCGAGCGCGCTCGTAGCCTCGTCGAAGAAAATATAATGCGGATTCCTGTATACGGTGCGGGCGATGAAAATCCGCTGTTTCTGCCCCCCGCTCAACCCGGCGCCCGTGCTGCCGATCTTGGTATTGAGCCCCAGGGGCATTTTTTTAAGCACGTCCTGCAGATTGGAAATGCGGATGGCTTCCATCAATCTTTTTTCGTCGATATTGTCTCCATCCACGGCAATGTTTCGCAGGATCGTGTCGGAAAATATATATCCGTCCTGCATCACCGTTCCACAGCTTTTCCGCCAGTAGGTATGGCTGAAATTCTGCAAATCTGCGCAGTCCACGCTAATGCTCCCGGACGATGGCTCGTAAATTTTCAGCAGGAGCTTGAGCAGCGTCGTCTTCCCGCTGCCGCTCGAACCGACGATCGCCGTCGTCTTGCCTTCGGGAATATAAAGGTTGATATTGTCCAGGACCAGCGGCGACTTCGAGCTGCCGTATCGGAAGGAGACATTGTTGAACCGGATGCCCTTTTCCTGTTCCTTGACCAGGTCACGCGTACAATGATTTAATAGCTCGCCATAATAGCCCGCATTTCCCGGCGAAGCATCTTCATTCAGCTCCTCATCGCTGCGGGCATGAATCTCGCTGAGCCGGTTCAGGCTCATCTTCGCATCCTGCATGCTCCGTATAAAGGAGATCAGCTGGCTGAGCGGCGCATTCATTTGTCCCACCATATAAGAGATGCTCAGCATGATCCCCAGCGTCATCGAGTTATGAATGACCGCAGACGCCGCCACATAGGAGATCAAAATATTTTTCAGCTGCGTGACGAAAGACGCCCCGACGGTCTGGTACTGCTCGAGCGCAAGCCCTTTTATATTGACCCGAAACAGCTTGGCCTGTATCCGCTCCCATTCCCACCGCCTGGACCGCTCGCAATTGTTCAGCTTGATTTCCTGCATGCCCGTAATAAGCTCATAAATCGTATTTTGATTTTCCCGCATCTGCTGGAAACGCATATAGTCGATGTTCTTCCTACCCTTGAGGAACAGCAGCACCCAGGATACCGAGATCAGGCTCCCCGCGATAAAAATTGAAAAAATCACCCCATTATATAACCACAAAATCGCCGAGAAGACCAGCAGGTTGATCAGCGAAAACATCGTATCCAGCGTAGACCCCGTCAAAAACGATTCGATCCGGTGGTGGTCATTGATCCGCTGCGTCAGGTCCCCCACATTCTTGCTCTCGAAAAAGCTGAGCGGCAGCTTCATGATCTTGATAAGAAAATTGGAGATCATGTTCACACTCACCCTGGTATTGATATGCAGCAATATCCAGTTTCGCAGAATATCGACAAACGTACCCCCCAGAAACAGCAGGAGCTGGGAAACAAGAATCAGGTGGATAAAATGAAAATTATGTTTATGGATGCCATAATCCACGACGCTTTGCGTCATAAAGGGAAAAATCAGAGAAAGTAAGCTGCCAAAGACCATCGCCAGCAGCACCTGTACGATATATCTCTTATAAGGACGCAGATAGGTGAATAGGAAACGGTAGCTGCTCTTCTCCGCCCCCCTTTCTTCCTCCTTTTCATAAAAGGATGGAGTCGGCTCCGCCAGTAAGGCAATCCCCTTCGAATCACCCGACTGCAGCCAGCATTTTTTAAAGGTTTCTTCATCGATGACCACGAGGTCGTGACCCGGGTCCGCCACCACCAGCCGAACCGGGGGTTTCTTATACAGGAACCCGAAACGGCTGTTCCTTACCGCATACAAAACGACAAAGTGCTGTTGGTTCCAATGCAGTATGCACGGCAACGGAGCCTCGGTAGTAAGCTGCTCATACGTCAGCTTCACCGACAACGTCTTCATGCCGATCTTTTCGGCAGCCTCGCTCATGCCGAGAAAATTCACCCCCGACCGGGTAATATAGGAGTGCGAGCGTAGATAGTCCAGCGAATAGTCCTTGCCATAGCAGGCCGCAACCATTTTGAGACAGGTCGGCCCGCAGTCCATGTAGTCCAATTGCCGGAAGAACGGATATTTATGCTTCATAAACCTTTCTTGACGAGTGATAATCTGTATGAAAGTTTTTCATTTCCTCATAGGTGACCGGGAGTAGCTTCCCCGTAACGGACGCGGGAAGAACCTCCCAAAGACGGCTTCTTATATAGGTTATCAGTTTCATATAATCCAGGCAATAGAAGGACGGGTTGTCGAAACCCCTCTCCCTGCTATACCGGGTAGGCAGATGCCCCCCGCCGCAGATGGATTTAATCGGACACCGCCGGCACTTGTCCGGCAATCGTCGGTGACTTCGATGATAGCGACGGATTAACGGAGTCGCCAAAGCATCATCCAGGCCATGCACGCCGATACGCATACCCGCCTTCGTAAACCCATTCCCGCAAACCTTCAGTGCACCCGAAGGCTCGATGCTCCCATCCGTCTCGACGACTAGATATTGAATGTCACCCCGTCCGAAATAATCGAACTCGCTGCCCAACCCAAGCAATAATCCCATCACCCTCGAAAAAAGCGGGATCGCAGGGCGCCGTTCATCCTCGAACCACCGATCGAACAAGCCGATCAACCAGTCCGCATACAGCGTCGCAGCCGCCCCCACTCCCTCCGGCGGCGACCCCTTCACCACCCCTTCCGGCAACGCATCATACGTCCCATAAGGCAACAGCACATTGAACTGTCGTATACCCAATGCCTTTATATTCTCATAAATATCACCCGCGCTGGAACCAACATCCACCACACAAAGCACCCCCAGGCTGCGGCTGAGCACAGGATCCCGCTGAACCTCCCGGATCCCCCTCACCACCCAGTCATAAGAACCCCGCCCGCTGTGATCCCTCCGGTGCAGATCGTTCGTTTCCCGATCCCCATCGAGACTTATCCCGACAGAAATCCCCAGCGAACCCAACAACCCGCACCAGGACTCGTCGAGCAGCACACCATTGGTTTGCATAGAGTATCGTACCCGTACCCCCGGGTCAAAAGACCCCGCCGCCACCCGGATAAAATCCCGGTAGAAAGCATGCCCCGCCAGCAGCGGCTCCCCGCCGTGAAAGACAAATTCGAATTCCCGCAGCCCATGACGACGACAGTGCTCGCCAGCCGCCCGGCACACGGCTTCTACCGTCTGCCGGGCCATAACCTTTGGCTGATGCAGGTAGGTGGTATCCCCCGCATTATACATATAACAATACGTGCAGTTAAGATTACAACGGCTAGCCACTTTCAGCACCAGCGACGTGCATATCGCACTTGTCATTTGCTTCCGCCCTCCGGACCCTGGCTGCCTCCGGGACCACCGACTCCGCCGCCGCCATACTCGATAAACCCGCCTCGAATCTTGTCATTGTCTTCATCATCCAGGTGAAAATTCTTGTCCTTCAGCGCGTCCAAACCTTTTTTCTTGTCTTTTTTGCCTTTTGGCGTAAGCGATGGTTTTTTCTTCTTCTTTTTCATATGTTTTTGTTTTTAAGTTGATTTATAACCCACCCGAGCGGACAGTAAAATGCCCCGCCGCCTGCTGCCCCCGCAGCTTAACCTTGTACCCCTGCCGACCGGGATTATCGATAACCAGCGAGTCCGTCCATCCCGAAGAAATCGTAGTATCCTTTACAACACCCGTCGCCGATTGCAGGATAACACCAAGCGACCCCTTCTCCACTCCTACGTCGAACTTCACATAGAAGCGACTATTCGTGCTGCCGGAAACCGGGTACTCCGCACGGCCATTGAACAAGGCAAAAGACGCGCTCGAACCCTGCGCCGTATCGTTGCTTTTCCATTCCCGCGTAGCCGCACACGAAACAAGGACCAACGAAAGAAAAACGATGTACTTATTCATATTGATAGTTTTATCATTTTTCGCGCCCTCGTCTTCACATATCCCTGAAGAGCGCCAATCCCAACCCCCGGATTACGGGACGCCATAAAGGCCGGCAGGCAAGCCGATACAAAACCTTCGTCCCGCCGCTCCACAGCCCGAAGAAGCCGCACCCATTGCCTGAGCTGCTCGTCGAAAAGCGCATCTTCCCGATTGGCGCTGATCCTGGCTATGAGCCGGTCGCCGTGAGTCAAATGCCGGTTCGTCAAATTGAATTTGAGCACCTGCCCGATCACCTCCATCAGCATCCAGTGACGCAGCCCCACATCGAGACCTCCAAAAGCCGCCATGTCCATCCCGCTGCATTCGGCCGGAGCCTCCAGGTTGGCCAGGTAGTGGATATTGGAGAGCATTACCTCCTCCCAGCCCGCATAATCTTTTACCGTAAGCAGCACCTTGGCCTTGTTCAGCAGCATCTGCGAAATAAAAAGCGTCATCACCGGCGAAGAAGGGTAGGAGAGCAGGCTCACCGCATATCCGATAGCTTCTTCCGTAATAGCGATAGCCTTTTTGTGACCGCCCGTCTTGAAGGCCAGATAAGACTTGGTAGAAGCGGCATGTGTTTGAATCCACTTCCACGCGAAACCCCGCCCATCCATCCTATCCGCAACAGCATCCATCTGCCCGAAAATTGCAGCCGCCAGCCGCACCCGCCCCGTCCTCGAGAAATGAAACGCCTTATGATATTCGTACGCGAGATAGTCGAGCAATACGATTTCCCCCGCAGAAGCATTGACCGCAACCATCTGATCGAAAAGCCCGCCGATCGATTCGTTTAGCGTAAGACTATTGCTCACACCCGCGCTCGACCCCACCGAAACCGCCTCACCCGCCTCCCCCGCAAACGCCGGACACCGCACAACCGCCTGCTCACCATACCCCCCACAGCTCGCCAGCATCCTGCACGACCTGCACTTCTCATGCAGCCGCCAGTCCCCGCCCATCAACCCGCTATCCACCACCAAACCCGACAGCGGCAATTCCTTCCCATACCGATAATCCGACACGATCGTCGAAGCCTGCCCCGAATATTTCATCCTCCTCGGTCCAACCTGCCGAAGCAGCAGCTCCCTCGACCCATCACCCTTCAAAGCCGACAAATACAACACCCCCGGCTCCCGCTCATCCTCCACCACAAAGAACCGTATCTCTTTCACCCCCAGCTCCGGCACTTCACCTCTCTCCCGATTTATAAAAACAACAGAAACCTGACTAATTTGATTCCGCCGCACCACCTCTCCCACATCCCCCCAAAAATCCACACCTTCCCCCCTGACCAGCACCGTCAGCTTATCCTTCGCCAGCAGCCGCTCTTCCGTGAGAGCCGCCTCATCGACCGCCAAAGGAACAATCACCTCATTCGCCATAAGCTGCTTCCGCACAGAAACCGGCAGCCCCTCCATCTCCACCCGTACGACCCGTTCGATCTCATCCTGCCGCAGCCCGACAAACCCGCCCGTGGCGTACGAAAACACCCCGCCAGGAATCATTTCACTATAGACCGAAAGCTTAAACATGACTGGTTATTTGCTGAGTCGTTCGATAGCATCGTCGTTACGGGTATTGATATACTCCCGCGTCGTTTTCTTCTTTCCTTTTTGGATATTATAAGACAACCCGACCGACAGCTTTCGAATCGGCAGATAATTATGCAGCACCCGGTCGAACTGCGCCTCGTTGATATTGATATTGATCCGCTTGATATTGAATGGGTCGTCCGCACCCACCGTACAGGTCAGCCGGTCGCCAAAAAACGATTTCTTGACGGAGAGATTAATAATCGCCTGTGGCCCCAGGTCATAGACGCTATAAAATGAATTATACAGCCAGTTCCCATACACCTCCACGAAATATTTCCCCGGAAGACTAAAACGGTTGTTCAGCTGCAGATACGTATGTACCTTCTCCCGCGTAAGCCCTCCCATATCGTTGCGCCGGATAGACGTATACCCGGCATAGGCATACGTGCTGACCTGCCACCACTTCGTCACGTCGACCGGGAAGCTGAGAGAAAGACCATAGTCTTTTTGGTCATTGACATTACCGTAAGTAGAGACGATCACATTGCTGCCATCCGCGGTTTCATAGATATTGTTGATGATCCCCTTGATCGACTGATGCGAAAGGGTAAAATTGTATTTCGACGCCAGCATCCAGCTCAGCTCGTAATTGTTGGAAAAATAAGGAACCAGCGATGGATTGCCCCTGTTGATAAAATAAGGGTCTTCCACATCCTGGAACGGATTTAGCACCTGGTACGACGGCCGGTTGATCCGGCGTCCATACGAAAAGCTCAACAGGTTGTTCGCATTGAGCTTGTTTTGCACGAATACCGAAGGAAACAGGTTCCACCGCTTATTCTCGATGAAGTCATGACTGAGAAAAGAAGTACCCGTATAATCCGACCGTTCATAACGCACACCGGCATTCACGCTCCATTTCCCCCAATCCTTTGCAAGACTCGTATACAACCCCAATATATTCTCCTTGTATAAAAAATCGCTCGTCCGGCTCGAGTCGAGCGTTTTCAAACCACTGGGCTGCCCCATATAATAAAAGATATGGTTATCCGTCTCCGAATGTTGGATCCTGCCGCCCATCTTCAGCTCGTATCCGCTCCGGTACTCCTTTGTCAGATCGAGATATCCCGTATGGATATCGATTTGCAAAGGATTTCGGATAGTAATATCCAGCGGAGACCGGGACGGCGACTTGTCGGCAAGAAAGAATTCACTATATATATCGGACGTTACCTTGTTGTTGTAGCCGACGTAGCTATACCCAACCACCAGCTTGCTCCCAAGCGAATCGAGCCTGTTGCGGTAAAACAGGTTGGCCATCTGGTTCGTCAGCCGCATCGTCTTGTTGTTATCCGTGGTGAAGCTCGAATCGACCGCTGCATCCGCCGCTTTCTTGACCACCGTATTGGCCGACCCGTAAGTATGCCCATCCCAATAGGTCAGCTCATAGTCTCCCCCGATTACCTGTGTATTGGACAATATATAATCGACCCCCAGCTTGCCCCGCTGCAGCGTTACCCGCTCCCTTCCCCGCTCTACCTGGCCGAAATACAACGGCTGATTCTTAAAGGTCTGGTCCTCGGTATTGTCGGAAAAGCCCTTTCCGGCAATAATGCTATAGCTGTTCTCGAACTTGAACTTCCCGACCCTGTAGTTCAGCTGGTACCCATTCGTAAAACCCGCATAACGCGTCTGCTCGTAGGTCGAGTAGACCGTCCCCGTTAGTCCGAATTTATAATTTTCTTTCAGCATGATGTTGACCACGATACCCGACCCCCCCGCTTCGAATTCGGCCCCCGGGACGGTGCTCACCTCGAAGCTCTTGATAGACTCGGAAGGAATAGACCGCAAATAGTCCATCAGCTGACGCCCGCGAAACTGAACCTTCCTGCCGTCTACATAGACCACTACCTGCTCCTGCCCCCTGAACTGCATATTTCCGGAACCGTCGGCCTGCACACCCGGAATGACATTGAACAGTCGATAGCTGTTTTCCCCTTTGTTGTAGACGCTGCTTTCTATATTCAATACCATCTTGCCCGCCTGCCGCGTGATCAGTGGCTTCCTTGCCGTAACCGTGACCTGCTCCAGGCCCTTGCTTTTCGGATACAGGACGATCTCCTCCAGCGCCACTTCTGCGGAGTCGATAGCCAGGTTGACACTATACTCTTCCATTCCCACACAGGATACCCGCAGGACATACTTCCCTCTTGCTACCTTTTCGAGCACGAATGCACCCTTTTCACCCGTAGCGGCGCCTTTTGCAAGCGTCGAATCGGGAAGGCTCCGCAGCACCACGGTGGCGTCGGGGACATCTTTTCCCTTCTCGTCCCGGATATGCCCCCGGATGTCCGACTGTGCCCCTACCGTCATGCACAGCAGGCTTGCAGTAAGTAAAAGCATTAATTGTTTCATACTGTCTGGTTTAGTGTATGGTTGATTCTGTCGACGACCAGGTTCATACTGCTGAAGAAGTCGATATCGAGGACATCGTCGTCGAAGCTGATACCGAATTCGTCCTCCAGGGCCGTGATGAACATGAGCGCCAGCAGCGACTCTGAAGGCAGCAGCTGCAGCTTTTCGTCGGCAGTCACGCACAGGGCGAACAGCTCGCGGTACTCGTTGTCCGTAAGATCGCGCAGGATCTGTTCTACCTTTTGTTCGATATTCATAGAGCTAGTTTATTGTGTTGAAGTATTTCAATGCCAGGCTAAGCCTGGGTTCCCGGCACACCCTCGTGGCGATGCTGCCCAGATGCTCGATATTGCCCGGGAAGATGACAAACCGCCCCGGAGTCGGCAACACCGCAACCCGCGAGTCCTTTTGAGAGTAGAACATGGTCTCGCCGCCGAATTTGTAGTGCCAGCTTTTGTTCACGTAATACAATACCGTTATATCGTTGCGGTCCGCCGGACAGTCGTAGTGCGGATATTCCACATCCCCGTAGTTCGACAGGTTCACATAGGCCCTGAAGAGCTTATAGCCGTCGGCATTCGTAATGAATTCATTCATCAGCTCCCTGGCCTTGACCCCGACATACGTCTCTTCCTCGAAACGATCGGGGACAAAGTCGGTGCTGAAAATCGGGAACTCGTCATAAGAAGTGCTTTTTTCACGCTTCCTGAAAGAAAGCCCGCTGACATATTCGTGAAAGGCCTCGATTTCATCGGGGGAGAATACATTATCGATGATATAGATGTTCTTCCCGTCGACATTTTCAATTCTCGTGTCCATGACCGTAGGTTTTAGTGGTGAAAGCATTATTGGAGAAGCCCTCTTTGACGATGGCCTCGATACTATTGATGTTCTTCCGGTTACCCCGCGAACGGAACCAGGTTCGAACCAGGTCGTAATTCGTCTCGTTGACGAAGTTTTCCGTCAGGGAAATACTGTCGGCGATATTGTAGACGCCGTGATAATAATGACCGGGGATAAAGATGAGGTCGCCCGGCCGCTGGACGCAAATCAGCGGCCGATACGTCATCTCCGCCGCCGCATCCGGATTTTCGAGAATTTTCTTAACACAAAAAGCATCCATATCCTCCTTTATAAAATCATTGTACACCGGCGGGTAGATAAACCAGACCTTCAGACCGCTGACAAGATAGTTCCAGGCGCTGGTCCACCAGATATCCCGGTGAAGCTCCGACTGGCTGCCCGTCTTTCCGACATAGAGCCAGGAGAGACGGCCGCGCGGCGTTCCCGCCTTGGTTCCGGCATACCAGCAGTCGAACAGATCCAGCGGGACCCAATCCCCCGATAAAGCCCCCTCACAATGCCGGCTCGTCTTATAATAATAACCGGCCGGCCCCTCCCGCAAGTAATCCTCCAGGTTCTGGTACAGCATCCTACCATTCCCGGCGCTGTCTTCCACCGCTTCTTTCTCCGGCAGGGCATTCATCAGGTACCCCGGCGTCCATTTTTCCCGGATAGGCAGCTCCCGGAAGGCCTGGGTAAAAAGTACAGGCAGACCGGGATATCCATACATCTCGTTGAACCGCTCCTTCGTCAGGCCGGGACTGCTATCGATAGTGATGTTGTTCAATCTTCCCACCAGGGAATCAAGCTGGGTCATGGTGTTTAATTTGTGGAGAATCGCTCCTGGATCAGCCGAAGGATCCTCGGATATTCTTCCGTGTTTAAAATATTTACCGTCGGCCGCTGCAGGTGCAGGTTATAAAAGGCCAGTCTTTCCTGGTATTCCTCGTCCCCGATCTTGCGGAATGACACGATCGACTGCTTGCCGTGATGAAACTCATACTGCCAGGGAGTAAGCACGTAAAACAAAACCCTGGTGTCCACGAACGAGGTAATCACATCGGTCGTTCGTTGGATGAAACCCAGCTCGTCATACGGGCTGATCGTACAGACCAGCGCATCGGGGTAGAAGGCCTTTACGTAACAAAGCTTCTCAGGCGCACCGGAATCGTTGACGGGATGCAGCGGCAGGATCCCCCCCTGGCTGCCGGTCACGATCAGGTCGGGTTTTTTCTTTCGTTCCAAAACCTGCTGCAAAAGCCGGAGGGTCTTATGCCAGTCCCGCACATCCACAAAGACCGTGTTCTTATGACCGATCGGAAACGTAAGGTCCGCCCCCAGCAGGATGCCCTGCGGCTCGGTAGACAGATGCGACACCGCATATCCCTGCTGCTCCATTATTTTTTTGATCGTCAGCTGCGTAGTGAACTTGCCCTGCCGGCTGTTTGTCCCGATCACACAAAGCGACGGAACCCTCAGCTCCGTATATTCCTGCGAGCTGTACAGCAGGTCCTGCTTTTCCCGGTCGAAGCTCGTAAAGAAGATTTCCGAGCTATAACCCGGGTTGACCTCGTTTTTTATGGTCTGAAGTATATCGTACACCGCCTTGTCCCAGACGATAAAATTTTTATTACGCCGGATACATTCCCTCAGCAGGTTCAGCCCATAGATCGAATTGTAGTCCGAGAGCTTGTCGAGGAAATATCCGACGACCAATGTGTCGAACCGGTCGTACTCCTCCTCCGTCAGCTGCTGGAGAGTATAAGGAAGCCCCTTCTCCTGGATCAGGTCCAGGGCCTGGTTTGATTTGATTACACGGGGATAGCCGATGGCAAGCGACAGGTCGAAGGACAGCCGGTCGCTGAACTCGAGCAGGGACTTCATTTCTTTCTCCTCGAAGGGAAAGATGGCAATCCGCTGCCGGTCCTGTGAAGGACGCAGCGTGGCGTAGAGCTGATCGTCCGTGGGCTTTTCTTCACGGGCCGCCTTCTTGTCGTAGGGCTGGTCGTGCCGGGTCAGGCTGAGAATCGTGTTGTCGGAATGCTCCCGCAGCCACCCCGCCAGCTCTTCCCTCGTGCTCCACCCGCCCGCGACGAAAGCAGCCGCGATAATGCCGGTGAAATGAGCGGTCGCCAGGCTCGTGCCATTGCTGAAGCGAAACTGGTTTCCCGGACAGGCCACACGCTGAAACCCGCCCTTGGCCAGTATGTCCGTTACCCGTCCCTCCTGCAGCCGAAAGTCGCTTTTATCCTTTGCAACGCCCTGCCCGACGCCATAAACCGAGCCGAACCCGGCCGGGTAGCAAAGCTCATGGTGTACATACCACGCCGCCGCATTCACGACGATTCCCTTCGCCGCGGCTTCCTCGCAGACCTGCTGAAGCTCCAATCCCGGATTACGCGTCTTGATGCCCATGCTGATATTGATGATGCGCACATCCGTATGCCGTACGAGGTGCGCAATCGCAGCCGTCAGCAAATCCTCGGGAACCCTCCCCCCATCCGGCGTCAGCTTGACCACATAGATCGACGACTGGGGCGCGTGCTGCAGAATGATCGACACAATTCCCGTTCCGTGCAGCAGCTCGTCGTTGTACACGTCTTCCGGGTCCGCAACGATCCCGCCCTCCTGGCTCCGGCGAAGCGCAACTCCCCCGATGCTGGCGCTGGCGAGCCGGCGATGCGTCCTGTCCACACCTGTATCTATGACTCCTATTCTCATGGGTTATTTATTTGAATGTCCTGTGTTGACGGCATCTGCGGCGTCCGCCGGCCGGATGATGGTCTCCGGCTGCGTGACCATCCTCAGATACTGTTCCCGGACATAGCTTTCTGTTTTATATTTCCATTCCGTGCACTGCGGCACCGTATTCTTGATCGCTTCGTGCGAGCACGAGATCTTGTCGCAGACGGGCAGGAACTTGCAATGCCGGCACACCGTATTGTGGGTGTAGCGGTTGAATGAGCTGTAATACGCGAAGACCGACGGGTCGTAGGGGTCGAATACCGAGCTGGGCGCCTTCGTATCGTCGTGAATCGTCTCCCAGCACTTGTGGATATAGCCATTCGGGTCTACCACGAGGCTCACGGGCGATGCCCAGGTCGCACAGGTAGACTGATACTTCGGAAGGTCCCATTTCAGCCTTGCCTGCTTGGTGCCGCTCCTGGCGATCCATTCATTGAGCCTGCGCAGAAGGCTGAGCCTGAAATTCTGCTTGAACTCGAAGAACTCGTCGACGTGCATGCGCGTCTCCTTCTCATCGTCGGTTAGCTTGATCTCTTCGTAGGAACGCAGCCACGCCGGGTCGAAGTTGAATTGTTTGTGCTTATGCGGCCAAATTTTGAAGGCGTTGAGGTCGTCCAGCAGGTGCTCCGCCGATTCGGCGACCTCCTTGTCGACATTCATACGAACATTGATGTTGATGCCTTCCGGCAGCAGGGACAGGTGCCGGAGGATCTTGAAATAGTTTTCTCCGTTTTTCTGCTTGAGGGGACGCTTCTTGTCATGGACCTTCCGCGAACCGTCGATAGTGACCTGGGCGCTGCTGACCTTGCAGTCGATCAGCATTTGAACGTTCTCCTCGGTCAGGTAAATTCCGTTGGTGATGATCTTGGCGTCGTAATCCACGCCGTGCTTTGCCGTGAGCTCGAAAAATCCCTTCGTAAGGTCGCGGATAGCCTTTACATTGATCAGCGGCTCGCCTCCATACCACGTCACGTTGAGACTGTGGATTTTCCGGTCGGCATTCAGAATGATCTGCTCGATATAGTCCACGGTATGTTTCTTCACCCGGTCGTCTTTGAGGGTATGAGCCGGCTTTACAAATTCGAAGCAGTACGGACATCCCATATTGCAGGTGATCGTAGTGCCTACCGTCAGGAAAATAGTCCCCGAATTTTTGAACTGGTTTCTCTCCGTATATTTCTCGAAGACATCGATGATATCGACCTCGCTGTTGAGAATATATTCACGCTCCTGTAAATATTCGAACAGGTAATCCCTTTCGCAAAAACTATCCTGGGTAAATTCTTTCAGACAGAAGAGCTCGGCAAGCAGGCTGCCTTCTTTTATGTCGAATAATTCGATACCGCCCGTGAGCGTGTTGAACAGGAGAAATTCACCGGTCTCCCGGACCGGAACCAGCAAATTATACGGGTTTGACTTGAACAGTTGCATGGAAGGGATATTTTAATGAGTGCTGAAAAGAGAGGATAACAGGCAGGCGACACCTGCCTGTTATCGATTGAGATTTACACCAGGATGTCATTGTCTGAACCAGTGTCGCCGGCGGGACGGCTGAGACCGTAAGTGCCGCAGGAGAAGCCGTCGCAGAGCGATTCTACTTCCTTGGAAAGACGTTCTTCAGTGGTATTGGGTTTTACCAATGCCTTCTTCTCCAACGCTTCTTTCAGTTGTTGCTTGTTCATGTTGATTTGTTTTGATGGTTAAAAAAATGGATAATATATCTATTTCGAAATAGCAGTAGTTAACACCTTGTCACGGTAGGGCTGCAGGTCGTCTACCTGCTCCAGCACTACCCTGAAATCGGGTGCGATACCCTTCTCTTCGATGGAACGGCCCCCTAGCAGAAACCTGCCGGTGTCGAGACAGTTCGTGGCGATCACGACGTTGTCCTTGGGAAGGTTGATCTCGTAGATAAAGGCCAGCGCCCCACGGGTGGACTCCCTCCCCACAACGACCACGTTGTTCCGCTGCGCGCGAAGCGTATAGACCAGCAGCTCCGCAATACAGGCAGTGGCTTCGTCGACCAGCAGGACCACCTTCCCATCGGACCGGTAGTGGAACGGCGTTTCGTTCGCCTTGATGACCACCGAATCGATCTTGCCCGTTCGGACATCCTCATAATCGAAATAATGATAGCTGCGGCCGATCAGGTAGGAAAGAAACTGCGCTCCGGCAAGGAAATCACCTCCGCCGTTTCCCCGGAGGTCCAGGATCAGCTTTTTTCGGGTATTGACGGAATCCAGTCTCGACGCGAAGTCCAGCGGAAGTTCCATATTGATCTTGCCTATCCTGTAGTAGCAGATCGAATCACCGATGAATTTCATGTCGAGATTGCCGGGACTGAATGTCGCGGGGATTTTGTATCTATCTTTTACCTGCCAGGCAAGGTCTTCGACCCGCCCGTCGGGATGTCTCACGGTGATATTGACCCTTTCGCCGGGAAGCCTTCTCAGCAGTCCATTTATATCACGGGCCCTGGCAGTGTCCAGGACCTTCCCGTCGACGGCAAGCAGCTCCGTACCCAGGGATACCCTGCTCTTCAGGCTGTCGTCGAAGATGCCGGCAATACGGTAGCGGCCTTTCAGATAATAGGTGTACAGCGGTGTTCGCAGAGCTTTCCTGTTGTCGCAGGCGCCCCGGATGGAGAAATGCGGGTCGTGCAGCGACGCCCAGAGAAATGTATTGATCGAGTCGATAAAGGGGCAGAGGGGAAGGTTTTGGTTCCTGTGCAGGAAGGCCGAAGCGCTTCGCAGAATACTGTCCTTGCTGACCTTCCTGGTCGCATAGAAAGGATAGTGATCGAGCAGCGACGGAAGTATCCCCGACAACAGCTGGTTGCTCGTTTGCGTAGTGTCCTGGATAAAGATGGAGCCCTTGAAATTTTCTTCCTTCTGATCTGCGGGGAAATAGGCGCACTCGCCATACGAGTCGAAAGGCGACCATTGCCACGAAGTCTGACGCGCCGCATTGGCGAAAGGCGCGTGGACAAAAATATCCGAAGGAGACAGCCGGTCCGCAATATGTTCCTCCCCAATCCAAAGATCCCCGATAACCAGCGTAAACGGACGGCTGCTGTCGCTCAGCGAATAGCTGATTCTCAGGGCCGCCGGGTCGCCCAGCCACGGCAGAAGCTTTTCGGCCTTTAGAAAGGCCGGTATCTGGTACCCATCTTTGCTGACGGAAATCTCCAGTGGCTTTTTCTCTTCACCACCGGTACCCGCCCCGGCGAATCTGACCTTGCTGATATTACGCGTATACAGCCGGATAAAGAGAGCGGTTTCCGAAGTCGGAACGCCGCTGAATTTCCCAGACAACGCAATTAATCCGGGCGCCTTGATCGCATAGCCTTTCTTCAGCGGGCCGAATTCCTCGGCATGCGGAAAGAAAAAGGCGGTTTCCTGGGAGCCGTCGCCCGCAATGGTAAAGGCTTTTTTCACTTCCCTCACCTTGTATAAGGCCAGGGGTTGAGCCTGCATGCGGGAGACGGCCAGGAAGAGCGTCAGCGATATCAGGCATCCCACGCGCGTAGCGCGAAAAGAATAAGATAAAGCAGATTGTCTCATTGGAGTTGGAATTGATTATACCAGGATGTCGTTATCGCTGCCCGTGTCGCCGGCAGGACGGCTCAGGCCATAGGTACCGCAGGTAAATCCATCGCAGAGAGACTCCACTTCTTTGGAAAGGCGCTCCTCAGTGGTATTGGGCTTAACCAATGCCTTCTTTTCAAGCGCTTCTTTCAGCTGTTGCTTGTTCATGTTGTTTGTTTTTAATGGTTAAAAAAGATATTCTCGGACGGCGCCCTGCTGCCGCGCAGCAGAGAACCGATATGACTGATGCGGGCGGGATATAGACAGCAAAGAGCAGAAAGCAAATGCGCCTCTATAAAATCCCATTGATGCCGGGGCGTAAATCCGCTATGACGGCTGCGGCAGATCGTAATCACGGCCGGCTGTATCGACCGGTTCGCCAGATCGTTGACCAGCTTTTTGATGCGCAGCACTATTTCCGCTTCCGTCACCTCGCGCCTGCTGGGATAGGTTTCCCCGATCCTGTTGAGGACATAGAAGTATGACCCGTTCCAGGTTTGCACCTCGGCATGCGCCGTGATGAAATGCAGATAATGGTAGGGATTGGTATTGAATTCTTCGTATTCCTGCTGCGTAATCTCGATCACGATTTCATTGGAGATGTACGGGTTCTCACAGCAGGAGAAATAGTCGAGGTCGATATCCAGCAGAAATGACCCCCCGGCCGGCAGCTCCAAATCATTGAACCCCTCAGGTCCGGTCTTGACCTGCGTAAACGGCCGGCTCCCCGCCGTACCCGCCGCCGCCGGCAGAAAATACTTGCCCTCATTGTTGAACGTCCGGACCGCCATCGGCTGAACCTGCGTTTTTTCGACCCCCTGCCGCACCCAGCAATACTGCCCCACTAAACCAGAATAAATCGCCGGCACGATAAAGCTGTCGATATGCAGCTCTTTCCTTACGAAATGCTCGAGAAAACGATCCCCCTCTTCCCGTAGCCTGTAAATGCTGCTATTCAGCGCAGGATAACGCATATCTGCATGATCATCGAAATGCAGCAGGCAGCTGCCTGCGTCGATCAGGCCGTTTTGCCTCGCCTTCGACCAGACGTAAAAGGCCTCGTTGTGCTCTTCGATGATATGAATATCGGGGATCATGGTATTATTATGCGATGGCCGAAACACTCTGATAGGTGCTTTCCATCTGGTTCTCGAATAGCCTTACATAATATTCGCAATTGGCCGCCAGCCAGTCATGAGAGCCCTTCGCGATGATATGGCCCTTGTCCAGGACGATGATCTCGTCGGCCTGCCTTACGGCGCTGATGCGGTGGCTGATAATGATGCTGATCTTGTCCCGGTACATATCTTTTACGAACCGGATGATCTTTTCCTCGCTCTGCGAGTCGAGCGCCGAGGTCGCCTCGTCCAGGATGACGATCTCCGATTTTTTCAGGAAAGCCCTGGCAAGCGCCACCCGCTGCGCCTGACCGCCGGAAAGCGTAGCGCCCCGGTCTCCGATCATCGTTCCATCACCGGCTTCCATGTTCGCAATAATATCCCGTATGCCGACCTGCCGCAGGATAGGCTCGATGTCCTCCGGCCCTTCATACCGGTTGTTGTACACGATATTCTCCCGGATAGTATCGTGAAGGATATAGCTGTGCTGCTGAACGACCGTGATATACTCCATCCATTCGCTGATGCTCATTTCATTCACCGGGTTGTCGTTGTACAGGATCGACCCCTCCGAATGCTTGTAAAATTTGGTCAGAATAGAAATGAGCGTGGATTTACCGCAGCCGCTGGCGCCTACCAGCGCATAGGAACGCCCCTTGACGAATTGCAGGTCGACGCCATTCAGAATCTTCTTTTTCTCATAGCTGAAGTGGAGACCGTGAATCAGGACCCGTTCGACCGGTTCGATGACTTTGGAGCCCGGCTGTACCCAGCGTTCCGTCCGGGCATCGAAAATCGCCTTTATCTGCTTCATGGAAACACCGGCCCTGATCAATTCGTCGTGCAGGTAGAACATGTCCATGCTGGGACTGTAAAGCCGGTTGATGTATTGCAGGAAGGCGACCAGCGCACCCAGGGTCATGCTTCCGTCGAGCACCTTCGAGCCTCCCCAGCCGAAGATCAGCACCGGACCCATCGCGATGAAGAAGGAGGCGATGTTTCGGTTCAGCGAAGAGTAAATCGTATTTTTCAGCTTCGCGTGACGGATATTTTCAATCCTTCCATTCAGCTTCTCGTTTTCGTAGTCATAGCTGTTGAAAGACTTGATTAAACGTATGCAGTTGAATCGCTCGGTATAGAAATTGTTGGTCTCACCCTCTTTTTCACTCACCTTCTCGTACGATTTACGGATCAGGGGTGTAAAGTATCGAAGGGTAACAAAGATAAACGGAAATACGACCAGCGACACGAGAAACAGGCTGAGATTGAGCCAGGCCAGCAGGAAAGCAAGACCGACCAGCAGGACCACGTTGTTGCACAGGCGGATAACGCTTCTGGTAAGCGTGCCTTCGATGATGTTGACCTCGTTGTTGATCTTGTGCACGATCTCGCCTACCTTGTTCTTGTCGTAGAAGGCCAGGGACATATGGAGCAGATGGCTGAACAGGTCGCGGCGAATATCGCCGACTACCTTGCTGCTCAGCCAGGAAAATAGATAGTCGAAGAAATAGGTAGCGAGAATCCTGACGACATACAGGACGATCAACGTCGACAGCAGCTTCATCAGCAGATGATAGTCCTTGTGCGGGAATACATCGTCGATAATGAGCTTCAGGATGTAGGGAGAGGCGAGAGAACCCAGGCTGCTGACTGCTATCAATAGGAAAAGCAGCAATTCTTTGTCCCAGTATTTTTTGATATACCGGGCGAACCACAGGTATACATGGCTGCGCATAGGCGAGTGTTGTAAGGTTTAGGAATATTTACGGCAGCATGTCGAGCTCGGAGTTGATGCCGCGGTGCGTGAGTCGGGGAGTCAGGTCCACGAAATCCGGCGAACGGCCTTCGAGAACTCCTCCCAGGATCAGCTCGTCGTTCTCGATGAGACTGTCGTCTCCTTCCTTCTGAATATTTTCCTTGTACTGGTCGAGGGATACCTTTGGCTTCTTTTTATTGTTGAAACCGAGGATCTGAGATAGTTTTTTCATACATAAAGTTTATGAGAGTTAGGTGTGTGATAATCGATCTATTCCTGTATGCGGAGGTTCCTTATCTTTTCCTCCTTGTTGAAGGTGACCCTGTATTCACAGTGTGAGATCCTTTTTTCGAAATTCAGCCGGAAGCTGAAATAGTTGAACTTGTTGAGCTCGGTCCATATCTTTTTTTCGACTTCGGTATCGGTGGGGGTCAGGAAAAAAACGGCCGTTCTCAGACTCGTTAATTGATTTTCAAAAGGAAGCGACCATTCGGTGACCAGGCCGTTGGACCGCATGTTTTCGAGTAGTTTTTTGACTTCGTTGATCTCTTTGACGAACATGGGGGATTGAATTTTTGCTGCCTGTCTTTCCGGCCTGCCGCCTGTCTTTCCGGGCAGAGCTTCGCTGCTTCAACTCACAGGCCATTTCTCCGACCCATGGGCTTCCGGCCTGCCGCAGAGTTGCCGGTGGCAGGTATGGTAAAATATGATTCTACGGGTTTTTGCTTTCGGGATCAATTCATTCTTAGCAGATCATCCATGGAAATATCTACGGAGATCGCCTGCTTCAACAGGGGAAGTCGAATTAGAAAACGGGACCGGTGGTTGACTTGCCGTATTAGGATACCCTCCAGTCCCTCGAATACCCCTTTTTTGACGATAACATGGTCCCCGGCGAGATAGAAGCCTTCGACCTGAATATTTTTTCCATTCTCTTCGATCAGCTTTATCCGGTCGATTTCCTGGAACGGTATTGTTTCCGGCTTGCCGTCGGAACAGACAAAACGGATGACACCCTGGATTTGCAGCAATTCCGCTTTATTGCAAAGGTTCGTTCGGACAAAGATGTATCCGGCAAACAGGGGCTCTCTGACTTTTTTCATGCGGTCACTCCATTGATGGACCACATTTCGCATGGGTAGGTAACACTCGTGGTTCATCAACCCGATCTCGGCCTGGATCTTCCTTTCAAAGCGAGGCCTGGTATACAAGGCGTACCATTGATTATTTTGCGTTTCCCTGCTCATGGCGAATGGTTGTTAGGGTGGGTATGATCAATTCCGGGGCCTTTGCGCAAACGCACCGACGGTCACGAAAGAGGTGCCGGTGACGGGAAGGGTCGTCGTCATAGTGGACGTAATGGTCGTCGTGTCTCCCGTTTCGCCGGACCGGCTTGCAGCACTGTGCTGGTAAAGAAACAGGGTCCTGGTCTTGAGCATAAGCGGTGTTTTGGTGGAGTGATTCATGATTGCTTGTTTTAGTATTTACTGGCAAATTATCAGTCAATCGGACGGGTTCAAAATTTTTTACACCAATACAGCCTTTCCCAATACATATTTTGCTATTTTAGAGACATGGCCTCAGACACCAAATCCTATTTCCAGCGATTCCGCAACCATCCTGTTTTTTACCACCTGTTGGGATGGGCCTGCTTCATCTTCTACGAGGCTATGTTTGTGGTGATTATGGTGGTAAGCGGCAAGCGCGGAGGCTTTTTTTATGGATACTTCCTGCCATACGCAGTCAATATCGGGCTCTTCTACTTTCACGCCGGCTTTACCTTACGCCTGTCTTTTGGGAAACGGAAGAGGTCCTTTCCCCTTTTCCTGCTCCTGCTGGTGCTGGAGCTGCTCGCATACCTCTTTCTCATGAACCTCATCAATCTGCTGTCGAACGACCAGTGGAGCTTCTTCCCCTCCGGGCATACGCTTCAGGACCTTCAGCCCATGCTGAGACAACTATGGCGGGGGATCTATTTTATCGCATTCAGCTCCGCCTACTGGCTGGTCAGCCGGTCCTCGGAATACCAGAAACGCGTGCTGGAAATGGAGAAGATGCAGCTGATCAACCTGGCGCAAAAAAATAAGCTGGAAAGAAACCTCGTCGAAACCGAAAACGCATACCTGCGTGCCCAGATCAACCCCCACCTTCTCTTCAATACCCTAAATTTTATTTATAACAACGTGCAGCAGGCGTCCACCAAGGCCTCCGAAGCCGTAGTGCTGCTGTCGGACCTGATGAACTATTCCCTGCGGGAACCCGAGGCGGATGGAAAAACCAGCCTGGAAAAAGAGATAGAACAGATTTTGAACCTGATCCGAATCAACCAGATCAGATTCGAAAACAAGCTCTTTCTCGACGTGGAGGTGGAAGGAGATTTTAGCGACGTGAAGATTATCCCGCTGCTGATCGTAGTCTTTGTCGAAAATGTATTCAAGCACGGAGACCTGACCGAGCCCGAAAACGCCGGGAAGATCACGATCAGCTACGAAGACGGCTGCTTACAGCTTTTTACCGTAAACAAAAAGAAGAAACGTACCCATATCGCCAGCCACGGTATCGGGTTGACCAATATCAAAAAGCGCCTGGAAAAGGAATACGGCGACCACTACCGCATCGATATCCGCAATGACGAAACCCATTTTTACCTGCACCTGAGCATCCGGCTCGCCGCCGAAGAAGAAGCCTGACGGCGCCAGAGACCTTTACCCCACCATCTGCAGATGATCGGCCTTTTTTCGAATCGTATCCAGCCGGACTATAGAACGCGAAAATTGCTCGGTTATCGAACGCTGGTCCGTCTGAACATTGTAAAGAGGGTCTCCAAAATCCTTCTTCGTCGAGATAAATGGATCCAGGAGCATTTTATGGCTGGTCAGCTGCATAAAAATATCCTTTCCCTCGGCAATGCCCTCTATCGGCTCGTCCAGTATTTTCTGGAAGACATTTTTGAAAAGCACCACAAACTGCAGATGCCATACCGCGCTTGTCCAGAAGAACCGCTGAGATACCGGAAACAGCTGGTCTATCCTGCCGACCCCGCCTGAGATCATTTCCGCCCCGGCATTCGACGCCTCGATGATACTTTGGAAAAAGGAATGGCGCGAATATTCCGCGGTAAACTGATGATCGTCCTCACAAATCGCGATAACATCATCATCGTTTGCAATAGCGAGACCGGCAATGCGCTTGATCGAGGAAAACAAAGAGACGGCCAGGTTCGGATGCGGACTGGCCTCGATGATTCGGGTGTCGAATTCCTTTTTTCCGCTGAACTCGCCCGTGATATGCCCGAGCCGGTCCGCCCTGCCCGGTTGATGGATGATATAGGCGGGGATCGATATGTTTTCGAATGTTTCCTCTTCATCCCCTGTAGCCGGCCGCCCCATTTTACTGTAATAATCGCGCACGTTTACTAAAGTTTTAGCGCATTTCCGGCTGACATCGAAAAGCTTGTCTACACGGCCGGGATCATTATTGGTCGGAGTGGCGTCGGAATAGCCGAATTCGATCTGGGTCGAGATGGAAGGATAGATGAAATACTTATTCTCGCTGAGATCGGCGATTTTATAGTCTGCCGCATCTCCCCGGCGAAAATCCGCGCGAAGAATCCTCGGAAAGAACTTGCGGAATAGTACGGTAAACTGAAGACCGGCAAATCTGTCCACCCAGAAAAGGTCCGGGGAGACCTGCAACGCACCGCTAAACCAGCTGGGGCCACCCAGCAAAACGTCGGCATCGTGCGCAATGGCTTCGTCAATCCGGTCGAAAAGAGCCGCCGGCGAATAGTCTTCGGTGAACTGGTGATCGTCCTCGCAAAGAATGATATACTCATAGCCCGCCTGCTCGACCTTCGAGATCAGCTTGACGATGGTATTCCACAAACCGATGGCGCCGGTAGTATGCTCTTCGGCCTGAACAATGGTCAATTCGAATTCGGGCCGGCCGGAGAAAACCTGCCGGATATGCTGATGGCGGTCCGTCCTGCTTTTCAGGTTCACCGCAAATACGGGTAGAATTCGGGAATTATTCATGGTGCTGGTTTTAAAGATGACGCCCGCGACCTTAGTAGATAAAGATCGGGGGCGCCTTGGAAAGACCGGATAGTCTGGTTGGCATTATTATGCACCGACGGCTTCGACGCCGCTGGCGACATCGCTGCAAAAATTATTTGCCAGCTGTTCTCTTGTGAGCATGTCGGACACTTTGGAAGTGTTTAATGTGAGCTTTTTCATTGTTGTCGTTTTAAAAGAATTTTAAAAAATGCTTACTCTTTTTTAAGGGTTTTCGGCTACCGCCCTGTTCCCTGGCCAAGGAATATATTCGAAGGATGTACGTTATCTATATGCGGGCAATTTATCAGTGATTTATACGGGTTCAAAATTTTTTACACCAATGAAGTTTTTCCCAAGACATATTTCGGTATTTTCGATACGTGATTTTGCACCCGTGCAATAAGTGTTTTCCGGATTCAGTTTAAACCTTAACCTCAAAATGATCAGTTGCTACATCATTGACGATGAACCACATGCTATCGAAGTGCTGGCGAAATATATCCAGCAGACGCCTGGATTGCAATTGACAGGGACCTCGACTAATCCACTCGAGGCCTTACAGATTTTCCGCGACAACGGCTATCCCGATATCAGCTTTATCGACGTGGACATGCCCCAGCTCAGCGGCCTGGACCTCGCCGAGCTGCTCCAGGATAAGACTTCCATCGCTTTTGTAACGGCCTATGATAAATATGCGATAAGAGCCTTCGAGCAGAACGCCGTAGACTATATGCTGAAGCCGATCCAATACGAGCGCTTTCTCAAGTGCATCAACCGGCTGAACAGCAATAAGGCCAGGGCTGGCCAGGAAGAAAAAAGCGGAGGACGGCGGGACCATTTTTTCATCCAGTATGAAATGAAGGGAAAGATCGTAAAGCTCGATTATGACGACGTGATCTTTATCGAAGGGATGAAAAACTATGTGGTCATCCACACCCAAACCGGACAATACATTACCTATATCACCATGAAGGAAATGGAGGAAAACCTCCCGCCCACTCAGTTCATGCGCATCCATAAATCGTACATCATCAACCTCGACAAGGTAGTAGCCCTCGATGGCAATATGGTTCATTTGAAGCAGAAGCACGAAATCATCGTCGGCGTCAGCTACAAGGATACCTTCCTTCAGAATCTGAAGGATAAGATGATCCGGACCAAGCGCCTACCCGGCTCCTGATTTCGCCTTGTAATAAAGCGCCGAATAGTGTTTGTGCAGGAGGAAATACACGATCATCTCCTGCTTCCTCGGATTGTCCGTAAAGACACGGTTCAGGTGCATATGGAGCATGTCCGACAGCAGCTTTTCCTTTGAAGTCACCGGCTTTTTTCTCAGCTTCTCCGCTATCAGGGCAGCCGAATCCCTTAATTGGCCGCAGAGCTGGCGGAACCTGCTCTTCTTTAGCAGGAAGGGATTCTCGCAGAGGGCGTTTATTTCCCCTCGAAGAGAGGCATATTTTTTATCCAGGCTCTTCTTCAATTCTTTTCCGTTACCGAACTCCTGCAGCATCGACTCGTAAAGTGTCTTGAACAGCGCCACCCGTTCTTCGATCTTGAACGAGAACGCGTCTAAAATGGTGTCGATGGAAAGCACGATGACATCGAGATGGTATGGATACAGCGCTGTCCGGCGGGCAAAGTATCTGAAGTACCATAGCAGCAGATGGCTGCTGTAATAGAAAAAGGTCTCCACATCGGCCATCAGGGCAGGAGTATATCTTTCCAGCTCCCGGATATAGGTGTCTACATAATAACGCTCTATAATGCCCTCGTCGAGGAGCTTCTTCAGCTTGCTGCTGAACAGGGACATCAGGTTGCCGGGAGATTTGCCCTTGATATGAAGCCGAAGACGAATATGATAATTGGGGTCGTTGTAACGAACAAAGAACCATTTGTCGATCGCATCCCATTTTACCGCTTTATCCAGGAGAGGCAGCAGGATGTCCTGCAGCAGCTCGTTCGACCAGGAAGGATGACAATATATTTTAAAATAAAGCCATTCTGTCCCCGGCAGGAAGCTCCGCGACACCACATCCTTTTCGTCGAATCCACGGCTGCTCGACGGCCCGTAAACATTTTCCCGCAGGAAAAGGGGCGCCATGTACTGGCAGATCAACGGCCTGCTGTCCTTCCTGTCCGATAACAGCGACTCGCCCGCTTCCAGCAGATACTCCGAAAGCGAAATTTTTTGATAGTTTTTTACCGTATCGAGAAAAAGCAAAATGTCTTCTTCCGAGCTTCGGTCGAATACCAGGTGATTGTCATTTTCGACCAGCGCGAAGTGGTTCGGCAGCCCGAGGATATCCGCCAGCTTGTTGAAATGAGAATAGTAATCGGAAGCAGGTGCCTCCCGGAGAAACGAAACGTCTTTTGCGGACAACCGCCATTTGGCCAGGCACAGAATGGCCGATCGATAGACGATCCGCGGGTAGAAGGACAGATCCGGAAACATTTCTTCCAGGTCGAGACGAAAGCTCACCTTGATACCCTGCTGCTGCAGATCACAGAGGAAGCGGAATACCGCCAGCTCCCCATGGACGTAATTGAAGGCCGAGCTCAGCCGGGGCACTACGAGGGCGTTGAGCTTTTTGGAGCGCAGGACCAGCGTACGGTCGTTGACCGAAATATACAGGTCGGAAATATCTATGCGCGCCGAAGAATCCATCGTAGACATGACCATCACCGGGATTTCATAATCACGGATATGCTCCCGGCGGTTGATATTGTCCGTATGCGACTCGGTGGCATGCGCAATCTCTGCAAAGACGATATCCCTGTTGAGAGCTTGCTCCTTGTCGGCGATTTCCTTCGCCATTTGATGCAGCTCCCCGCTGAAGGGGGAAAACCGGCCGATCAGCGATGCCGCCGAAGCCCCCCCGGCCGTTTCGATCACCACCTTTTCACCGGCAATCCTGAACAGAACGGAAAGGGAAGGGGGGAGCTTATAAAGCGTGGAGTCCGGCTCCATATCCGCAATATCTTCCCGGGTGATCTCGATCTCGTAATACCCCCGGTCCAGATGATGGCGCTGGATCTTATTGAGCAGCAGCGCATGCGCCGGTGTCCATTTTACGTATTTTTCGTGCTGGTCGTGCGCATTGTCGAACTGGACATCATTCATCAGCGAATGCTGGGCAAATCCCGATTCCAGGTTTTCATAACCCACCCCAACCTCGGGGTCGAGCGCAAACAATAGCGGCAGCTCCCGGTCACCGAATCTGGCGCTAAAGGCGTTTACGAAATTGTCAAGCGCCTCGTTCCGGTAGTAGGGTAGGAGCCTGTCGAGACAATGCAGCGCTTCCAGGATCGCCTCCTGGTATTTGACGGGCACCCCTCCCGCGGCCTGGTTCCTTTCCGACACCACATAAAAGGGATGACGGCCCCCCGCTCCCCCGCCACCGGCCCCCTCGGCCCCTCCCCCCAGCAGCTGCCTGACCTGGCGGCCATACATGGGCACCTGCCCCAGGGCGGGCCCATTACCCGGTTTGAGCATCGCCAGGATCGAATTGACCTGCTGAAGCTCCGGCACGCTCACTTCCTTCGTGGACAACACCTCCGTCAACGTCTCCAGACAATCCGCGCCGGTAACATTCATACCGGTTTGCGGCAGGATGATCTGCTCGGCGACCAGCTGCGCGATATAGGCTTCCGTATCCTCTTCGGAGCTGCCCGTCAGCTCCGCCAAAAACGCCGCTATCTCCGGCAGCCTCCTGCCCGGCGCGCAATACTCCAATAGCGCATCCACCACCCGGTCCACAGTAAGCGAAGAGACGGAGAATCGCCTTCCCGCCCGTCGTTCCTCCGTATGGTATTTGATATACCGGATATTCTCATGTACACGATACATCGAGGAATTGGGCTGATAAAGGAGCCGGTCCCTTGCATCCTGCTCCACAACTTTTTTATACAAAGCAAGCCCCGATACATAATCTACCCTGAAATGTACATTCAGCTGCTGCTCGATAAACGAAGGAAGCTGCAGCGAAGTCGTCCAGCTCACCGGCGAAACCGCAGAAAACGCCCCAAATGGCACCGGCCGGTAACAAGCCCGGTTGTAATACTTGCGAAGCGTATTCTTCTCGGCCGGCTTGAGACTCTCGTAATCGAAATTCTTTTTCTCCAGCACTTCATAAAATTCAGGACTGGCGATGTAAAGCGCGCTCAGAAAAAAATCTTGTTTCAGTAAACTTGCATAATCGATGGAAGGATAATCCTGGAAACTAAAAACAGGAGCCCTTGCGATCAACGAAGGGAAGAACGCATAATTCATGTGCAGGAGTTGAAGGTTTATGGCTATACCAGGCGGCTTGCACCGCCATACTCAATATAACGAATTAGCAGGCGATCTCCAAGTTTATTTAACCCCGTGCGGCTATCCCTCGATCTTCGGCGACAAGGTCATCGGCTGCGGCGATGGCCGCTACGGCGCCTGCGCGTCATAGCGATTTCGCCATTCGTTTACCGCCTTAAGAGCCGCATAAAATTTCCCTTTGAACCCATCATCCCATCCATACTCGCTAAATTTCTTCACCGCCCAGTCAAAAACAGTTATACCATATCCCGTTTCTTCGTGAACGATGATCGAGTTGAAGTAAGGCTGCGAATACAACCATCCAAATCCCGGCTGTTCTGTAAATAGTTTCCCCAGCGTAGCCCCAAACTCACAAACCGAAACAAGATAATCATTGGAGAAATCCTTCGGGTCGCTTATTTTTATCAGGTTTCTTATCCTTTCCCTATCGTGCGGAAGCTTCCTTTTGAATGGATTGAACATGCCTAAAAATAATGAAAACGCCGAACACTAACGAGTACTATCCGCTGCGCGAACACGGCTGAGCAAAAATACCGTAGCGATAATACAAAGGCTCCCTATCCAGTCAAAAAAAGTCCACCGTGTATTCAGCCACAATACAGACAACATCGTCGCCGCCAGCGGCTCAGCAGAAGAAAGCAAGCTGGCCTTCTGGCCACCGATGGTCTTTACGGCCGTCATATACGAATAAAAAGCCACCAATGTCCCCATCACCACAATAAACCCCACACACAACCAGGTTTGGACATCCCAATATCCACTCACTTTCCAGGGCGCATGTATAAAGCTAAACACAATCCCCCCAAACAACATCCCCCAGCTGATCACTACCGCCGACGGATATCGCGACAACAACCCAAGCGGCTGTAAAGTATAGATGACCAGCGTCACGGCCGACGCCAGACCAAAAACCACCGCCAGCCCAGAAATAGAAAGACTATGCATATTCCCATGCGTAACCAGCACAAAAGTACCGGCCACCGCCAGCCCTATCGCCGCCAGTTCCATTGGCGTCGGCACACGCCGATACTTCAATGCCAGCCACACCGCAATAAGAATCGGTCCCGAATACTGTAGCACCGTCGCCGTAGCCGCATTGGAATACCTTATCGCCGCAAAATACGTATACTGAACCGCGACCATCCCCCCAATGCTAAAAATCAACAGCTGCAACGCATCCCTCTTATTCCCCCAAATCGCAAATACCCTCGCCCCGCTCTCCCTAACCGCAAAGCACAACAACAACAGCCCCGCAGCCAACAACCTTATCGTGATCAGCCATTCTATATTGATACCCCTGTGCTGAAACAAAAACTGCGCACAATTCCCCGACACCCCCCACAACACCGCCCCAAAAAGCGCCAGCGAAACCCCCTTTATATTTTTACTTTCCACTCTATTGATTTGAAGCCGCAAAAATAAGGCATCGAAGGCGCTCCCAAATAGCAAAACAACTTCTTCGGGCAAACCCAAAATAAACCCGACAAAAAACTTGCGCAGCCGATCGGCTTCATATATATTTGCAACCGATCGGCTTCTTATCTAAATAAAATTAACCGCTACATGAAAAAACTTCTCCTTGCTGGATCCTGCCTGCTCGTCACTTTACAGGCAATCACTCAAACCTCCTTTTCCCCCCAGGTTAAAAAATACATCGACTACGATACCGCATCTATCACCTTTACTCACTGCAGACTCGCCGACGTAAAAAATCTAAAAGTCCTCGAAGACATGACCGTAATCGTCCGCAACGGCGCCATCACTTCCATAGCCGATAGCAAAAAACTTCCTCCCCCCGCCGGCAGCACCGTCATCGACCTGACCGGAAAATCCCTGCTGCCCGGCTTCGTCCTCCTGCACGAACACATGTACTACGCCGCCTATCCCGCCGACTTCAGCTATCTGCACGTCAAACAATTGCCCTTCACCTTCCCAAAACTATACCTGGCCTGCGGCGCAACAACGATTCGTACCGCCGGCAGCGTTGAGCCCTATTCCGACTTGAACCTTAAACGGGACATCGACCAGGGCCAAATCCTCGGACCCTACATGGACGTAACCGCCCCCTACCTCGAAGGAAAAGGAACCTTCTTTCCCCAGATGCACGAGCTAAACAGCCCCGCAGAAGCAAAAGCCTTCGTCGACTTCTGGGCCAGCCAGGGCTGCACTTCATTCAAAGCATATAATTATTTGGACAAAGCCACACTAAAAGCCGCCATAGACGAAGCACACGACAAAAAGCTAAAAGTAACAGGCCACCTCTGTTCCGTCACCTACCGCGAGGCCGCCGACCTGGGCATCGACCAATTGGAACACGGCTTCTCCGTATCCACAGATTTCGTCCCCGACAAAAAGGAAAACGCCTGCCCCCTCGGAGCCCCACCCATCGCCTCCGCCGACTCTCCCAAAGTAAAAGACCTGATCCACTTCCTCGTCGATAAGAAAATAATCATCACATCCACCCTCGCCGTACTCTACAACATGACCACTCTCGACACAACCATGCGCCCCGAAGTGCTGGAAGCCATGTCCCCCGATACCCGCAGCATGTTCCTCAACGTCTACACTAAAATGCGCAACCCCTCCGGTAACAATGCCATGCTGGAAGAGATGAAGATGGAGAAGAAATTCTCAGACGCCGGCGGCCTCCTGACCGTAGGCACTGACCCCACCGGCAACGGCGCAACCCTCGCCGGATACGGCTCACAACAATCCATCGAGCTCCTCACCAAAGCCGGGTTCACCCCCATAGAAGCCATCCGCATCGCCACCTACAACGGCGCAAAAGCGCTCGGCCTCGAAAATAAAATCGGCTCCATCGAAGTCGGCAAGACTGCCGACCTTATCGTCATCGACGGCGACATCTCCCAAAACATCGAAAACATCAGAAAAATCATCTGGGTATTCAAACAAGGCGTAGGCTTCAACGCCCAAAAGATCTTCAGCTCCGTAAAAGGCGAGGTCGGTAAATATTGACGCATTACTGTCGAGCCTGCAGGCTAAGATCCTTATAGCTGATGATCTGTACATTCTTTTGCCGGATAGCCGCCTTTATTTTGTCGCTGGTAAACAGATCCGTCACCCCCTGCCGGTCTTGTGCCACATTTTCATATCCGATATGGTGAATGGCCCGCAGCTCCGGCGTATCGAAACCGGGATGGTCCAGGAATAAGTAAGTCTCCCCCGGCTGTAGCTGATTGAGCATAGCGATAAAACCCTGTATCTTCTCCTGCGGCGTGGCATGGGCCCCGATATAAGAAACGTCTTTAACCCCATATTCCTGCAGGTCGATATCGATCTTAAACTCCTGCGCCAGTTTTTTGGTGATGGCGCTTATGGCAGGACTTATATTCGTACACCCCATATGCGCCGAAATATGCGTAACACGCGGGAGCTTTTTTAGCGCCAGCACTATCTGCGCACGAAACTCTTTTTCGATATCTTCCGGCAAAGATTTATTTTCTATAACAGATTGTCCCGGGTAGTTCTTGTTGGGCCATATCATCGGGTAGAAATAGCCGTTCGAATCTTTCAGGCTGGGACAATCGGACAGCGGCCGCCATTTTACATTGTCCCATTCACTGGTTATAGCCAGGTGCACCCCGACATCGATTCCAGGATTTTCCTGCAGCAGCTTCACCGCCTCCGGAAACCACGGCGAAGGCACAATAACCTCCACCGAGCGCTCGATACCGTTTTTATAGCACTGTATAATAGCTTCATTGCCCGAATGAGAATACCCCATATCATCCCCGCGGATAATCAAACGTGCTGGCTTCTGTGCCATAGCTCCAAAAAGAACAAGGCATATTGCAATGGTGAATGCTATTTTTTTCATACCAGGTAATATAGGATAAATTTTAATAAGGACCAGGCAAATTCAGCCTGGTCCTTCATCCAGTCACTAGTCCGCTTTCAAAAAATCAACTGCTTCCTCTACAAACCGGTCGGCATACTGATAGATCGCCCCATGACCCGAATCTGAATACAGACTTAGCTTTGCATTCGGCAGATGTTGAAAGAGATTATAAGAATTGATAGTCGGAAACATTATATCGTTATTCCCGTTTACCACCAGCGAAGGATGCTTGATCCGCCCCAGCTCATCATACACATTCTTGCCGTCCGCCGCCCATCCCAAAATCGACTTCACCTGCGCCTGTATAGAAGGCATACCCGTTGCCGGGACGCGATTTACCTTTCTTTTCTTGACCCTGGCTAACGACTCCCGGCCGAGAGCAATGCTTTCGGGACTTTTGGAGTAGAATAGGAAAAGCCTGGGATCCTCCGGTGCGGTTGAAAATGCCTGATTCATGATGTTGGGAAGATTGGATATTCCTTCACCGCCCTTCGGGCCCGTAGCGGCGAGGATAAGCTTGTTGACCAGACCCGGACTATCCAGCGCGATTTGCTGGGCGACAAACCCACCCAGAGAGAACCCCAATAAATTTACTTTTGTAAAACCCAACGCCCTGATAGCCGCAGTAGCGTCATCGGCCATTCCTTTGACATTATCGGGTGTCTGTCCATCCGACGCGCCGATACCCTTATTATCCAATAAAACAACCTTGAAATGTTGTGCAAGTCCATTAGTCACCCGGGGATCCCAGTCATCGATAGTCGCGGTGAAGTGATGCAGGAAAACGAGCGGAATACCGGTTTCTGCACCAAATATGCGATAAGCATACTTAGTCCCGCCCGCCTCGATAAACTGTGTGTTGGCTGATTCATGAAGATCAGGAATTGCTCCAATTGTTGTGCTTGACATGACTTATACTTTTTAATTTACTTTACAATCTCCAATAGCAAATCCACCAGCTGACCCGGCATCGACAGAAAAGGCGTATGACTGCTATCGAGCGAATATTCTTTTACGACCTTGGGAGCTGCTGCCACCATCCGTTTTTGTAACGCAGACGAAACGGTGTGATCCTGCAGTGTATGGATGTAATACTTCGGCACGTGTCCAAAATTTGCCGCCGTCAGCGTTACCTTATTCGTAAACGGAATGGCAGGCTCTGCACGAAACGTCGATACCACCGCGCTTTTCACTCCATCGGGCGCATCCTGGCAAAAGGCCGGGACAATCACATCTTTTTTAATACCGATAGTAGTATGGTCTTCTGAAGGCATAAGTGCATTACCGAGGTAGGAGTCTTTGTCGGTAGTCGCCAGGTCCAGCAACGACTGACCATTGGCAGGCAAATAAGCAGCCAGGTACACCAGCTTGTCGATACGGTTCGGTATCTTCTCGGCTACCGCAGAGATAACCATCCCCGCCATGCTATGGCCAACCAGGATGACCTTTCCCTGTATAGCATTGATCGCCTCGATGGTTTTATCACGGTAGACGTCCATCGTCAGCGTTCCGGGCGGCGTCTGGTCATCACCATGTCCCGGCAGAGATACCAGTATTACTTTCTGTCCGGCTTTTTCCAGCAGCTCTTTTACCGGCTCCCAACCCGCCGACGATGTCCACGCGCCATGAACCAATACATAGGTCCGGGGAGCGGCGTTTTCTCCCCCCGCGCCAGGCGTTCCCGCTATCCCCGCGCCAGGTACTCCCGCTACCCCCGCGCCAGGCGCTCCTGCAAAAGTGGCTAACCCCAAAAAAGTCTTCGCTGTAAATAACATTGATGCGAAAAGCATATTCATGTTTTATAGGTTTTGTGAGCCCCTATAAAAACCAACAATATGCCACTGCTGCAAATAATTGATGCTCAATTAACTGAAATATCCAAGCCTTGAAATGCTTACTTTATTTGATAATTCTACCGTAAGACTTACGACACAAAGTAACGCGCTATTCGAATTCATCACGCTTGATCTTAAAGCGTTTCATTTTTGAGCTGAGAGTAGTCGATGGAATTTTTAACAGCTCCGCCGCGCCGCCCGGACCAGAGACTTTACCATGGCACTTTTTTAGCACCAGTACGATATGTTCTCTTTCGATCTCCTCGATAGTCCTGACACGATCTTCTACCGGCAAAGCGGCCATCTCCGCCCCCGCACCCTCCGCCCCCGCACCCTCCGGTCCCAAACCCTCTGCCCCCGCACCCTCCATCGCGGGCATATCGATATATCGGATCAAAGGTTCCTGCGCCAGCAATACCGTTCGCTCGATCATATGCTCCAGCTCACGGATATTTCCCGGCCAGGAATAAGTCTTTAGTGCAGCCAATACCTGCTCCGAAACTCCGCTGATCGATTTACCCATCTTCCGGGCATACTTGGCGATAAAGTGCTCTACGAGCGCAGGGATATCCTCCGGCCGATCCCGTAACGGCGGAATGACGATCGGAAAGACGTTCAAACGGTAATAAAGATCGCTCCGAAACCTTCCTGCCTGCACTTCCTGCCATAGCTGACGATTCGTGGCCGCAATAATTCGTACGTCCGTAGGAATCACCGCTTTGCCACCCACACGCTCGATCTCTTTCTCCTGCAAAACACGCAGCAATTTAACCTGAAGGTCCAATGGCATCTCCCCGATCTCATCCAGGAACAATGTCCCTCCTGCAGCCAGCTCGAATTTTCCAATGCGCCGGTCCGTCGCCCCGGTGAAGCTTCCCCGCTCATGACCAAACAGCTCGCTCTCTATCAGATGAGGAGATAATGCGGCGCAATTGACTTTCACCATTAGTTGATCCTTTCGATGGGACTGGTTATGGATGGCCCTGCTGATCAATTCCTTTCCCGTACCCGTTTCACCAAGAATCAGTACGGAGCTGTCGGACTTTGCTACCTGCGATACACGCTGAAGCACCTGCTGTATGGCCGGGCCGGCTCCAATGACCTCCTGGTAATTGAAGGCATCGTTTATCTCCTCCTGTAAATAAGATTTTTCCTTCTCTAGCTGCTGTTTATAACCCTGGATCGTCTTTATCTTCCTCTCGAGCTCTTCATTGGCCAATATATTAGCGACAGCCACAGATAATTGTGACGCAATCCCCTGGATAAGATGCAGCTTCTGACGATTGATTTCATTCGCGGCCTTCGAGCACATCATCAAAAAACCCAGCCGCTCTTCTCCATTCCGGAGCGATACGAACAGAAACTCCCTGATCCCGCATTCGTAATTGATCCGCACACATAAAGAACCCTTGCTTTCTCTAACCAGCATTTCTGCGTCGAACAGCACCGGGCTGTCCGCATGTAAGGCAAGATTCAGCAAGCTGTCGTCGATGGGAAATATTTCACTCGCCAACCGGGGATAATCGGGATGCTTTTGATTCGGAGAATGAGGGTCCAATAAAAAAGTACGTACCGTTTTTTTATCATTGTTGAGTGTGCAGATCACCGTGTGGGAAAAGGAGAATAGCTTTCCCAGCTTTCCATGTAATATCTGTAACAGATCTTTTTTATCGCGTGTCGTAGCAATTTCATTACTCACCGACAATAACATAGATTGCTCCCTGTCTATTTCCGCAACCTGCTCGGCGGCCAGAACATTGGCCATTGCAACGGACAGCTGCATATAAATACCTTGCACCAGTTCCGGTGCAGCATTTTTAATATCGTCGATCAATTGCTGAAGTTCACGCTTGTCACGAATCGCAGCAATAACCTTGCTCAAGTCGTCCGTCTGCTCGCTCATATATTGTAAAAGTAAATTATTTGTTGCAGATATGGCCAGGGCAGCAAACCGCCCCGGCCATATACTACGTTCTTACCTGCCTACTATTGAATCCGCTTACCTACCTACTCTTTAATACCCGCAATAGTCAATAAGATTGAAGTCACCGAGTCGGGTTTCGACAAAAAGGGACTATGGCTCGTATTCAAAGAATATACCTTACTAATACCAGCCGTCTGAACCATCTGATTTTGCAGATCGATGCCGATGACCTCATCCTGCAGCGTGTGGATATAATATTTGTCTGCGCGACCAAAATTAGCCGTCGTTATATCTACCGTATTCATAAACGGAATGACGGGATCCGGTCTGTAATTGGCAATCACTTTCGCTTTGAGCCCATCGGGTGCATCCGGAACGAAGATCGGCGCAATACTATCGTTCGCAATACCGAGAACACCATGAATCGAATCGACAATCAAAGCCGGGGGCTTGACATGCGACTGCTTGTCCGAAAGTGCCAGCGACAGTGGATTTACACCCGCAGAAGGCAGGTAGCTGGCCAGGAATACCAGCTTGTCGATCCGGTTAGGAATAGTTTCTTCCACGCTGGATATCGCAAACCCCGACAGACTATGGCCGACCAAAATGACTTTCCCGTTTACGCTATTGACGGCCGAAACGATCCGGTCCCGATAACTGTCCATCGTTATCGTCCCCGGGTTGGTCGTGTCGGTGCCATGACCAGGCAGCTGCACCACAATAACATTCTGCCCCGCCCTGGTCAGCTGAGCCTTAACACTGTCCCAAACGAAGGGCGCCTGCCAGGCGCCATGCACCAGCACAAAGGTCTGAGGCGCCGGTCCATAACTGCTTTTCTTACAGGAGAACATTCCCAAGCTGAGGACAAGTATCCCTAACAGCTGCTTAACTTTCATTTTCATCGTTGTAAATTTTGTTCGCCGGAGTTTGCCAAAACGATGCCACTAAAATCAAAAAACTGAAAGACAGGATGTTAAAATAAACCGCCCCCTCCTCACTTACGATATAAAGTAAAAAGTACCCCGCCGTTTACGATGTATCGTTAACGCCTTGGCATTCATTGATTTGTTGGAAAAAAAATTTCAATCGCAAACAACCCTTTTGGGTTTGTCTCGTTTATTTGTTGCATGTCGCAAACAAGGAATTTTGAAGCCACACCCGCATTTCATAATAAAGCCGTCGGCTTTCAGCTATTGGCCACTATAAGTCAGTCTGCAAACACTACAACATCGACCGAATCCCTCTTCCGTGACATCGGCCGGGAGCTGCTGTCCAGCCATATGGCCGATGCGGTAAGCCTGATTATCTATGACCAGGATGCAACCCGCATCACCGGACTATTCCTGATGAATGAGCCACGGGATTTCAAACAAACGAATTTTCACCACATGCCTCTTGGAGGACTCTCCATTTCGGGCACAAAGGCGGCTGGCCTGACCGAGCTGGTTCAGCCTCGTGCAATGATGGCCCCCGAATCCCGGGACAGACTGTACAAAGCCGATGCCCCCCTGCACTTTTTCACCATCTACAGCCAGCAATTACACATCCCCCTCATCGCAAAGGCTTCCCCCATAGCTACCCTGACGCTCCATAGTAAATGGCAAGACCTCTACTCCCACCAGGATCTGTCTCCATTCGTCGTTATAGGTTATCATATGTCGATGGCGATGCGGCTACACGCGTCGGTAAATGAAAGACAGCGTGTAGAAGAAGAAAGAAAGCGCCTGCTGGCCCTTGGTAATGCACTGACAACTGTAAAAGACAGGAAAGACCTGACCGATGTAATGCAAGACCAGTTCAGAAGCCTGTTTCCGTCGGGAGACATCGTTATCTGTATTGCCAACCAGGAGAAACAGACACATTCCGTCTTTCTTTTCTTACCTGAAGAAGGCAGGCACCCCGATCATTCAGCTGTAACATCTGCCGATTATCCGATAGACGACGGGTTCTATAAACAAATACACTCGGCCAGAAGCGTGCGGTTATTCGACATCGAAGACCTGATCCGGCAGAGAAAGGTTCCGCCTTATATCCGCTATCTGTTCGACAACGGCATTAGAGAGATCGCCGGGGTTGGCTTAAAATCGGGCCATACCAGCATCGGTTCATTATTCGTCCTGTGCGATCGTCGTCAACGGCTGATACCAAGCCAAACGATTTCCATGCAGGCAGCCTCCATCCATTTGTCCATGGCAATCGCCAACGTGCTTGCGGCCGAAGTCATTCCCGTCCGGCCGCCGGCCGCCACCAGCGGGACGCACATCCTGGCCCAAAAGACTTCCGGAATGATAGGCTCATCACCGGCTATGCAGAAGATCAGGCAGCTCATCCTCCAGGTAGCCTCTTCCGACAGCACTATCCTGATCTCGGGAGAGACAGGCACCGGCAAAGAATTAGTAGCAAAGGCTATCCACGAAAACTCCACCCGAAGACATAAGTCGATGGTAAAGGTCAACTGCGCAGCCCTACCCGCTAGCCTGATCGAAAGCGAATTGTTCGGTCATGAAAAAGGAAGCTTTACCGACGCCATCGACCGGAAGATCGGTAAATTCGAAATGGCTAATAACAGTACTCTATTTCTGGACGAGATTGGAGAGCTCCCCCCCGATCTCCAGGTCAAGCTGCTAAGAGCGCTGCAGGAAAAGGAGATTGAACGAATCGGCGGTAGAGAAGTCATCCGAACCGATGTCCGAATCATCGCAGCCACAAACCGCTGCCTTCGGAAGGAAATGCAGGCCGGTAGATTTCGCAGTGACCTTTTTTATCGTTTGAATGTACTTCCCCTTGTTTTGCCGCCGCTAAGAGAAAGAAGAGAAGACATCCCCGCACTCGTCGCCAGCTTCATCTATAAATACGCCCACAAAACCGGTACGAAAATAAATGGTCTGTCCGCGAATGCACTACGGGACCTGATGGCCTACCACTGGCCCGGCAATATCCGGGAGCTCGAACACCTGATCGAACGAAGCATCCTGCTTAGCCAAAGTCAGCAAATCACGAAAATAGACCTCCCCTCCACCAAAAGCCCCGAAAATGCTCCCAACCCGGAAAAAGCCCCCGAAGAACCTTTTCGCATCCGAAGCCTCGAAGAAGTAGAACGCGACCACATCCTGGCCATCCTGAAAAAATGCAACGGAAAAGTCGCCGGCGAAGGCGGAGCCGCCGATCTCCTGAATATTCCATCCACCACGCTGAATGGCAAAATCAGGCGGCTGGGTATCAAAAAGAACTTCATCGCGGGGCTCACTAAAGCAATTTTATTTTTTCTACTAACCACGCCCATTCTGCACGCAACAGCGCAGCAATCCGCCGAACAGATATTTCAGAATACGGCCCAACTCCACGGCGATAGCATCGTTTTTCCCCTAACCCTGGTCAACGCCTATCCCTTCGTATCGGTCGAGGTAAACGGCATCAAAGGAAAGTTCATGTTTGATACCGGACTCAACGGTGACATGCAGATCAACGACAACGCAGTAAACCTTCCCGGCAAGAGACCAGTAAAGAAAGGACAGGTCGGCAGCGGCCAGTCCTTTACCCAAAACATAAATGATACCATTGCAGAAGTCAAATTTAAAAATGGCCTGACCTACCACAATCTCTTGAACATTACCAGCGCAAATTTTGACTTCCTTCAAAATAACATCACCCCCGACTGTATCGGCTACATCGGTCACAATTTCTTCAAAGGATACCTGTTCAAGCTCGACTACTTAAGAAGAAAGCTCACTTTTTATAAAATCACAGAAGAACGCAAGCAGTCGAAAGACTTCCTAAAAGGAGAAACCGTATTGGCCACCCTTACTTTCGAAACCAGAAGGCTCCCCAATCATCCAATGGTCCGCGTAACAATCGGCAACGTCGACCTGCTCGGCTCATTCGATACCGGCCAATACGGCCTAATCCAACTAGACGACCAGGCCGCCCAAACCCTAAAAAACACCTCCCTCGTAACCCCCGCCGGAAACGACGCCTACGGCGACACCCTCATCAACGTCAACCATATCGTTTTAAACGGAAACTTTACCCTAAGCGTAAAAGGCATCTACCCCCTAACCCTCGAACAAACAGCCCCCTTCCGCAAAGGGATGCAAATCACCGAAACCAGCTACATCTGTTTCGGTTACCGATTTTTCGAACAGTACAAAACCGTTTGGGACTACGCAGAAAAGAAAATCTATATTCTTGAAAAATGACTCCATTGTCCCTCTCTTTAAACTTCCTGATCCTGGCCTTCATTAATCATTTTATGCCACCACAATGCTTTCAACCCCCTTTTCAAACGCGCGCTCTTTTACCCCTTCGATCTTCAACCCTTCGGCTCGTACGAAGGAAACATCCGTTACTCCGACAAAACCCAGGATAAACTTTAAATACGGGCTTACATGGTCAAAGGCCTGGAACGGCCCCTCCGTATATACCCCGCTCGACGCCGTCGCGATATAAGCTTTTTTGTTTCTCAATAACCCCTCCGGCTTTCCTTCTTCAGTGTAACGGAACGTTACGCCTGGCCGGGTAATATGGTCCAGGTAAGCCTTCAGCGTCGACGGAACGGCAAAATTATAAAAAGGAGCACCGATCACATAGATATCAGCCTCCTGCAGATCGCGGATCGCCTCATCCGACACCTCGACAGCACTCGCCTGCTCCGGCGATCTTGCATCGGCAGGGGCAAACCAGGAACCGATCTGCAATTCATCCAGATGCGGAAAATCATCGGCCGCCAAATCCCGCTCCTTCACGACCGCATCCGGGTATTTTTCCTTGATCTTTTCGATGATAGCTCCCCCCAGCTTGTTCGTAACAGATGCCGCGCCTCTGGGACTTGACTTGATATACAAAACTTTCTTTGTCATAGCGTGATATTTTTTCCTTTGATATCACAAAACTATGTATACTTGCTATCAAAATAATAGTAGTAAACAATAGGTTAGCGGTAACCTTTTGTTTAGCGGTATCGAGACCGCGGAAAAAAATGAAACGACCCAAAGAGATAAAGCCCGCCTTTACCGAAGCCCGTTGCGCCCAGCACCTTTCCGCAACGGAAGACGCCATCTATGTCATAGGCGGTAAATGGACGCTGCGAATCGTCATTGCCGTAATGAGCGGTCACCATCGATTCAATGATCTTCAACGCACCATCAATGGCATATCCGCCCGCGTCCTTTCATCGGAGCTCAAAGACCTCGAGCTCAACGGACTCGTTGAAAGGGTAGTGCTGGTCGACCAGAAACCTGTCGTCACAGAATACCTCCCAACCGATTACACCCGCACCCTCCGCGAAGTCATCTCCGCCCTCGCCATCTGGGGTGAAAAGCACAAAAAGAAAATTACAAACCGCGAGTAGCCCCAAACTCACCCGCCCCAAACTCACCCGCCCCCAACCCCTCAACCCCCAAGCACCCCTTTGTTTTTAACGATAAACTCCATCATGCTCATCGGCTTCCTGCCGGTAATCCGCTCTACATTATCGTTGGTCCCGGAGAAATATCCATCGAGACAATCCTGCGCGACCGCCAGAATATGTTGCGCGAAGTAGTCGTTCGCCTTCATATCGCTCCTTAAGATGGGCTCGAATTCCGGGATGCTGACAGGAATATACCTGATCTTCCTCCCAAGGACTTCGGAAACCATGTCTGCAATCTGGTATTGCGTAAGCTCTTCGAGACCGAAAAGGGGATAGGTCTTCCCCGCATGCAGACCGGGGTTTGCCAGGATGCTCGCGATCACGCGGCCCTGATCCTCACCGGTGATAGGCGCGTAGGCTGCATTGCCGAATGGATACACCAGCGCGTTCTGCATTTTGATGGCGCGCCGGTAGATGCTGCGTCCTTCAGCTTATTTACGAGCGGCACCGATCGCTTCAATACGTCCAGTCCACTGTCGAGGTCTATCTTATTCTCACCAGGCTTAGCTATATAATAGTAAGCCAGATCGTACAGTATGTTCAACCGAGCCGAATCGGGCACATCCGCATCCAACCGGCTCAGAGCCTCGGACGCCCTTTTCAGCTGATTAAACTGCCCCGACACCGAAAATGCGATGATAGAGAGCCAAAGGGTAACAAATATCTTTTTGGATAGTAATTGCTTTAGCATGGAGGAAATTTTTATACCTCGACAAGCATTTCACACAACAGCAAAACAATAATACACAATATAGAATGGGCATTAATGTACCTTTTACCGTTCCAGACTGCTTTTTCAAAGGTTCGCTCCAACCTTTCGCATTACTCCCTGACTTTGCGCTCGGTTATCCACTCCGCTTTGCATAACCCAATAGCCCTCAGATTTGTGAAGGCTGCGTTGGGTGGAAGTACGACAAACGATAGTCCGCGATTTTGACGCGGATTTTACCCTGATAAGAAACGACAAGGTGGAGGCCTAAATATCGTAATATATTGATTGTTAGTTGTTTGAAAAATAAACCAATAAATCAGACCAAAGATGTAAGGAAAATTGCAAGAAACCTTACAAAACCCCATATATTTGTAAGGAAAATTACAAAAAACCTTACAAAATGTCTGCCGATACTATAACAAGAGCAATAACTGAACGTGTCAAAGACGCGAAGTCAGGTACGCTATTCTTTCCGGGTGACCTTTTGGAACTCGGCAGTCCGGAAGCTATTCATACCACATTTTCCCGGCTGGCTGAATCTAAACAATTGATGCGTCTGGCGAAAGGAATTTATTTGAAACCTAAAATAGATCCCGAACTTGGACCTATCAAACCTTCGTTGGAAGAGCTGGCCCGGACCATTGCCGAGCGGGAGAAGGTGGTTATCAGACCCACAGGATCGTATGCGCTAAATAGATTAGGATTGTCCACACAGGTGCCGACAAGAGTCGTTTTTCTGACGAGCGGCAACCCCAAAAATATCAAGGTAGGACGGTCAACTCTTGTTTTTCAGAAAACGACGCCCAAACAGCTGGCTGTCGAACAAGAGAATATTTTCCTGGCGATCCAGGCATTGATCACCCTGAAGGACCAGGCTGAAAACCCCGGGGTGCTAAGGCGACTTACCGAAGTTTTGGCTCAGCAACAGCCAGCCGATATTCGTGGAGGAGCAAAATTGGCTCCCCAGCGTGTGGCCCGTATTTTATATCAGATTGCCGAAAATATTGAAAAAAACAGCCATGGTTGAGTTTCTAATTCTACCGGAAGAAAGGAGACGATTGTATATCCAGCAGGTGAGCATCGAGACAGGCATGAGTGAGAAGGCGGTAGAGAAAGACTGGTGGGTCACCCTGGTCCTGAAAGCCGTATTTGCTTTGCCGATGGCCCGGCATTTCGTCTTTAAAGGCGGAACCTCTCTTAGTAAGGGATGGAAATTGATCGAACGATTGTCAGAAGACATCGATATTGCCATGGCGCCGGAGGCATTCGACATGGCCTATAAAAATGCACCGAGTCATAGCTATGTGAAACAGCTAAAAAGAGAAGGAGCTATTTACACCAGTTTAACCATTTCGGAAGCAATGCATGCCCAGCTAAGGAAGATGGGTGTTCCGGAACAATTATTTTCGATCTCGGTAGAAATAATCAAACCGATACTGCCTGATAAGGATCCCCAAACTGTCTTTGTACACTACACTTCCCTTTATGAAGCGAATGCTTACCTGGCAGACTCTGTAAAAGTGGAGTTGGGAGTACGGTCCCTGAAAGAACCGTTTGCTGAAGTAGCTATCCTTTCGGAAGTTGGAAAATATATCCGGATATCTTCATATGCCGAAAATCCGTTTGTTGTCCGTGCTGTGGTACCGGAGAAGACAATGATTTATGGCGAAGCGCCGGATTTTGATACGATTATCGCCGAGCTGAAGCAATTGAATGAACAATTCCAAACATTCAATTCGTAACTTCCTGATCATCCAATAAATATAATTTCCCATGCAAATTTTTTCTTTTCCACCGATCAGATTCGCCAGCGGCAAACTTGTTAAATAGTCGGATAAATCGATAGTATAGACCCGGGGACATTGCCGTTGCCCATACAATAAATATTATTGCTTTTTTTATTATTTCAATTGCTTAACTTAGGAATAATGAAAGCTGCCTTTTACATATTCTTACTTTTCTCCCTGTGCGCAGCCCCATTCACTGGCCGCTCGCAGCCACCACCCTCGCAGCCACGCCCCTCACCATCTGCCTCCAAACAGTGGGAAAACCTCCTATCCACTGCCGAAAATCAAAACAAGAATGTATTGGTTTATCTACATGCAGCCTGGTGCGGATCCTGCAGAGAATTCGAAAAATTCATCCTGCCCTGCCCAAGCGTCGTCGATAGCCTGAAAAACTTCCTATTTGTCCCGACTTCTTTGGACTCAGATGAACTAGGTATCCAATTGGCCAGAAAATATGGCATTACCACCGCACCCGTATACCTTCTGATCTCTCCATCCGGACAGCTGCTTCACTATCACACCGGCATCGGCGGCGACTCCACCTCTTTTTTCCGCATACTGACAGAATTCAAAACAAAGGGACAGATCAGCGGTTACTCGGAGAATTTCTCCATCGCCTATCCTGCCTTTTATACCGACTTTTTTCCTTCTTTTAAAAATACAACGCCGGCGTCGGAAATATCCAGCTGGCTATCCAGCCAAAAAGACCTGGAAAATGAGGTCTGCTTTAATATCCTCAGCAACTTACCGGTGAACAATAAATATCTTTCCTACTTTTTCAGCCATTGCCGCTCCTATGCCAAAAAATACGGAGTATGCTACTATCAAAAGCTGGGTCATATGTACCTGCGATCCATTGATTCGATCATCTTACATAAAGACACCCTGCAATACGGCCGTCTGGAGGATGCGCTATATGTCACCGATAGCCTTAGGGGATATAACTACGAATGGCTGAAACGCTACAGATATATCCAGTTCCTCGGCCGGTCGGGGCTGAACTGGGACAGATACATCCGTCAGATAGCGTTCTGGCAGGAAAAGTATGGTAATGCCTATATACGCGGCTTCGCCGACGACGTATACAACAAATGCTTCGATAAGAAGACCTGTAATAAGATGGCGCAGTACCTGGAAGGAACCTTTTCTGATGGCAAAGATCTAAATACCGATCTCTATTTTAAATATGCCGTTCTCCTCCGAAGAGGCGGTCAGCAGGAAGCTGCGCTCCGGGCCCTGAAAAGAGCAATCGAGCTTTCCCCGGACAACCAGAGCAAAGCGACCGTTCAGCAACAATGGAATAGCCTCTGACATCATTTATTACGCTCATTCGCTCTATTACGCTCATTCGCTTTATTCCCCTCATTCGCTGCGCAGAGATTTTACGGGATTAGCGAGGGCCGCGCGTATGGCCTGAATACTGACCGTCAGCAGGGCAATGACAAGGGCGACGGCGCCAGCTACGAGGAAGATCCACCAGCTGATCTGCGTACGATAGGCAAACGTCTCGAGCCACTTGTACATGGCCCACCACGCGACGGGGAAGGCAATGAGCGCAGCGATCCCAACAAGCATCGTGAAGTCCCTGCTTAGGAGGCCAACGATACCCCTGACGCTGGCGCCAAGGACCTTGCGGATCCCGATCTCCTTAGTACGTTGTTCGGCAGCATAGGTAACGAGGCCGAAGAGACCGAGACAGGCAATGAGGATGGCGAAGACAGCGAAGGTGATGAAGACCCGGCCAGTCTGCTGCTCGGCGTGATACAATTTATCAAAGTCATTATCCATGAAGGTGTAGTTGAAGGGCATGCCTTGCTTAGCGTCATGGAACTTACTTTCCACCTGCCGGACTAGACCCGAGGCATCATTCGTGTGGAAGCGGACGGCCATGCTGCTCCAGTTAAACGTGTTGACCACCATGAGAAGGGGATGGATCTTGTCATGCATGGAGTTGTAGTTGAAATCCTTTACGACGCCGACGACATGATAGGTGAGAAGCTTGAACTGATCGTCGTGATTGTAGAGGATCAGCTTGAGCGGGTCCTTCACACCGAGCATCGCTACGGCGGCTTCATTGAGGAGGATGCCGGTGGAGTCGGTAGGAAATTGCGCGAGGTCGAAATTGCGGCCTTTAACGATCTGCATGCCGAGGGTTGGAATATAATGGTCGTCGGCCCTGATCGTGGTCATGAGGATCGCCTTCCTGGCGTCGAGCGAGGCATCCGGGAACCAGCCTTGCTGCCAGTACTGGCCATCGACGGTGGGAAGGTCGGGGGTGACAGTTACGTCGGTGACCCCTGCAAGGGTGAGCAGATTCTTGCGAAGATTGGTCGTCCCATCATGGCCGAGCGACCAGGTACCATGGATGACGAGCACCTGCTCCCGATTGAAGCCGACTTCCTTATTTCGAATATAATGCAGCTGGCGATAGATGACGAGGGTGCTGACGATGAGGCCAATAGAAATAAAAAATTGAAAGACCACCAGGCTGCTACGGAGCCAGCTGCTCCTGAAGCCTGCGGCTATCTTTCCTTTTAGCACCTGAATCGGCTGAAAGGAGGAAAGGTAGAAGGCGGGGTAGCTGCCTGCGAGAAAGCCGACCACCAGCACCAGCAGGATGAGGACGGGCAGGAACCGGCCACTGAAAAGCACGTCGGCATGGAGCGATTTGCCGGCAAGCTGATTGAATACCGGTAGCAGCAGGACAGCGACGCCAAGTGCAAGGATCAGGGAAAAGAGGCTGAGCAGGATGGACTCGGTGAGAAACTGAAGGATGAGATGTCCTTTTGTCGAGCCGGCGACCTTGCGGATTCCCACCTCCTTGGCGCGGTTCGCGGAGCGGGCGGTGCTGAGGTTCATGAAATTGACACAGGCGATCAGCAGGATGAGCACGGCGATGACGGAGAAGATGTATACAAACTGGATATTGCTGTTGGCTTCGAGCTCACCGGACTTGTTGGAATGGAGGTGCACGTCGGTGAGGGGGGTGATGGGGCACCGGAAATGATTACCCGCTTTCTCCAGGTCGGCGCCCGAAGTGTGGAACATTGCCTCGAGCTCCGGGCTGACATGGAGGTTGACCACTTCGTCCACATCCTTCTGGACCTCTGCTCGTGTGGTGCCGGGTTGGACAAGGATATATGTATAATAATTATTGCTTACCCAGTTGTTGTCGCTGGGGTCATTAAAGTTGTAGGATTCGCGGAGAGGGCGAATGAAGCTGAAATGAAACTGCGACTGTTCCGGCATATCCCGGAAGACCCCGGTGATCTTGAGGAGTGTATTGTCACTACCTACCTCCAGCGTGCGGCCGATGACATCGGTGCTGTTGAAATAGCGGCGGGCGGCACTTTCATCGATCACTATCGAACCAGGGTTATTGAGGGCGGTATTGGGGTCGCCCGCGATCATAGGCAGCGTGAAGACCTTAAAGATCGTCGAATCGGCGAAGGTGAAGTGATGTTCAAAGACGTGGTCATTACCCTTCCTCACCAGCAGGCTGCCCGGGTTGCGGAACCTGACCATCTGCTGTACCTTCGGATAGGAAGCAACGAGAGTAGGGCCAAAAAATTTGGAGGTGCTGACAGCGTCGTACTTGGTGTTATTGAAATACAGATCCTCATCAATCCGATAGATGCGGTCGGCATTGACGTTGTACCGGTCGTAGCTGAGCTCATCGGTAACGTACAGGACAATCAGCAGACACACACCCAGACCGGCAGCGAGGCCGATAATGTTGAGTGCGGTAAAGCCCTTGCTTTTCCTGAGACTGCGAAAAGCTATCTTGAGATAGTTTCGGAACATGAAATCGTCGGTTTTATGAGAGTAAGGCGGCCAGATCATTAGTCTGTCCCCAAAAGAGTGCCGGGTTTATAAAGCCCTGAAGACCATTCTTCTGTCAATGCCAGCGAAAGACCCTTACGTCCGATTTCGATACAGCAACCGTGCAAGAACGAGCACCGGCGGGAGTGAACTATACCGGTTCTACAGGATCCCTTTCCAGAATTAAAAAATAGATGTAAATTGCAGATAATGTATACGTTAGAGACCATAATCGAAAAGCTCCGTGCACACAAACCGGAACTTCAACGGAAATACCCTATTTCCCGATTAGGTGTATTTGGCTCTTACGCACGCGGGGAGGCAACCGAGAAGAGCGACATCGATGTTGCCGTCGAGCTTAATGGTCCCATGGGACTTAATTTTGTCGCTATGGCTGATGAAATCGAAAGTCTTTTTGGCGTTAAGGTTGATGTTGTCCCCCAAAGATCTATCAAGCCTGCTTATCTCCCCTCTGTCGAAAAAGACATTCTTTATGTCTAAGCGATCACCCTCAGTTATTGTAGGAGATATACTCCGATGTATCGAGCATGTCGAATCTTATACAAAGGCGCTTACTTTTGACGACTTCTCTTCTAATTTTATGGTTATTGAAGCTTGTTTGTATAACATTCAAGTAATTGGCGAAGCTGTTAATCAACTTGCCGACGCCGTCAAGGCCGCTAACCAGCAGGTTCCTTGGAACCTGATAAAAGGAATGAGGAACAGATTGATCCATGAATATTTCGGGACTGACCTTCCATTAGTTTGGAATGTTATTACCGATGATCTTCCTGGGTTAAAAAGCGAGTTAAAAGCTATTCTTAGGAAATTACAAGTTGAGAATCGATAGAATTGAACTGATATTCCGCATCTGCACTGCCAATGAACCTCTGCTCGTTTATAATACTCATTTGTTTTATGACTCTCTTGAGTTGTAACCATCCCCTAAAAGATACAAAAAATGCGTTGCCACTAAAGTTTGACACTCCTCGAAGTTTTATTAAAAACTATGGCGTACATGATAATAACAAGCTTTTCGCTTTCGTAGGACAGAAAATCTGGGTGCAGCCTTTACCCTCAAAACGCAATTCTTCTGATAACGGGTTTAAAGCCAGATATGCGGTGCTCGAAAAAGTTTTTGGAGACTTTCCTGAAGATACGATTGAATTTGTCGCCTATGATCACTATGGAATTCCACCTTTTTCGGAGTCCAAAAATGTGCTATTATATGTATCGGCAGATAGCGGGACTTATTTTCAACAGAAATACATGTATAATAATGTTTACAGAACAAAGGACGGCCGTTGGGCTGGAACATATGATTGGGACGATTATAAGCACGAGTATAACAAGGGAACAAAAATTAAACCCGTTAAAATTGAAATTGTAGAACCTATATCATTCCCTCTTAGAAAGGTCAATTCACATGGAGATACGTTAACACTATCAATGCCCCATCGATATTTTAGAATAATTGGCGACACTGCATTTGCTGTGTATGGCAATTATGTAAATGACCTTTTTATCTTAAAAAGAGACGGTTATCTGACTGCCAGAGGAATATTCGCCAACGGCAAACTTGTTAAATAGTCAGATATTCAAAGAGACAAGTATTTCAAAGACTTGTCACCCGACCTGGATTATCCCCGTCACCCTTCGGGATGGCGGGGCTGATCCACCCCGCACTGCATTACCCAAGTGACCTCATCCGGCTAGCGCCGGATGGCATTTTTTCGCCTGTCCGCTCTTGCGAGCAAGCTCGCATAGCTACCAGACAAAAAAATACCCTCAGCAAAGCTGAGGGTCACTTGTTGCCCGACCTGGATTCGAACCAAGACAAACAGAACCAAAATCTGTCGTACTACCATTATACTATCGGGCAATCCGTCCTTTCTTTCAAAAGGAGTGCAAAAATAAGCTCTCACTCAAGACATTCCAAAAGAATTTGCAAAAATCATCATAATCAATCCCTTAAACCTCATTCCCTCAAAAACCCACCCCGGCGCCGCAGGCGCCAACCCCTCAACCCCTCAAACCGCAAACGCCAACCCCGCAGGCGCCACCCAACCCCAACCCCACGCGCGCGCCGCACTACCAACCCACGCAGCGCACCCCCCCAAAAAACAAAAAAAGGGTGCGCAGCACCCCACACACCCCTCCAAAACCAATAAAGTATCGTCTAGATAAACTTATAAAGTAACGCCACAATCGCATAAATCAACGTCGCCGCAAAAATCCCCTTAGCCGTCGAATCCTTATGCGAATTAATATAATAAGTAAACATCGCAATGTTCAACACCAAACACGGCACCGATATCGCCGTAATCTGCGACCTATTCGCCCGCAAAAAATCGAATATAAAATCCCTAAACGTAAACGTCGGGTAAAACTTCACAAAGTAATACACCACCAGGCTCACCAGCGGCGCCACCAACCCCAAAACCAATCCAAGTCTCAGGTTATCTTTCTTAAGTATCACGATTTCCACGTTTTTTCGAGTTTGCTTTTAAGAACGTAATTCGTCATATCAAATTGTACCGGCACCACACTAACATAATTATGCTCTAATGCCCACACATCCGTATCCCTTCCCCGGTCAAAATTTACAAATTTCCCCGTCAACCAATAATATTTTCTCGAATTCGGGTCGTTCCTCTCGACAAAATCCTCCTCGTACTTCGCATAGGCCTGCCTGCAAACCTTGATCCCCTTGATCAAACTATCCGGCACCGCCGGGAAATTAACGTTGAGTATCAAGTGCTTATTCTCCATCAGCCGACCTAGCACCTCCTCCACGATGATCTTCACATACTTCCGAGCCGCCGTAAAATCAGCCTCCACACTATAATCCAGCAACGAAAACCCTATCGAAGGAATACTCTCGATCGCCGCTTCCACCGCCGCCGACATCGTCCCCGAATAAATCACATTGATCGAATGATTCGCCCCATGGTTTATCCCGCTCAAACACAGATCAGGCTTGCGCCGCAGCACTTTATCCACCGCCAGCTTTACACAATCCACCGGCGTACCCGAACACTGCCATGCCTCCACACCTTCGAACAAATGATGCATCGGCGTCAACCGCAGAGGATTGCCGATCGTAATCGCATGCCCCATCCCCGACTGCGGCTTGTCCGGCGCCACAACGACCACCTTCCCAAGCCCCTTCACAGCCTCCACCAGATTCCGTATCCCCGGAGCGCTAATCCCGTCGTCATTGGTCACCAGTATCGTCGGCACACGCTTCCGCCCGCCCTTTGACGCTGACTTCGGCCGGCTCGTTACAGCCTTCTTCACCCCATTCCCATTCGCCCCGCCGTCGGCGCCCATCCCATTGGTCCCCGTCTCCCGGATAATCCCCGTCGCCCCGGTCTTCCCCGTCCTCGCCGGCCGTTCCGCCGTATCCGTAGTCTTGATAATACCAGTCGCCCCGGTCTTACCCGGCTTGCGCGCGGCGGCCGTAGCCCCCAAATTCTTCGTTTTGCGGTCGTTAGACTTCTTCATAGTGCTTGTAAAGATCGTTTAAATTTTCAAAAACCAGCCGCAGACCTCCCGCGGTTTAGCTATTTAGCCAGCATTCGCACTTTGATAGGGCAGCCGTTGCGTCGCACACTTGTACGCCAACAATTCAATTCAACTATTCCAGGGACTAACTTTCCTTACTACCCCTTAGGATCGCTGCCCCGTACCGGCGCCATAGGCGCCTAACCGGGCCAACGATTTGTAATGAAAAAACTGGCCCGCCATGAGGGCAGGGGCCAGTTTTTTCATTACCTTTGCGTCCATTTTAAACCCGACTTACGTCTATGGCAGGACAACTCAAAGAGGTACGCAACCGGATCAAATCCATCCAGAACTCCCAACAGATCACCAAAGCCATGAAAATGGTCTCCGCGGCCAAACTCCGCCGGGCTCAGGATGCCATCATCCAAATGCGTCCCTATGCCCAGAAACTCCAGGAGCTGCTCTCCAACATCGTCAGCAACTCCGAAGGAGAGATCGGTATGGACCTCGCCGCCGAAAGACCCGTCGAAAAAGTCCTCCTCATCGTCATCACCAGCGACCGAGGTCTGGCCGGAGCCTACAACGCCAACCTGATCAAGCTCGCCAAAACCACCATCCAGAACAAATACGCCGCTCAGCAATCCAAGAGCAACGTAACCATCTGGTCCATCGGCAAGAAAGGCTTCGAACACTTCCAAAAGAACAACTTCAAGGTCACCGATACCTATAAAGATATCTTCCTCAACCTGACTTTCGAAAACGTCCAGGCCGCAGCCCAGGCCGCCGTCAAGGCTTTCGAAAACAAGGAATTCGACGCCGTCGAGATCGTCTACAGCCAATTCAAGAACGCAGCTACTCAAAGTTTCGTACTCGAACGCTTCCTTCCCATCCCCAAGGTGGAAAAGAAAGAAGGCGCCTCCAACGTCGACTTTATCTTCGAACCCAGCAAGGAAGAGCTCGTCGCCGAGCTCATGCCCAAGATCCTCAACACCCAGCTGTATAAAGCGGTTCTCGACGCCAACGCCTCCGAGCACGGCGCCCGTATGACCGCCATGGACAAGGCAAGCGACAACGCGAACGAGCTTCTCAAGAATCTCCGCCTGTCCTACAACCGTGCACGCCAGGCCGCCATCACCACCGAGCTCACCGAGATCGTCAGTGGCGCCGCCGCTCTGCAAGGGTAATTCGCACGGACCGGCTGACATGACGACCAAACCCGCATGCCCGCCGCCAAAACTTTACATATGGAAATCGGAAACATCATCCCCCACATCGAAGCGCTGATCTTCGCCAGCGACAAGCCCCTCACCTCTATGGAGATTACGGAGCTGATCAACAACGCATTCGGTTTTATGGAGGAAAAGCTTACGCTCGAACAAATCCAGACTTCCATCGACGGCATCCGCGAAAAATACGCCTCCGAATTCTACCCCTTCGAAGTCCGCGAAAGCGGGGGAGGCTGGCAATTCCTGACCAAAAAAGACTTTCATAAAACCGTAGCCCAGCTCAACGGAGAGAAATTCCTCAAACGCCTCTCCTCCGCCGCGCTCGAAACCCTGGCCATCATCGCCTACAAACAGCCCATCACAAAAGGCGAAATCGAAGCCATCCGCGGCGTCAGCAGCGACTACTCCATCCAGAAGCTCCTCGAAAAAGAGCTCATCGTCATCTCCGGCCGCAACGAAGACATGCCCGGCAAGCCCCTCGTATACGCCACCTCCAAGAACTTCATGGACTACTTCGGGATCAACTCCCCCGCAGACCTGCCCAAGCTCAAAGAGGTCTTCGCCGATACCATCATCGAACCCACCGTCGTCCAAACAGACGAAGATGGCTTCCCCCTCGTCGTCTCCGAACAGGGCGAGCTCGTCGAAAGCGAAGGCGACACCGAGACCCCCATCGCAACCCCAGACCCCTCACTCGAAGAATCCGACGAAATAGCAGACACCGACGCCCAGGCCGTCGAGTCCGCCCTCGAAGAAACCAGCTCTCCCGAATCGCCCGACGAAGAAGTAGAAACCTCTTCCGAAAGCGACGAAGAAGCCGACGAGCCCGACACCTCCGCCGAGGAACAAGACACCCCCGGCGAACAACCCCCTCACGGCCCGGCGCCCGACACAACAGACGAACACTAAACCCGGCAACACGACCATGTCAGACCAATTATCCCAACAATATCTCATCAGCCTCGGCAACCAATTCGGAACCCCCCTCTACGTCTACCACGCGGAAAAAATAAAACAGCAATACGCCAAGCTGACCACCGCGTTCAAAAACAGCGACACAAAATTCTTCTACGCCTGCAAGGCGCTCACCAACATAAACGTTCTTAAATATATCTGCAGCCTCGGCGCAAACGTCGACTGCAGCTCCATCAACGAAGCCAAGCTGGCCCTCCACGCCGGCTTCCCCTCCGACCGAATCCTATACACCTCCAACGGCATCGCCTTCGACGAAATCGCAGAAGCCGTATCCCTCGGCATCATCATCAACATCGACAGCCTGTCCAACCTGGAAAAATTCGGCCAGACCTACGGCCGTTCCTACCCGGTCGGCATCCGCCTTCGCCCCAACATCATGGCCGGCGGCAACCTCAAAATATCGACAGGCCACGACCGCTCCAAATTCGGTATCCCCGTCGACCAAATAGAAAAAGTACTTGACCTCGTCAAAAAATACGACCTCAACATCGCCGACCTGCATATCCATACCGGCAGCGAAATAAAAGACGTCGACGTCTTTGTAAAAGGCATCGAAATCCTATTCGACCTCATCCCCAAATTCGCCGACCTCAAATTCATCGACCTCGGTGGCGGCTTCAAAGTCCCCTATAAAGAAGGCGACTCCGAAACAAACATCGACGAGCTCGCCAGTAAAGTAAAAGAAGCCTTCGCCAACCACCCCAATCCCGGCGGCCGCCCCCTCCAGGTCTGGTTCGAACCCGGTAAATTCCTCGTCAGCGAATGCGGCTACTTCATCACCAAGGTCAACGTCATCAAACAAACCGACGCCGCCACCTTCGTCAGCGTAGACAGCGGCTTCAACCACCTCATCCGCCCCATGTTCTACGACGCCTACCACCGCATCGAGAACATCAGCAATCCTAACGGCCAGCCCAAACGCTACTCCGTCGTCGGCAACATCTGCGAAACCGACACCTTCGCCTGGGACCGCACCATCAACGAAGTCCGCGAAGGCGACTACCTCGTCTTCTACAACGCCGGCGCCTACGGCTTCGAAATGTCCTCCAACTTCAACTCCCGCTACAAACCCGCCGAAGTTTTAGTCAAGGACAACCAGGCCCACCTGGTCCGCCGCCGCGACGTCTTCGAAGACCTCCTGCGCAACCAGATCGAGCTCTAACCAGCCGCCCCCAGCTGCGCCGCCCCGCGCCCCCCCTTGCAAATCGGAAAGAACCGTCGTATCTTCTCAGCATGAAAACCCAAGGCCTCCTTGTATTCACGCTGACCATCAGCCTGTATTCCTGTCATATCTCTTCCCAAAAAAAGCAGATCACAGCCGTCACCGTTCCGGTTGAACACACCGACCCTACACCCGACCAAAAAATCAGAAGACAACAATCCGAATCCATTTGCCGCCAGCACAACATTCCCATCTATTCAAACCCGAACGCCATGTTCGTCGACGCAGAAGCCCAGACCTCCATCCGGCCCCAGGACTCCGTCATCGATCGTGCGCTCGCGTTAGTTTATACAGCCCTTAAAGCCCAGGACTACCCGGCCAAAAGACTCGACTCCCTCGCCAAAGCCTGGGCAATCACCGATAAGCTTTCCCCAAACGAAAAAGAGCTCGTCCGTGCCTCCAAACCTACCGACCGGCAGAAGACCGACGCAATCTGGAAATAC
>JAFDYG010000445.1 GCA_018267545.1 Bacteroidota bacterium
CAAGCGCATTCCGCTCCGGGGTAAAGACAAGCTGATCTTTGCGGACGTGACATATGAACCCAAGACGTCTTACGTCGACAAGCTGGCGGCCCAGCTGAAACAAGAGTTCGGTACGGTCAGTGGGATCGTCGGCATCGGCGGCGGCTCTACCATGGACCTGGCCAAGGCCGTCTCGCTGATGATGACCAATACCGGATCGTCTGCGGACTATCAAGGTTGGGACCTGGTAAAGGTTCCCGGCGTTTACAAGGTTGGGATTCCGACCTTGAGCGGGACGGGCGCCGAGGTCTCCCGGACCACGGTTCTGACCGGACCGACCAAGAAGCTGGGTATGAACTCCGATTTCACTCCCTTCGATCAGATCGTCCTCGACCCCGAGCTGACGAAGGACGCGCCGGTCAACCAGCGCTTCTATACCGGGATGGACTGTTATATCCACTGTATCGAAAGTCTGACGGGCACCTACCTGAACGAGTTTAGCAAATCTTATGGCGAAAAGGCCCTCCAGCTCTGCCAGGAGGTCTATGTAAAGAAGGACGTCTGGGACGACGAGTGCGACGACAAGCTGATGATGGCTTCTTATGCCGGGGGGATGAGCATTGCATATTCCCAGGTGGGGGTTGCCCACGCCGTCAGCTACGGTCTATCGTATTTGTTGGGGACCAAACACGGCATCGGCAACTGTATCGTTTTCGACAAGCTGGAAGAGTTCTACCCCGAAGGAGTCGTAGAATTCAAGAAGATGGTGGAAAAAAATAAGATCGATATCCCCCAGCATATTACAAAAGGGCTCACCGACGAACAATTCGACACGATGATTGACGTTTCTTTGGTGATGAAGCCTTTATGGGAGAATGCCCTGGGTAAGGACTGGGAAAAGATCATGACCCGGGACCGGCTGAGGGCTCTCTACGAGAAGCTGTAAGTTATTGGATATGAAGCATTTTTCGTTGATCATCGGCTGCTGCCTTCTGGCCCTGTTTTCTTGTCAAAAGAAGACCCGGGTCGTCTATAACCCGGCCACGCCGCTGCAGAATCTCATCAACACGGACACTACACTTACCCTCTTTCATCATTTGCTTTTGCGCGGGAATGACGCCGCCCTGCTGGTCGACGATTCGGCGACGCTGCTGATCCCCACCAACCAGGTGTTGCGGGCTGCCGGCTATGGCGAGGCAATCGTCGATTCTGTAAGCTCTACTTTAGCGGACCGGATGCTGCGGTATCAGTACCTCCCCAAAGGGCTCACCGCGGACAGTCCGATAGCCGCTGCCAATCTCACCCGTCTGGGCCCTCCGGTCTATGCGCTGAAGCAGGCAAACGGTACGATCCTCCTCAACAGCTACGCGACTACATCCAACACGGGGAAACAGGTCGGAAAAGCCAAGGTCTATCTTCTCAATTCCCTTTTGTCGCCGGCTGCAGATTCTTTGCCGCAGGTCCTCCAAAACGATACTTCCCTGACATTTTTGGCCGAGGCCTTCCGCCTGACCAATTTTTACGATTCCGCGATGCTCACCGGCAGCTATACCCTACTGGCTCCCGTGAACGATGCTTTTCGCAGGGCGGGTTACGATAGCCTAAGCACCATCGACTCTACCGACATCGGCGTCCTGGCTCAGCTGGTGGGCAACCAGGTCATAAAAGGATTTTATTTTTCCAATGGTTTCCCGGCAAGCGTTCAGCGGATGGCGGGCAGCGATGCACTGGTAAATTATGTAGGCGGTCTCCCCCAATTTTCCCCCGGGGGCAATCCCGGACCGGTGAAGTTATTATACGGTAACCAGGTAACAGGAAACAATTTGATCCTACACTGGACCGACGGACTCCTGTCTCCCTAAGCCTCCGATTCCTTACATTTGGAGTATGCTTAGCTTTAATGATATCAAGAACTTGCTCCAGCACAACAAGATCACCGATTTTGTAAAGTTGAACAAGCTGACGCCGCGTGATATCGCGGATTTCACCAATCGTCATACGCAATGGGCGGTCAAGCTGTTTCAACACCTGGACCCGAAACAGGGAGCAAAGGCCTTTAAGTTCCTGCGGCGAAAGAAACAGGAAATCATTATCAAGTCTCTTCCCGAAGAGAAAGCGGCCGAGCTGTTAAATGCCCTGCAGCCCGATGACCGGACTGCGTTCCTGGAAGAGCTGCCGGGCAACTACGTAAAGGAGCTGGTAAAAGTCCTGACACCCGAGGAGCGGGAGAAGACGCTGGAGCTGTTGGGCTATGAGGAAGGTTCGGTCGGTCGTTTGATGACGCCCGACTATGTCGCGATCAAGACCAACGAGACCTGTCAGGATGTTCTGGCCCTAATTCGGCAGCGGGGCCAGGCGACGGAAACGTTAAACTGGCTTTTTGTGGTCGATGACAAAGGCGTTCTGATCGACGATATCAATATCAAGGATTTTCTGATCGTAGACCCAGGTACAACGGTGGCTCAGCTGATGGATCATCAGTTTATTACATTGAACGTAAACGACGCGCAGAAAGAAGCAATCAAAATATTCCGCAATAACAGCCGGTATGCCCTGCCCGTAATCGATGACAACGGCGTTCTGCTTGGCATTGTTACGCTGGATGACGTGCTGCGTCTGGCGGAATCGGAAGGCACCCGCGAAATTCAAAAGATCGGGGGTTCCGAAGCCCTGGATGAGCCGTACACAACGATTCCCTTTCTCAGCCTGATCAAGAAGCGCGCCGGCTGGCTGATCATTTTATTTTTGGGCGAAATGCTGACGGCTACGGCCATGGGTCACTTCGAAGGTGAGATCAGTAAAGCCGTAGTGCTGGCTCTCTTTATTCCGTTGATCATCTCCAGCGGCGGGAATTCGGGCAGCCAGGCCAGCTCGATCATCATCCGGGCAATGGCACTAGGCGAAATCAGCTTCCAGGATTGGTGGAAAGTGGTCCGAAAAGAATTTTTTTCGGGTCTGGTGCTGGGAACGATCCTGGGCATCGTTGGTTTTCTGCGGGTTTATTTCTGGCAAGAGTTTCACTTATATGATTATGGTCCGCACTTTATAAAAATCGCTACCACCGTATTTTTTGCCCTGATCGGAGTCGTCATGTGGGGAACCCTGTCGGGGAGTATGCTGCCCTTGATTTTAAAAAAGCTTGGCGCAGATCCAGCTGCTTCCTCTGCTCCCTTTGTGGCGACGCTTGTAGACGTAACGGGGCTGATAATTTATTTTACCGTTGCGTACGTAGTCATGTCGGGGACGCTGTTGTAATCAATAGCTCATCTCATCCAGCTTCACCTTCCCTTTGAAGGTCCAAAACACAAAAGAAGTATAGATACCTACCAGGGGTGTGCCTACGAGGGCCATCACCAATAGGATCTTCATGGTCCGGTTGGACGACGCCGCGTTGTAAACCGTAATGCTGTTGGCTGGTTCTTTTGGGGAATAAAGTAAATAGGGAAACACTTCCAGCGCTACCATGATCAGGAGGAGGGCGATGGTGATGACCGAGCTGATAAAGGCAAAGCGATACTTTCCAATTTTGACCTGGCGGGGAATATTGGCGATGGCCAGGGTCATGAGCAGCGGGATGAGGAAATAGATGGGATGGCTTTTGAAAAAGTCGCTCAGGTGCGGGATATAGAGAAGCGTATACAAGGTGGTGATAACGAAGCTCACGACGAAGAAGATGATAAAGTTATTGGAGAGGACGTGCATCTTTACAAAAAGCCGGTTCTCGGTTTTCATGGTGAGGAAGATGGCGCCGTGCATCATAAACAGGGCGAGGGTAGTGATCGCCACGAGGATGGCGAAGGGGTTGAAGAAGGACAGCCAGTCACCGGCAAACTCATGGCGCTGGTCGAGGGGCAGGCCTTCCACTACGTTGCCAAGCATGAGGCCGAGGGACAGGGAGATGACGACGGAGGCGAAGCAGTAGACGATGTCCCAGGATTTGCGCCACCAGAGCCAGGGCTCCTTGCTTCGAAATTCGATACTGATGGCCCGGAAGATGAGGCCGATGAGAAAGACCATGAACGGGACATAAAAAGCGGAAAAGATGGCGGCGTATGCCACGGGAAAACCGGCGAAGAGTACGCCCCCTCCGATGACCAGCCAGACCTCGTTGCCGTCCCAGATGGGTCCGATCGCGTTCATTGCTATTCTACGGCTTTCTTCTTTTTTCAAAAACAGGTGAAGCGCGCCGGCGCCCAGGTCGAAGCCGTCCAATATGGCATATCCGCTGATCACCGCGCCAAAGACGAGGAACCACCAGGTGTTATAGTCCATTCCTAAAAATGTCTGCATCTTATAAAGCTTGTTCGTGTTCGAGAAGGGGGTTATCCCTTCTTTGGCCTCCTTCGATCGTTTCTTTTGTACCATAGTCTACAGGTCCATGCTGGATCTTTCGATGCAGCAGGAAGATGAAAAGGGCAAACAGTACAATATAGACGATCGTAAAGAGAATCAAGGAGAAGACGATCTGGTTGGCCGTGACTACTTTCGACAGCGCGTCGGAGGTTCGAAGCAGACCGTATACAACCCAGGGCTGGCGGCCCATTTCGGCGGTAAACCACCCGGCCTGGTTGGCGATTTGGGGGAGCAGTACGCTCCAGGCAAAGATCCAAAGCAGCCAGCGGTGGTCGAACAATTTCTTCTTCCACCATAGCCAGCAGCCCAGCAGGGAGAGGCCGATCATGGTCGTGCCGAGTACCACCATGATATGATAAAATTGGAAGATGCTATTGACCTGGGAAGGGCGGTCTTCGGGTTTGAAAGAATTGAGGCCGCGAATCGGGGCCTTGAAGTCACCGTGAACGAGGAAAGACAGTCCCCCGGGAATTTTAAGTCCCGCCGTTTTCTGACCCTTGTTGTCGACATAACCCAGCAGGTACATGTCGGCGCTGGAGGAGCTGTCGTAGTGTCCTTCCATCGCGGCTAGTTTGGCCGGCTGGTAACGGGACACCCCGTCCGCGCTCCGGTGACCGATAAAAAGTTGCAGGAGTGAAAAGACCGTTGCCACGGTCAGGGCGATTTTGAAAGTAGGCCGGGCGATTTCGAGGTATTTCTTATGAAGGATATACCAGGCGTTGACGCTGAGGACGAGAAAGGCGCCGGCGAGGATGGCGCCGATCCAGACGTGGAGCATACGGTCGACGCTCGACGGGTTGAAGACCATTGCCCAGAAGTCGGTGATTTCGGCGCGGGCGTTTAGTCCTTCGCCGACGATATGAAAACCGGCGGGAGTCTGTTGCCAGGAGTTGGCCACTACGATCCAGACGGCGGAAAAGAGAGAGCCGAGGAAGACCATGATAGTCGAGAAGAAGTGGACGCGGGGTCCGACGCGGTTCCAGCCGAAGATGAGGATACCGAGAAAGCCCGATTCGAGGGCAAAGGCGAAGATACCTTCCGCCGCTAGGGCGCTCCCGAAGATATCTCCCACGTATTTCGAGTAGGTAGCCCAGTTAGTGCCGAACTCGAATTCCATGATGATGCCGGTGGCGACGCCGATACCGAAAATGAGGGCGAAGATGCGGATCCAGAAGCGAACGGCCATTTCATAGACCCGGTTGCCGGTCCGGAGATAGAGGCCTTCGAGGATGACGAGGATCAGGCCCAGTCCGATGCTGAGCGGAGGATAGATGTAGTGAAAACCGATGGTGAATGCGAACTGTACCCTGGCCAAAATTTCAACATCCATAGCTATTTGGTTTTAGCGTCGCTTTTATGCGACAGACGCAAATGGCAAAGCAGACGCGAATTATTTCTTCTTGAATACGGGGACATTGCTGCATGCCTCTCCGTACAGAATACTCTTTACTACGGGACGCAGGCGACGGGCGATTTCCATATAGGCAAATCCACCTACGGATAAGTCGCCGCATCCTTTCACTATAACTCGTTTATCGATGAATTGGTCGATGTCGATGGCGCGAAGGTTCTCGAGAAAAGTTTGTCGGAGGGCTGTTTCTTTGTCTCCGAAGATAATGGCTTTCGCAAAGGGCTCGGCGCTTACTGCCACCAGCATATAGGCCCAGGAAGGGATGATGGCGTCGGCCGTACAGGTGACGGCGAGGATCTTGTCCTGGTAAATGGACCAGTCGATGGCCTGGAGAGCGGCGCGGAAGTCTTTTTCTTTTAGGATCATCTCCATGAACAGGTGGGGCTTCAGGTCGAAGACGACGATTTCTTCTTTTGGAAAGTAATCTTCCAAATCCAGGTTGAGCAACCCGCTCTGTGCTACTTTATTGATGATTTCCTCGCTCACGGTACAAAGATAAAACAAACAAGAAGGCCCCGTCAATAAAAATTCGGGGCCTTCTTGTTTCAATTACGTCCGTAATGTGCTATTACGGGAAGACCCCCGAATATCGGGGGTCTCTTTAAAACTTTTATCGCGCTGCCGGCGGGCCGGGGCGGTAAATTTTAGTAAAATTTGGAGCGGTTATCCTCGATGTCGGCGAGCTTGCGAAGCGCTTCAACGAGCATGTTGGCAACCTGGCCGCGCTGACGCATTTCCTGCATAAAGCGCTGTTGCTGCACGTCGGCTTCGGGGTTGGAAACGGCACTGACGTTTTCTACCTTGATAAAGTAAACACCGGCGTTACCGGAGATGGCTGAAGAAACAGGCTTGCCTGCCAGCTGCTTGTCGAAAGCTACTCCGACCACTTTTGGCTCCTGGCCCGCGTTGGGGATCATGGCAGAGCTAAAGCGGAGGCTGTCGGCGCGCATAACGGCCTGACCGGCGGCGGTAGCGGCTGCGTCGAGGGAAGCGGGATTACCCAGCTTCTTGACGAGCTGTTCGGCTTTCTTCTTGTTCCGGAGAATCGGCTCTACCCGGGGTCTTGCCTTGGCAACCGACATGGTTCCTTTCTGATTTACTTCGGTCAGCAGGACCACGACATATTTATCACCTACCGTATAGGGCTCGGAAACCTCACCCACCTTGGCGTCATAGATCCAGCGGACCAGCTGACGATTGGGTCCAAGACCGAGGATAGAATATTCGGAGGGGCTGACGTCGGGGAGGAATTGTTTTTGGAGATTGCTCTTTTGAACACTCGCGTCGAAGGCCTTGGCGTCGCGGCTTTCCGCGGCAAACTGATTGGCGAGGCCTGCGGCTGCCTGGTCGGTCTCGGGGCTCGTCTCGATCTTCCGGCTCAGGTAGGCTACCTTATATGCGGGCTCGAAATTCTTCTGGTCGAGGATCTCTATATAATGGTATCCGAATTGGCTTTTTACGACTTTCTTCTCGCCGGTCTTTCCGTTGAAGCAGAAGTCGGCAAATTCCTTCACCATCCGATCGGAAGTGAAATAGCCGAGGTCGCCACCTTTTTCCTTGCTGCCCGGATCGTCGGAGAGCCTGGCCGCGAGGCTGTCGAAGCGCTCACCTCTTTCAACCAGGGATTTAATGCTGTCGATCTTTTTCTTTGCGACGCTGTCATCCATTATTTGCTGGCCCGAGCGGGGGTCGCCGGTGGCAACGAGGATGTGGCGTGCGCGCACTGAATCGGGGAGTGTCTTTACGTCGATCAGCTTGGCGAGCGTATAGCTGCCGCCGTCCAGGTAGGGTCCGAAGACCTGGCCTTTCTGGAGGGCGAAGATGGAATCTTTGCTGGGAACCTGGATCCGGGACTTACCAATATAGCCGTCGAAGAAAGGTTGTTCCGTACCTACCCGTCCAAAGAACGCGGAAATATCGGAAGCCTTTACAAAATCACCGGACAGCTCGGTCAGCTGCTGGCGTAGCTTGGCGCTATCGGCGGAACTGGGGGAAGCATCGAAAGTTACGAAGGCAATGCTCCGGCTTTCTTCCTGCTTGAACTGATCCTTATGGCCGTTAATATATTCCTGTACCTCGGCGTCCGTAATTTTAACGGAGCTATCGGGGATGGTAAAATAAGGAGCGTTGACATAGGAGATAGAAGCTATCTGGCTATTGTCGGCATTCATCTTTTCGATCATCCACTTGGGAACATACGCACTGTTAGTAAAGAGTGCAGTATATTTCTCACGCAGACGGAGCTTGATGATCTGGGGAAGGGATTCTTCGAAGAACCGGCGGGCGCCTTCATAGCGCTGCTGATCGGCCGCGGTCTTTTTGGGACCTCCTTTATATATGTTCCGCAGCTGGTTGATCTGTGCGGCGGCGGCCTGCTGGTCGAAGATTCCGGTTTTGGGGTCGGTGAACGCTTGCTTTACGTCCGGTATGGCGTTGGCGCCGACCAGCATGTCGTTTACTTCTTTATCGCTGACATCCAGACCGAGGGTAGAATAGTCTCCGGACAGCAGGGCGCTTTCTACTATCTGTGCCCAAACGCTTTCGCGGATGTTCTGCTGGATAGACTCATTCATCGGATAACCGCGCATCTTGGCTTGTTCTTCCTGCTCGCTGACCTGGCGCTGGAAATCGTTGTACTCGATCTTCTCTCCATTGATGGTTCCTACAACCGTTGACCGGGATCCACCGAAGAGACGGCTGGTTCTCGCATCCATAAAGATAAAGCCGATCAGACTCAAGGCGATAACACCAAAGACTAACCAGGCAGCCTTATCCCGAATTTGTTGAATAATAGACATAAAGATATATTCTCCGTATTTTAGACGGATGGCAAAAATAGGGGAAAATTGGTTATGAACAAATTGTGGAAAATAGTGTTAAAGACGCTTCTGCACAGGGTTTTGCCCGGCCCTTCTAAGGCAGATCCCTTTGTTCCGACGCTATCCGCTCTTTTTGGAGGTTGCGTGAAACGATCCTCGTGAAACCATAATTGACAATAGGTTATGAATAACTTGACAAATCGGTGGAAAAGCGGGTTTTTTGCAGTTCGGATCCTGGGGGTAGATGGGAAAGAACTTTGCTTGGATCGGATCGAGGCCTCGGGGCGGTTCAAAAATTGACAGTTATTCCCCGGCTGTTGACAGGGAGGGGTCAAAATAGTTTTCCGGAGCC
>JAFDYG010000446.1 GCA_018267545.1 Bacteroidota bacterium
CCAAAAAATGGGTCCCCATCTCCTGGCTCATCCCTGCCCTCGGCGGCGTCACGATCATCGCCCTCACCTTCCTCATCGGCACCGAAGACTACCTTAGCCTCGGTGTGACGGGGAAGGACACACACTCCGTCTCCATCGTCAGCAGCTTCCACGCCGGTGGAGCTACCCCCCTGAGCTGGTGGTGGAAACTCCTGTTTACCGCCCTCACCCTCGGCACGGGCTTCAAAGGCGGCGAAGTCACCCCCCTCTTCTTTATCGGTGCGGCGCTCGGCAATACCCTGGCTACCCTATCCGGCGCCCCCATCGACCTGCTCGCCGGCCTCGGCTTTATCGCCGTCTTCGCAGGCGCTACCAATACCCCGATCGCCTGCACCCTCATGGGCGTAGAGCTCTTCGGCCCCGCTCCCATCCTCTACTATGCCATAGCCTGTTTCACGGCTTATTATTTTAGCGGACGCACCGGTATCTACAGCGCACAACGCACCGCGGTGCCAAAGTTCATGCGATAAATTCCCCTCTATGCAGTACTTTTGCGCAACTAATATCACAACATAATTTATGATGACAGTTTCACATCCCTGGCATGGAGTACCGGTAGGACCCAACGTCCCCAGAGTAGTCAATGCAATCATCGAAATCCCGCAGGGTTCCCGCTGCAAGTACGAGATCGACAAGGAAAGCGGCCTGCTCAAGCTCGACAGGGTTATCTATTCTTCCTTCTATTACCCCGTGAACTACGGCTTTATCCCCCAGACTTATGGAGACGACAAGGATCCCCTGGACATCCTCGTCATCACATCCCTCCCTGTACAGGCACTTACCCTGATGGAAGCAAAAGTCATGGGAGTCATGCAAATGGTGGACAGCGGCGACGCAGACGACAAGATCATTGCCGTTGCAGCCAACGACCCGGGCGTAAACCACTACAACAATCTCGAAGAGCTGCCCAAACACTTCTTCGAAGAGCTTCGTCACTTCTTCGAAGAGTACAAAAAACTCGAAAACAAAACAGTGGTAGTAGAAGAATTCGGCGACAAGACCACCGCGCTGCAAGTCATCGAAGAAGCCGTAAAGGCCTATAACGAGAACTTCCGCAAATAAGCCGAGGCTCGCCATCCAAAACTCTGTCTATGTCTGTTCAAACGATTGCTTTACTGGTGCTGGTAGGCCTGCTGGCCGGCATGTTAAGCGGGCTGGTAGGCCTCGGCGGCGGCGTAATCATCGTCCCGGCACTGGTTTTCGTCCTGGGTTTTACGCAACATCAGGCGACAGGAACTTCTTTGGGTATACTTTTATTACCCGCCGGCATCTTTGCCGTCATTACTTACTATAAACAGGGATTTGTCGACGTAAAAGTCGTCATGCTCGTCTTTGTCGGCTTCCTCGTGGGCGGATGGCTGGGCAGCAAGCTATCCGTAGGCATGCCCGAAGCCCTCCTCAAGAAGATCTTCGCGATAGTCCTGCTCCTCATCGCAGGAAAAGTCTTGTTTTTTGATAAATAGGTCGCGCCGGAACAGGCTTACCCCCCTTCGAGCCAGACACCTGCCTACGCCGGCAGCATCCGCTTGATGATTCGCAAATGATGCGTCCGCAGAAACGTCTCCGATTGTACGATCCCCTCATTGTCGATCTTATCCACCCTGACCTTCCCCGACGCATGGATAATCTCATGCGAGTTCAGCAAAATCCCCACATGCGTAATCCGCCCTTCCTCATTATCGAAAAAAGCCAGATCTCCCGTCTTCGCCTCCTCCAAAAAACCGACCAGCTCTCCCTGCGTCGCCTGCTGATACGCATCCCGCAATAAAGAGATATTCAAAAACTTGTAGACTGTTTGCGTAAACCCGCTACAATCCAGTCCAAACATGGACTTGCCTCCCCAGAGATAAGGAATATTCAAAAACTTATAGGTGAGCTGCCTGATCGACTTCGCATCCGTCTGCGCCGCTGCCCGGTCATATACCTTTCCCTTGTAATGAACCCGGTTCTTCCGCCATTCCGCCCGCCCATTCTTCATCGCCGTTAGATGGCTGCCCATCGGCACCATCATCGGATGACCATTATACTCCAGGCTCGTTACCCAATCCGGCGTCAGCGCATATCCCTCCGATTCATATTCTTCCTCATTGACCTCTACCAGGTGCGAACTCGTGCACCATCCCTCGTACCCGTCATACTTCAACCGAACCCTACTCCACTCCTTGGACTGCTCCAATATCTCGCAGCACTCTCCAAAAATCAGCTGACTGACCATTTCAGTCCGGTGTGAAGATTCCGCCCTGAGAGGGCTTACGGGGACGCAACAAATAGCTCTGATCATGCCGGAAAATTAAACAATGGCCCGCCCACTGCAAAATTTTATGCATTTTTACCCGTTTTGCATCTTACTATTAATAAATAGTTATCTTACTCCCCATCATTTACCTGTGAAGAAAGATCCTTATCACCATATAACCGACCAGGAACTGCTAGAACGCTGGTATTCCGACCACAACAACCAATGGCTGGGAACCCTGCTCCAACGTTATACGTTACTACTGCTCGGGGTCTGTATGAAGTATATCAAGGAAGAAGAAGAAGCCCGGGATTGCGTTCAGCAAATCTTTGTAAAAGTGATCACCGAACTCTCCAAATACAGGGTCGACTATTTCAAATCCTGGATCTATACCATCGCCCGAAACCACTGCCTGATGAAACTGCGCGATCAGCACGGCCGCTCCTCCGAGCTCTCCGACACCATGCTGGCCGCCTGGGACGATGAGCCGGGAAAGAACCCCCACCAGGAAAAAGAACAGCACCTCCAATGGATGAGCCAGTCCCTCGGAGAATTAGGGAAAGAACAGCAACTCTGCGTAACTTTGTTTTATCTTGAAAAGAAATCTTATCAGGAGATAGCTTCCACCACCGGCTTCACCCTGATGCAAGTCAAGAGCCATATCCAGAACGGCAAGCGAAATCTCAAGCTCTTAATGGACAGAAAGGCCGGTGAAGGTGAAAAAGCTAAAAAGTCATGAACAAGGACCTGCTAAACATATTATCCAACAGCAACAAGGACATCGACAATCAACAGTTGATGGACTACCTCAGCGGTAAGCTCTCCGGGGACGAGCTGCACGAGGTCGAGCGATCCATGGCCGAAAACGAATTCCTGAACGACGCCATCGAAGGTCTCCAACGCATCAGGAATAAAAAGGACATGCAATCCTACGTGGACGAGCTCAACGCCTCCATGCAGAAAAGCCTGGAGAAAAAGAAACAGCGCCGCCTCAAAAGACGCCTGAAAGAAGAACCCTGGGGCCTCGTCGCCATCGTCCTAATCGTCAGCCTTTGTATCCTGGCCTATATCATCATCCGCAAGCTCCTGCACCAATAGCAGCAATAAAAAAGCCGCTGTCCCCGACAGCGGCGTAAACTATTTTAAGACAAATTACAGACTAAAGATCAGGATAAGTCCCACGATCACGGCACACCCAATCCAGGACCACTTCACCCGGTTGCTATGATTCTCGTCATTGATCAGATAGGCAATCAACACCCCGATCAAACCCAGGAAAAAGCCAAGCGCAAAACCGCCGATATGAAAGCCGGTTTCCCCGTCCATATCTTTACCAGCCAGCATCGCCAGTTTCTTATTCCGCAAAGTCCCATCCTCATTGATGGAATGACGCAGCTTCCGCTGGGCCAGCTTGAACTCCATTCGACGCAAAAGACCCATTTTCTTCCCGGTCATCTGCTCCAGGTCACTGGTGCTCATATCTGCCAATTCCTGCAAATTGACCGTCTTACCCGTACTACCCAATGGCAGGACGATATCCGAAGCCTTCAACACCCGGGATTCGGCAGCAGCAACCAACGGTGACGCCACAACAGGCGCAGGAGCGGAAATTTCCACGGGAGCCGCATCCCCGACCTTAACGGGAGCGGCCGTCTTTACCCCACTCATATGCGCAGACGCCCCCCCAGCAACAACCGGAACAGCAGAAGACGCAGCAAAACAAAAATTAAAAGCTAATACAGCGGTAAGCGAAAGCGTAAATACTTTTTTCATACTATCGGTTTAGGTTTTAAAACTATTTGTAGAACGATGGCGCTAACGAATATATTGAATTTTTTGGGAGCTTCCCACTAAAGTATTTATATTCGACTAATTATTAGCCGCTTATGAACTTCAAGAAGATCTTTTCCGCCGCATTCCTAACCCTTGGCCTATGCCCCGCCTTCGCCCAGCGCCTCAGCTATATCGTCTCCTTTCCCAACCTGGCCCACCACGAAGCTCAGATCGAGCTCGTAGCCAGCGAGATCACCGCACGTACCGCCGTTTTCCGCATGAGCCGCTCCTCCCCCGGCCGCTACGCCACCCACGAATTCGGAAAGAACGTCTATGACGTCAAAGCCTTCGACCAAAGTGGAAAAGCGCTTCCCCTCACCCGCACCGACGGAGACGTCTACGAAGTCACCCGCCACAGCGGATATATCCGCCTCCAGTATACGCTTTACGCCAACTACGCCGACGGCACCTATGCAGGCCTCGACGCAACCGGCGGCGCCCACCTGAACATGCCGGCCGCTTTTATGTGGTTAAAAGGAGCCGACAATACTCCCATCACCATTCACTTCAATGTGCCGGAACAATGGCACTGGACCGTAGCCACCCAGCTGCAGCCCACCAGCGACCCGCTTACCTTCCAGGCCCGCAATTTTCAATATTTCATGGACTGCCCCACCAAGATCGGCCTCCTGCGCTATCGTAAATGGGAGGTCAAAAATCCCGATGGCAAATCCTACGCCTTCCGCATTGCCCTCGACGCCGGCGGTGACGACACGACCTTCAGCATCTTCAGCGAAAAAGTACAACGCATCGTCCGCCAGGCCCAGGTCATCTTCGGTGAAACCCCGGCCTTCGATTATGGCACCTATACTTTCCTCGCCAGCATCAATCCCTACGTCCACGGCGATGGCATGGAGCACCGCAATTCCACGATGATCTCCTCCCCCGTCAACTTCCGCGGAGACGACCGGAACCTGAATACTTTCGCACACGAATTCTTCCACTGCTGGAACGTAAAACGCATCCGCCCCCGCACGCTCGAACCCTTCAACTTCGAGAAAAGCGACATGAGCCATGAGCTCTGGTTCGCCGAAGGGTTTACCCAATACTACGGAGGTCTCATCGTCCTCCGCTCCGGCATCGGCAAGGACACCGACTTCGTAAAAACTACCATCGCCAGCCTGATCAACCTGAAGATGAATACCCCCGGCGCACGCGGCTACTCCCCCGTACAAGCCAGCGAGGAAGCCGTCTTTACCGACGCAGGCGTTGCCGTGGATAAAACCAATTTCCCGAATATCTTCAGCAGCTACTATCCCTACGGCGCAGCCATCGCACTCGCCCTGGAGCTCGAGCTCCGCAGCCGGTTCAATAAAAGTCTCGACCAATACATGCAGGCCGTCTGGAAGAAGTTCGGCAAACCCGAAATTCCCTATACCGTCTCCGGCCTCCAGGACGTACTCGCCTCCTTCACCGGCGACAGGAAATTCGCAGAAACCTTCTTCGATTCATATATCAATGGCCACGAAGCCATCGACTATAACGCCCTCCTGGCCCCCGCCGGCTTCCTTCTGAAGAAAACCGAAGAAGGCCGTGCCTGGATCGGCATCGGAGGCACCCGTACCTTCTCCGAGAAAGAAGGCCTCCTCCTCGAACAACCTACCCTCCGCGGAACTCCCATCTACGCCGCCGGTCTCGACGTAGACGACAAGCTGATCGGCCTCGACAACCAGGACGTCCGCACCGCTGCCGACCTGAATAACATCCTTAGCCGTCAAAAACCCGGCGCTACCGTCGACATCCGCTACCTGCACCGCGGCGAAGAAAAGAAGGGGTCCATCACCCTCGGCGAAAATCCCGCCGTGTCGGTAATAACCTTCGAACAAGCCGGCAAACCCATCACCCCGGCCATCACCCAATTCCGCAAAGACTGGCTCGGCGCAAAATGATTCGCCGAGCCCTCCATACCGATTGCGCCGCCATCAGCCGCCTCCTCGATCAGCTGGACTACCCCGGCTCAGCGTCCTTCTTGCCCGCCCGCCTGGCCCAACTCCTCGCCGACCCCGCCGAAATCCTGCTGGTCTGGGAAGACAATACCCAAATCCTCGCCTTCCTCTCCCTCCACTTCATCCCTCAGCTCGCCCTCCCCGGCGATTTCGCCCGTATCAGCTATTTCTCCGTCGACGCCGAGGTCCGCGGCCAAAACATCGGCGGCCAGCTCGAAGAACACGCCACCCACCTCGCCCGCGAGCACGGCTGCGAGCTGATCGAAGTCCACTGCCACACCCGCCGGACCCGCGCCCACGAGTTCTACTACCGACAGGGTTACACAGAATCCCCTAAATACCTGGTTAAGAAGCTAAAGTGAAGGCACAGCAATTGCTGCCAATAACCTGGCAGGCCCGCCTTAAAAGCGAGCCCGCCGGATAAAATTTACGCTTATGAATACGTTACAGCAAATAAAGACGTGGAGCGCCACCCACCACCCGCGGTGGCTCGTCATCCTCCGTATTGGCCTGGGACTATTCCTCTTTGCTAAAGGCATCAACTTCATGCGGGATTCCCAGATGCTCGAAAGTCTTATCTATGGAGGCCGTACCCTGGCCGAAAACGAAACCCACTGGCTCCCCATCCTCATCACCTGGGCCAATCTGCTCGGAGGTTTCTTTCTTATGATCGGCCTGATGACCCGCTTTATCGCTCTTACCCAAATCCCGATCCTGATCGGAGCCATCATATTCGTCAACGCCCAGAAGGGAGGATTTGCGCCGGAATCCGAGCTCGGACTCGCTATCCTGACTTTAGTACTGGTAATCTTTTTCCTTATAGAAGGCAGCGGCCCCATCTCCCTGGATGCCTATTTCGAAAGCAACCGGGACAGCAAAGGCCAGGGAAGAAACCTTCCTTAACCTTAGACTTGCCATTGATCATATCCTCAATCAAAAATGGGCCGCAAGAAGGGCCCATTTTTTTATCGTCGTCGGGCTGCGCCCAACAAAGTCGTTTATTGATACTGTATGTAGATCGGACTCGGCTTTTGCGACAGCACTTCTTTCGGGGTCAGCAGCCGGCTCTTCGGTTTCCGGATATCATTCTTATAAAATAGCTTGAAACCAGTAAACTGAACTGGCTCATTCCCAACATACGCCTTATAGCTATCGAATTTCAACGTGGGCTCTCCCCAGCCATCCATGTCCATAACGATCTGAACATTCGGATGAGTCTTGATATTCTTGTAATTGGTGATCATCGGCCGGGTGAATCTATGTACGACCAATATCTTAGGCGGCAATCCATTGGCCTTCGCCAGGTTCGCCAGGTAGTTGGAAACGAAGTTGACGTCCGCTGCATCCATCGTCCCGATAACCGTTCCAGGCTTCTTCCCCGTCTTCATCGAAAACTCGGGGTCGATGCCCAGATGCACATGCGGCATCTTCAGATACTTCTCCAGCAAAGGAATCTCGGCCTCTACATTGCTGAAGCCCACCTGGACGTCTAAAAATACCAGCGCATTGATCCGCTCTGCTATATGCAGGATCGAGTCGATCTGCTTAAAAGGCATCCGCAAACGATACTTCCCATCCTTACCCGGAGCCCCCTGCGCCGTTACGGCGATATAATGCAGCGCGGGAATGACCGGCGTCGAAGTATCCGCCTCCTGCCATTTTTTCAATTCTACCTTTAGCTTCGCCAGCATTTCGGTCGGAGGATACTCGCCCAATACCCCCATATTCTTCGAATACAGGTTGCCATAGTAAGCGACAATCCGCTTGAAAGGAAGAATCGCGCCCGCATTCGGGTATGCATAAGAACCCTTCGCAGGCCAGCGGCCCGAAGAGTCCCCATTCGCCAGCTGAGCCAGCTTCTTATTGTAAAGAGCCGTATCCAAAGGACCGCTCACCATCGGAGGAGGAAACGAATCTTTTTCGGTCGCCACCTTGGCCGGAGCGGTAGCGGAGGAATCCCCCTTCTTATCGGCCTGCGTGTGGCCATTATTACAAGCGCTGAGAATGATCAACCCCGCTGCACAGGCAGCTCTAAAGGCTTTGTACGAACAACGAATACCAGATTTCATGTTAGGATTGCCCAGATTTTTTAGTTGGAGGCAAAGTTAACAGAAAACGAACCCATCATTTTTTTATTTCATAACAAAAATACAAAAAATGTGGATAATCAGCAGTCCCATACCCCATTCCGATCAACCACAAACCTCGGCCCATCAATTATCAACAATGAAAAAAATATTAGTCTACTTATTTGGTAGACTAATAAAACAGCCCTATTTTGCAGGCATAATGTTATTGCTAATCTTAATCAAACTGATCTACACCATCTGGCAGCGCCGCCGCACGGCGCGCCAAAACCTGGTTACATGAGTTACGTGGCCGAGTGGAGAGGCGGAGGTCCGCAAGACCTTTTACGAGGGTTCGACTCCTTCCGTAACTGCAAATGCCCCCCACAAGGGAGGGCACAATTGCTCTGATTGTTTTATGGCAAACAATGGTTAGACCTTGTCGGGCAGTGTTTCTACACCGCCCTTTTTTTATTTCCCCCCGATCTTCTTTACCATCGGGTCCGCATTCCACATCCTCCTCACCGGCATCGCCTCGACCCTCCTCAAATCAGGCAGCAGACAGGCCATTCTATCCGGCGTCAAGATCCGAACAGAGTCCCGGTCGCTCAACATAAGTTTTTGAAATTCAATCTTTCGCACCGTTTGAGCACGAACCAAAAAAGGGGCGGCCCCCACGACCAGCAGGAAAAAGCAGTATTTCATACGCGTATTTTCCCTGATGATGCAAGAGCCGCCCTATCTACATAAAAAATTATCTCATCTTCTTAAACGCATTGATCAGTCCATTCGTAGACGAATCATGCGTCTTCACCTCATCCCCGTTCTGCAGCTCGGGCAGAATCTTCCCCGCCAGCTGCTTGCCCAGCTCAACCCCCCACTGATCGAACGTAAAGATATTCCAGATGACCCCCTGAACGAAGATCTTATGCTCGTATAAAGCGATCAGCTCACCCAGCGTAAACGGAGTGATCTCCTTGACCAGGAAGGAGTTCGTCGGCCGGTTACCGCTGAAGAATTTATAAGGGACCAGGGCCGCCGGCACCTTTTCGGCCTCCAGCTCCTCGCGGGTCTTCCCATTCATCAGGGCCTGTGTCTGCGCAAAAAAGTTGGAAAGCAGCTTGACGTGATGGTCCCCCACCGGGTTATGACTGATAGCCGGAGCGATAAAGTCGCAAGGTATCAGGATGCTGCCCTGGTGGATCAGCTGATAGAAGGCATGCTGACCATTGGTTCCAGGCTCGCCCCAGACAACCGGACCCGTAGCCCAGGCCACCGGATTGCCGTTACGGTCCACGCTCTTCCCGTTACTTTCCATGTTCCCCTGCTGGAAATAAGCGGCAAATCTATGCATGTATTGATCGTAAGGCAGGATCGCCTCCGTCTGCGTTCCAAAGAAGCTGGTGTACCAAAGCCCGATCAGCGCCATGGTAACCGGTATGTTCTTTTCGAAAGCGGTAGTCCGGAAATGCACATCGGTCTGATGCGCCCCCTTCAGCAAGGCCTCGAAATTGTCGTATCCAATCGTCAGCGCAATAGAAAGTCCGATCGCGCTCCACAACGAATACCTGCCCCCTACCCAATCCCAGAACTCGAACATATTGGCCTTGTCGATACCGAATTTGACGACCTCTTTTTCATTGGTCGAGAGCGCGACGAAGTGCTTGGCGACCTCCGACTCGTTCTTTGCGGC
>JAFDYG010000447.1 GCA_018267545.1 Bacteroidota bacterium
ATGCTTTTCCTCGGACAGCTGATCGGTGTGGCGATGGTATCGCGCATAGCCAAGGCCTTCCAGGATTATTTCGGAAACGTGATCGTACAGCGGTTCGGCGCGACCATCTTTACCAACGGGCTGAAGCATTCGATGGCCCTGCCCTACAGCGATTTCGAAGATCAGCGGAGCGGCGAGACCCTGTCCACGCTGACGAAGGTGCGAACGGATACGGAGAAGTTCATCATCTCCTTTATCAATGTGCTTTTCGGGGTCATCGTAGGGGTGGTCTTTGTCTGTGTCTACTCCTTCCGTCTGCACTGGTCCATCATGCCGATGTACGTGGTGGGCATGATCCTGCTTTCGGTGCTGACCAGTCTCCTGAGCAAGAAAATCAAGCGGATCCAGAAGAATATCGTCAAAGACACCAATGCCCTGGCCGGCAGCACGACCGAGTCGCTGCGGAATATAGAGCTGGTGAAGAGCCTGGGGCTGACCGAACAGGAGGTGACCCGGCTCAACAAGAACACCTTCAAGATCCTCGACCTGGAGCTGCGGAAGGTCAAGAGCATCCGGGCGCTGAGCTTTGTACAGGGAACCTTTGTCAACTTCCTGCGTCAGTGTATCCTCTTCGTCCTGTTCTGGTTAGTCTTTAAAGGCCGACTGACACCGGGCGAGGTGATGACGATGCTTTTCTACTCCTTCTTTATCTTCGGCCCCTTGCAGGAGCTTGGCAATATCATACTGTCCTACCGGGAAGCGGAGGCTTCGCTGCACAATTTCGATACGCTGATGAAGAAGCTCCCGGAGCCTACGCCGGTCAATCCGCATGCGCTGGGCCCCATCCAGGTTCTATCGTTCCAGGACGTCGTCTTTCGTCATCCTACGGCCCAGCACAATGCCATCGATCATATCAGCTTCGACGTAAAGACGGGTGAGACCATCGCCTTTGTAGGGCCTTCGGGCAGCGGCAAGTCGACGCTGATGAAGCTGCTGGTTGGGCTGTATCGTCCAAAGGAAGGGAAGATACTGTACAATGGACTGGACGAGACCTCGGTCGATTTCGAGGACTTGAGACGTCAAATTGGATTTGTCACCCAGGATACGCAGCTCTTTGCCGGGACAATTAAAGAAAATTTATTATTCGTCAATCCTTCGGCCAGTGACGAGGACGTGATGACTGCGCTCCGGAAGGCCTCCTGTATGCCTTTGCTGTCCAGGGCGGAGAAGGGGGTGGAGACGATGATCGGGGAAGGGGGATTGAAATTATCCGGTGGGGAGAAGCAACGTTTGTCCATTGCCAGGGCTCTATTACGGAAACCGCGGCTGCTCATGTTCGACGAAGCCACTTCGGCGCTGGATTCGCTGACGGAGGAAGATATTACCCGGACGATCCGGGAGGTATCGGCGGAAGGGGAGCAGATCACGATCCTGATTGCACATCGCCTCTCTACTATCATGCATGCCGACAGGATTTTCGTCCTGGAGAAGGGAGAAGTCGAGGAAACGGGTACGCATGCCGACCTGCTGGCAGCCAAGGGGCTTTATTATGCGATGTGGAGGCAGCAGATCGGAGAAAGAAAGTATGCGGCCGCCAATGTCTAAATTGGAAAGAAAATACTATGTTTATGGGCCATGAATTCCTTATCGGTCGTAATTATTACGTTTAACGAAGAAAAGAATATAAAGCGGTGCATCGACTCCGTGAAGACCGTTGCCGATGAAGTAATTGTCATGGATAGCTTCTCCGTAGACCGGACGGGGGAGATCGCCAAGGAGATGGGGGCCAAATTTTTTCTACGCGCCTTTACCGGTTATGGGGATCAGAAGAATACCGCCGCGGGATATGCCACATACGATCACATTCTGTACCTGGATGCAGACGAGTTCCTGAGCCCGGAATTGATAATGGCTATCGAAGAGCAGAAGGAAATGGGCTTCCCCTTCGACGGCTATACCATGAACCGGCTGAACAATTACTGTGGGAAGTGGATCCGTCATGGCAGCTGGTACCCGGATAAGAAGCTGCGGCTGGTGAATCGCGAGCGGGGCGCCTGGAATCTCGACCTGGTACACGAGTCCCTGGAGATGAAGGAGGGTTCATATATCCACCACCTGAAGGGGGATCTCCTTCATTACACCTATTCCAATTTCGACGAGCATGTAGAGAAGAATATCAAGTATAGCTGGCTGTCCGCCCAGCTTTTGCATAAGCGGGGTAAGCGGGTGAAGGCCATTAAGGCTTTTATCAATCCTTTCTGGGCCTTTTTTACGAGCTACTTTCTCAGGGCGGGTTTCCTGGATGGATTTTATGGGTTTGTGATTGCGGTCAATATCGCGCATCTCACTTTTCTCAAGTATACCCGATTGTATCAACTTCAACAAGATCAAAAGTCACCATCATGAGCTGGCTATCCGGGCTTTTTGGCGGGGGGACTGGCAAGCGCTTTGGCGGAAAGTGGGGTAATGGGAAATTTTGGATAATTTGCACCCATGAATAATAAGATACAAGCTATTATACGGGAATCACTGACGGTGAAGGAGCAGATACTGAAGGATGAGCGGCTGATCGGTGTCGTCGGGAGTATTGTGGACTTGATCGTGGACCGGTTCAGGCAGGGAAAGCATTTGTATTTCTGCGGGAATGGGGGAAGTGCGGCCGACGCACAGCATCTCGCCGCCGAATTCTCCGGCCGGTTTTATATCAACCGCGATGCGTTGCCTTCGGAGGCTCTTCATTGTAATACTTCATATCTGACTGCGGTTGCCAACGATTACAGCTACGATCTTATTTACTCCCGTTTGATCAAGGGGATTGGGAAGTCTTCGGATATCCTGGTCGGCATGTCTACGTCGGGGAATTCGGAGAACATCGTTCGTGCTTTTGAAACGGCCCGGGAGAAGGGGATCACGACGATCGGGATGACAGGGGAAGGCGGCGGGAGGATGAGGGAGCTTAGCGATTATCTTATCGACATTCCTTCGAAGAATACACCTCGGATTCAGGAAGCGCATATGCTGCTGGGTCATATTATCTGCCAGCTGGTGGAGGAGTTATACTTTGCTTAAAATGATTAAAGAAGCGATAATCCTGGCGGGTGGATTGGGGACCAGGCTGCGGAGCGCTGTTCCGGAACTGCCCAAGTGTATGGCGCCGGTGGGGGGAAGGCCGTTTATCGGGTATGTGACCGACTACTTCCGGGGGCAGGGGATCGAGCATTTTATTTTTGCGCTTGGATACAAGAGCGACTATTTCGATGATTTTTTTGCGGCTGCATTTCCCTCTGGTGGTTATAGTGTATCGCTGGAGCAGGAGCCGCTGGGTACGGGCGGGGCGATCAGGCAGGCTTGTGGATTGGCAAAGACGGACACGGCGCTTATATTGAATGGAGATACGTTTTATCATATTGCGCTGGCCGAGCTGTCGGCCTTTCATGCCGGGAAGGATGCGGACTGTTCTTTGTGTTTAAAGCCGATGCGGGACTTCGACCGGTTCGGTGTGGTGGAGCTGGATGAAGAGCAGCGGGTTTCTCAGTTCCGGGAAAAGCAGCACTATGCTGCCGGGCTTATCAATGGCGGGGTGTATGCATTGAATACCGGGCGTTTCAGGGCGCTCGACCTGCCGGAAAAATTTTCCTTCGAAAAGGAGTACCTGGAGAAGGGGGATCATCGTCTCTATGGGCTCGTACAAGATCATTATTTTATCGATATCGGCATCCCTGAAGACTATCAGCGGGTGCAGGATGAGATCAATCAATTGCTATGATATACAGATGCAAAGCGCCTTTACGGATAGGCCTGGCCGGTGGTGGAACGGACGTAAGTCCTTATTGCGATCTTT
>JAFDYG010000448.1 GCA_018267545.1 Bacteroidota bacterium
ATGAGCTCAAGGCGATGAGCTATGTGGAGCAGGGTCGCTTCGACAGTGCGGGCTATTATTTCCGTCAGGCGGAGCCGGACGTGGAAAAGAAGGCGAATCCTGAAGGACATTATGATTTCTACAAGGCGTATGCCTATTACTTTACGAAGAAGAAAGATTTCCCCCAGGCGATTGTCTATACTACCAAGGCCTATCGTATGGGGGAGCAGGTGAACGACCTGGACTGGCAGGCAAAGACTGCGCAGGATTTGGATTCGCTGTATGGCGTGACTGGGGATTACAAGCAGGCGCTTTTTTACAATGTGCGGTATCATGTCCTGCAGGATAGTCTGCAGGAGCTGGGGCGTGAGACGGAGCTGCGGAAGATGGAAGTAGAGAACGAGAACCAGCGGCAGGAGCGGCTGGCGAGGGAGGAGGAAGCAAGGGTGGAGCACCGGCATAATATTCAATACCTGGGTTTTACCATCGGACTCGTGGTCCTTTTCATCCTGCTGGTCATGCTGGGCTGGCTATCGGTGCCGGCTGGGTTTATCCGGGCGCTGGGTTTTGTGTCCTTTATTTTCTTTTTTGAATTTATCATCTTGCTGGCCGATAAACAAATCGCCCACTGGACGCACGAGGAGCCCTGGAAGGTGCTGGTAATTAAAATAGCGCTGGCGGCGATCCTGGTTCCCCTTCATCACTGGCTGGAACACAAGGTGATACACTATCTTAGTCACCGAAAGAAGCTTGCTCGTTCGAATGAAATACATTCTCCTGCCTAGAAAAATGAATTTTATTCTAAAATTTAATACCTTTACATAACAAAATATGGAGATCATTCTCGACAATATTGACCTGCGTATTCTCCGGATGATGCAGGAGAATGCTCGTATTTCCAACGTGGAATTGGCCAGGGAGCTGGAGATGGCTCCGTCGGCGATGTTGGAGAGGGTAAAGAAGCTGGAGCAGAAGGGCGTCATCCTTCAATATACCGCCCAGGTCAATCCTGCTACTGTCGGGCAGCGGCTGCTTGCTTTCATATTTATCAAGACCAATGATGGTTTTGGTTCTCCTGTTACAGGTCCGGCCCTTGCCCGTATCCCCGAAGTGCAAGAGGTGCATAATATTGCTGGCGATGATTGTTATCTCGTCAAGGTGCGAACGACAGATTCGTCGGCGTTGATGTCGCTGATGCGAAATGAATTTGCGCAAATACCTACTATACACTCCACAAAGACTACGATCGTTCTTGAAACGGTCAAAGAAGAACAGAAGCTAAAGATTCCAGACTCGTCAAAATAATAGTTATGTCGACTCCTTCTAACAGACCAGCCTCCACGATGATGGTGGTGGTTGCCTTCGCTATCGTATATATCGTTTGGGGTTCCACGTATTTCTTTATCCGCATGGCGGTGGAGCATATTCCGCCGATGCTGGTGGGGGCGTTGCGATTTTTGCTGGCGGGTGTGCTGATGCTGCTCTGGTGTCTGTTCAAGAAGGAGCGGCTATTCTCCTGGAAGACGATGAAACCTGCGATTGTCAGCGGGCTTTTGTTGCTGGGCACCGGAAACGGGGCCCTGATCTGGTCGGAGCAATACATTCCGAGCAGCCTGGCGGCGATTCTGCTAGCGGCGGGGCCGGTCTGGTTTGTGTTGCTGGACAAGGGGAAGTGGTCGGAGAATTTCCGGAGCAGGTCGACGATCGTGGGGCTGATTGTGGGGTTTATTGGAGTCCTTTTGCTATTTGCCGAGCAGCTGCGGGGTGGAATTTCTGGGAATCATATGGAAACGGTGGCGTTGGTGGTGCTGGTGCTGGGGTCGATTTCCTGGGCGAGCGGGTCTCTTTACTCCAAATACAATACGGTTCCGGGGAGCAGCAATGCCGTGAATGCGGGCTGGCAGATGCTGGCGGCGGGGATTGCTTTTGTCCCGGCCAGCCTGATCAGCGGCGAATGGGCTTCTTTTCGTCTGTCCCAAGTTCCAATGTCTTCGTGGATGGGGATCCTCTACCTGGTCACGATGGGTTCGCTGGTGGGTTATAGCGCTTTTGTCTGGCTGCTGCAGGTCCGTCCTGCGACGCAGGTCAGCACCCATGCCTATGTCAACCCGGTGGTCGCGGTGCTGCTGGGCGTATTTTTCGCCGGGGAGCAAATGACAATTTTGCAGTTGAGCGGTTTAGGTGTGATTTTGGTCAGTGTATTGTTGATCAATTTAGCAAAATACAGGGGTGTGGTCCTGGGGCCAAAAAAGACGATGGCAACAGAATAACTTGTACAATACCAAGATATTGATGTCATTTTCTCCCAATTTCAACCAGAAAGGAAGATAATTTGTTAAATTGGTGCCGAAGGGGAGCATTCCCCCAAAACACCGGCCATGGAGTATAGCAGCATATTAGAACAGGCGCAGCATTATGTCAGGACTTTCTTTGATACGCATGTCAGTGACAAGCTGTATTACCATAACCGGAAGCATACGGAAAGGGTGGTAGAGTCGGCTGTGCAGATCGCGCAGCACTACCAGCTGAATGACGCTGAGTTTTTCATCGTAAAAGTGGCCGCCTGGTTTCATGATATCGGCTACCTATCAGGGGAAGGACCGGGGCACGAGGAGCGGGGGGCGAGGATGGCGGAGTCGTTTTTGGAGGGAACGGGTATCGACCGGGGGATAATCGACTCCATCCGGAAGTGTATTCTGGCGACACAGCTGCCGCAGCGAGCTACGACCCTGGTCGAGCAGATCGTTTGTGACGCGGACCTTTATCATCTGGGAACGGATGATTTTCCCGACCGGAACAAGCTGATGCGAAAGGAAGCCGAGGCGGTGTATCATAAGAAGATCAGCAAGGACGAGTGGCGGAGGGGAACGATCCGGTTTTTGGAAAGCCACCATTATTATACGGATTACTGCCGTCTGCTGCTGAATGAAAAGCAGAAGGAGAATTTGGACAGGTTGAAGGAGAAAGAAGGAGATGGAGAACTTGTGAATGGAGTAATGCAGTCGGTGAGGGCGGGTTTTCATGAGGAAGGAAAAGGAGGGACGCATAATAATCCGTTGGAAGGTTTGTTGCGAAAGCACGGTGTGACGGATGACGAGGAAGAGGTGGTGGAAGAAAAGCCGGAGACAGCCAGGGAAAAGAAGAAGAACAAGAAAAAAGATCCGGGAAGAGGTATCGATACCGTCTTCCGGATTACGTCCAACAATAACCAGAAGCTGAGCTCCCAGGCGGATAGTAAGGCGCATATCCTCATCCAGGTAAACGCCATCATCATCTCGGTGCTGTTGAGCCTGCTGCTTCGAAAGATCGAAGACCACACGAACCTGGCGATCCCTGCGACCCTGCTGTTGTTTGTCAACCTGATTACGATCATCTTTTCGATCCTGGCTACCCGGCCGCATATTCCGCCGGGGACGTTTAGCAAGGCCGATCTGGACGATAAGAAGGTGAACCTGCTTTTCTTTGGAAACTTTTACCGGATGAGTTTGGAGGAATATGCCGGGGGGATGCTGATCATGATGGATGATAAAGACTTCCTGTATGGGAGTTTGATTCGTGACGTCTATTACCAGGGGATTGCCCTGGGTAAGAAATATCTTTGGCTGCGGTGGTCCTATAATGTTTTTATGTATGGGCTTATCGCATCGGTTATGGCTTTTTTGATTGCTGCATTATTTTTTCCGACAAAGTGAAGAACCGACTAGAGTTATATGCAGAATACTGTTGTACATATTATTGAAGAGCTGGAAGGAACCAAGATAGTGGATTCCTGCTTGTCCTTTCGGGGATTTATCAACTACCTGAAGGAACGGCGGCGGGAGGAGAAGACCATGCGTGTCAAGTACCTGGACTTTGTTATTCATCATTTCGAGCAGCGTTTGCAGGGGAAGGATATTCTCTCTATAGAAGAGATGAAGGATTATGACGACCTGCTGGAGCTGATCTATTCCTCTGTATTTCCGGCTCTTGTCGATGAGAATGAAAGTCTGTGGGCGTTGAGCGTGCCGGTTACGCCTACCATATTTTACGGAACGGAGCCTTTTTACGATCTGCTGCGCGACCCGGCGAGCAAGGAAGTAAAGGCCTGTATGATGGAGAAGATGGATAAGGTGCGGAAGAAGGTGAATTTCGAGCTGGTCTATTCGCTGATTTTGCGAAAGCTTTACAATATCAATCTGCCGGCGGGCAATAGCGTGATAAGGTCGTGGAAGGATGACGGCACGGGGCTGAGCAGGTTTTACCGTTTGAATATCGACACCAGATTTATCGAAGTGGTTCCGAAAGGGACTCTTCCCGATATCGATCACCGGCTGTTCAATTCTCATCTGCCTACGTCTGAGATTATCGCCTGGCTGATGGAACATTTGCCGCTTTCGATGGTTCGTTTCGAAGGGATTGCAGCCATTACGCTGACAGACGTGACGGAAGAATATGTGGTGGACAGCATCAAGAACATCATCCTCAACCCTCCCCGCTGCGAGGACATGCATAACAACAAGGGAGTCATTCATTACCTGGAGATATTGGGAGGGAAGAGCGATTTGCATTTTGGGTTGTTGCCTTTTCTAAAAGTAAATGGACGGCCCGTCTTCTCCGACGTGGGCTGTGAGGATAGCGTGCTTGGCGAGGTCATTGGCGATGATTGGGCTACGGCGCAGACTTATGTAAAAATGGTCGAGGACTATTTTCTGAATCCGCAGCTGCTGGTTTATGAGACCTTACCTGCTCATCAGCCGGGAGAGCCTTTCTTCCTCGAGCCCTTGCGTCAGCACGGGATTAAGGGGTATGGCCTGATTCCCGTCTTCTACAATAACCGGCTGGCGGGTGTGCTGGAAGTGGCTTCGCGCAAGGATAGCACGGTCGATCATGACCTGTTGACCCGGCTGGACGCGGTCCTGCCTTTGCTGGCGCAGATCCTGCAGCGGAGCATCGACGAGTTCGATGCGCGGATCAAGTCGGTGGTCAAGGAGAATTTCACCTCTATCCAGCCGGCGGTGGAATGGAAATTCAACGAAGCGGCCTGGAATTATGAGCGGGTCCGGGAAGTGGGAGAATATCCCCCGGTAATAGAAACGATCAGCTTCAAGAATGTCTATCCCTTGTATGGGGCTATCGATATCCGAAACAGTACGGTAGAGCGGAATAGTGCGCTCAGAAGGGACCTGCAGGTGCAGTTCGACATTCTGACGAGCACCCTGGCCTCTTTGCAGCAGGCGGTGAATCTGCAACTGCTGGAGGAGCTGCTTTTTCAGGCCCGGAAATGGCAGAAGGCGCTGGCTGGCGCGCTGACAACCGCCGATGAATTGAATCTAAATACTTTCCTGAAAGATAAGATCGGGGCTTTCCTGGAGCACTTCAAGGATAGCCGTCCCGAGATCGCCGAGCTGGTAGCTCCGTATCTACAGGCGATCGATGAAGAGAGTGGTGTGGCATTTGCGCATCGGCGAGACCTGGAGACGTCGATACAGCTGGTCAACAAGACCATCAACCGCCACCTGGAGCAGGCCACCGATGAGCTGCAGCGTTCTTATCCGTCTTATTTCGAAAAATTCAGGACCGATGGCATCGAGTACGATATCTATATCGGTCAGTCCATCGCTCCGGATCACCCTTTCGACCTGTTGTATTTACGTAACCTGCGGCTTTGGCAGCTGAGCTCGATGACGGTGATTGCGCGGCTCACCAATGCCTTGCTGCCGCAAATGCCGGAGAGGCTGCTGACGACGCAGCTGATCTTTGTGCACTCCTCCGCTATCGATATCAGTTTCCGGAAGGACGAGCGTCGTTTCGACGTGGATGGGGGATATAATATCCGCTACCAGGTTGTCAAGAAGCGTATCGACAAGGTGCACGTGCGTGACACGAATGAACGGCTAACGCAGCCGGGGAAGATTGCGATTATCTACCTCAATGAGCGGGAAGCGGATGAATACCGTGGGTATATTCGTTACCTGCAGGAAAAGGGGATGCTGGGCGCAGAGGTGGAGAACCTGGACCTCGAAGAGCTGCAGGGGGTGAGTGGTTTGCGCGCGTTGCGGGTAAGCGTGAAGATGGAGGAGTCTGTGTCTGAAGTGAAGGCCAAGCGTGAGAGGGCAGAAGCGGAGTAGTCATACGACAGGAAAAAATCTCGATATGAGGATTGGGGCCATTTTCGTTTTTTGTATTGCATTATTCACATCTTTTACGGGTTGCCGGGAGCAGGCGCCGGTGGTGTCTCCGCCGGGCTATGACTTGAGCGAGCCGAAGAAATTCGTGGTAGGAGAAATCCTTCATGAGATTTCGGGTGTTGTTTTTTATAAGGGCAACCCGGACACGCTCTATGCGATCGAGGACGAGGCCGGCCGGCTATTCTATCTGCATTTGGGGGAAAGGCAGTATCCGTACTGGAAGTTTGGCAAGCGGGGCGACTATGAGGACGTGACGATTCTCGACGATAAGGAATTTGTGGTGCTTCGTAGCGATGGAAGCCTGTTTGTGTTTCCGATCGATCAGGTTAGGAAGGGGGGAGATGAGGGTGCTTCGACCAAGAGCTACGAGCACATTCTACCCTCAGGGGAATACGAGGGGCTATATGCGGATGGGGGGAAGCTGATCGCTTTGTGTAAGAACTGCCCGGAGGATGACAAGCGGGATGAGGTTTCCGCTTATGTACTACAGTATAATGCCAACCATGAGCTTGCAATAACCGACCATATTCTGGTACAAGTAAAAGTATCCAAGCGGTTTCATCCTTCCGCGTTGGCGCGGCACCCGAAGACGGGAGAATGGTATGTGCTGTCTTCGGTGAACAAGGCGTTGATTGTGCTGGATGAGCAGTGGAAGTATAAAAAGACGTATGAGCTGGACCCGATCCTGTTCAAGCAGCCGGAGGGACTTGCATTCGACAAGGATGGAAACATGTATGTCAGCAATGAGGGGCATGGCGGGACTGCGAATGTGCTGGTATTTAGCTATAAGCCTTAATAAAAAAACTTATGAGAAGAATTTTACGAATCATTAGCCTGGTTTTTGTCGGCGTCTGCTGTCTATCTGTTGTGTATGGACAGGGCGGTAAAATTGTACAGCGTATTTTCCTGGTAGGAGATGGGGGAGAATTGAAGGATGGCCATCATCCGGTTTGTGACTGGCTGAAGCAGCACGTGGATTGGAATGATACGAGCAATGTGCTGGTCTATCTGGGGGACAATGTCTATCCGCACGGCATGCCGGCGGAGGGTAGCAAGGACCTGGATGAGGCTAAAAAAATATTGGACTATCAGATTTCGGTCGTGGCGGGGAAGAAGGCCAGGGCCTTTTTTGTGCCCGGCAATCACGACTGGAAGCAGGGCAAGCCTGGCGGCTGGCAGCAGGTAAGGAATGAGGAGGACTATGTGGAATCGTTGGGGATGCCGAATGTGGATTTTTTACCGAAGGACGGTTGTCCGGGACCTGTGGCGGTTGCTGTAGGCGATAAAACTGTCCTGGTTGCGATGGACAGCCAGTGGTGGCTGCAGGATGACCAGGATAAGCCGGGGACCGAATCCGGGTGCGATTGTAAGGATTCGCGGTCTATCACCAATGCTTTGCGGGATATCATCAGCACCTATCCGGACAAGCTGATCGTGCTGGCGATGCACCATCCGCTTTATACGCATGGGGAGCATGGGGGCTATTATACGATCAAGCAGCACCTTTTTCCGCTGACTGATTTGAAGCCGGGGCTTTGGATTCCGTTGCCGTTGATCGGGTCCATCTACCCCATAGTCCGCGGAGTATTCGGGAATGTGCAGGACGTGCATAACCCACGTTACAAAGACTTTCGCGAGAAGATAGAAGCGGTGATTGCGGGGCATTCCAATGTAGTGCACGTGGCTGGTCACGAACATACCTTGCAGCTGCTGCAGCACGACAGCGTTTATTATGTCGTGAGCGGCGCGGGGTCGAAGAATACGAGGGTGAAGATGGGTGAGTATTCGCTGATGGCCAAGGAAGACTATGGCTTTAGCGTGATCGAGGTACGGGAGGATGGGAAATCGGAAATCAAATTTTATTCTGCTGCTGCGACCGATCTGGGGCAGTCTTTTTATACCGCTAGCATACCGGCGTTACGGCCGAAGCCGAATGTCGAAGAGCTGGCCCGCACCTGGCCGGACTCGGTGACGGTGGCGGGGGATTCCGCGTTTCTGGCGAGCGGTTTCAAGCGCTGGTGGCTGGGTTCCAATTACAGGAAGGAGTGGTCTGTTCCTATCAAGGTGAAAGTATTCGATATGACGGGCTGGACGCCGCTGGAAAGAGGTGGGGGGCATCAGACCCGGTCTCTTCGTATGAAGAATGCGCAAGGTGAGCAATACGTCATCAGGGGTATCAAGAAATACGTTACAGAAGACGCGCTGCCGGTGGCGGTGAAAAACGACCCGCTGGTCCAGGACCTGGTTTCGGACGGGGTGTCGGCGTCTTATCCCTATGCGGCGCTGTCGGTGCCGATGCTTGCGACGGCCGCGGGTGTGCCGCACGCTACTCCCCGGCTGGTCTATGTGCCCGACGACCCTAGGCTGGGCAAGTTCAGGAGCGACTATGGAAATCTGTTTGCGTTTATCGAAGAACGCGAGCCGGGGAATGGGAAGAAGACCTATAACATGACGGACATCGAGAAGAAGCTGTTCCAGGATAATGACAATACGCTCGATCAGCACCGGGCTCTGCGGGCTCGTTTGCTGGATATGTTTATGATGGACTTCGACCGGCATGAGGATCAGTGGCGTTGGGAGGCCGAGGACAATGGCAAGGGTAAGACATTTGCGCCGGTTCCGCGGGATCGGGATCAGCCTTTCTTTATCAACGAGGGGATACTTCCCTGGATTGCGGGTTCGGCCTTTTTGGCGCCGCAGCTGCAAGGGTTTAGGCCGAAGGCTCGTAATATCAAGACATTCAACTTCAACGCCCGGAATTTCGACCGGAACTATCTGAATGAGCTGTCGGAAAAAGACTGGCGGGAGGATGCGGAGCGCGTAAATGCGCTCATGACCGATTCGCTGATCGAGGCGTCGCTTCACCAACAGCCGGTGCAGATCCAGTCCTATTCCATGAACTCCATCATCGCCAAGCTAAAGGAGCGCCGGAAGTATTATATAGGTGATATGATGACCTATTACCGGTTTCTTTCCAAGCAGGTCGAGGTCTTTGGCAGTGATAAGAACGAGCTTTTCGACGTCGAGCGGAAGGGGGATGATTCGGTTACTGTGACGGTTTACAAGCTGGGTAAGGATGGGAAACCGGGTAAGCAGATTTATGGCCGGACGTTTGTATCGGAAGTGACTCGTGAGCTGCGGCTGTATGGGATGGGAGGAGACGATCAGTTTCATACACATGGACAGGGTGGGGGAAGGATCGTGGTCCGGATCATTGGCGGGGCGGGGAACGACGTATATCAAAACGATGCGACGTCTGCCGCGGTAAAGACAAAGATCTATGATCTGAACACGGAGAAGAATGTATTCGAAGGGCAGGGGAATTACCGTGAGTTTATGTCTTCGGACCCATCGGTCAATGCTGTGAACCGGCTGGGGTATAAATATAATGTACTGACGCCTTTGTTGAACCTGGGGTATAACCCGGATGACGGGGTGTTTTTGGGAGTTATGTTCCGTTATGTCACGCAGGGTTTTCACAAGGACCCGTATAAGCAATTGCATAGCTTGTCCCTGCTGCACGCCTTGTCGACCAAGGCTTATGCCTTCAAGTATAATTTTGAAGCCATCCATGCGATCGGCACTACGGACCTTTTATTTGATGCGGATGTGAGAGCCCCGGAAAATACGATTAATTTCTTCGGGCTGGGGAATGAGACCTTTTATGATAAGAGCGCAAAGGATGGGATCCGGTATTATCGGGCGAGGTTCAATAGCTACGACGTCGACCTGCTGATCAGGAAGCGTTGGGGACCGGCCTTTTCGTTTGCGCTGGGGCCGGTATTCCAGTATTTTACGCTGGACAGCGCGGACAATAAGGGTAGGTTTATCACCCAGACGGCTCAGAATGGCTTGAACCCGGCCGAGCTGTACTCGTCCAAGGCGTTTGCGGGAGGAAGGGCTTCGCTGGTGATCGACAACCGGAACGACAAAATCTTCACCTCCCGCGGGATGTACTGGGAAACCCGTTTCAGCAGCCTGGGGAACCTCAATGACAACAGCCATGCCTATTCACAGCTGAATTCCGACCTGTCGGTTTATATGAGCTTCAATACCCGGGCGAACGTGGTGCTGGCTAGCAGGGTAGGGTATGGGAAGACCTTTGGCAACTATGAGTTCTACCAGGCGCAGTTCCTGGGAGGCCTCGATAACCTCCGGGGGTATCGGAAATACAGATTTGCCGGGGATGAGCTTTTTTATCATAATCTCGACCTCCGGGTCAAGCTGGCGGAGTTCCAGACCTACCTGTTCCCGGGCTCGCTGGGGCTTCAATTCTTCAACGATATCGGCAGGGTATGGCGGGATGGCGAGAAGAGCAACGAATGGCATGATGGGTATGGGGGAGGACTTTGGATAAGCCCCTTGAAGAAGTTCGTGTTTTCGGCTAGCTATGGCCAGGGCACGGATGGGGGAATTGTTTTGCTCAAGCTTGGCTTCCAATATTAGGATCGGTATTTGATAAGGGGCTTTTTTGGGGAAAAGTTTGCCCATAAAAGATCACTGAAAGGCCCGCTGCCGGTGGAATGCAGAGAAATTACAATATGGCGTACTAAAGATGTACTAATGGTCGTTCTCCGAGTGAAACCGAGAACCTGACCGATATTCTATGGTGCCTTATCGCCTCTTATGTGTCTTACTATTGCTATTCCACACATTCCTTGCATACCCGCAGTCAGAGCATTTGTCTTTTGAGCATCTGGGTACGGCGCAGGGTTTGTCGCAGAGCAACGTGATCTGTACCCTTCAGGACAGCCGTGGCTTCATGTGGTTCGGTACCCGCGAGGGTTTAAACCGATATGACGGCTATACGTTTACCGTTTACAAGAACAAGCTGGGGGATGACAAGAGCCTTGCCAACAACATGGTGAATGCGATCGTGGAGGATGACAAGGGTTATCTTTGGATCGGCACCTGGGGTGGGGGGCTGGACCGGTATGACCGGCGGACGGACCAGTTCGTGCACTTCAAGCACTATCCTTCCGATCCCAGCAGCCTGTCGAGCAACCTGGTTCTGTCGCTGCTCAGGGATAGCCGGGGGACCATCTGGGTAGGGACGGAAGATGGGGGATTGAACCGGATGGATTCGAGCGGCAGATGGATACATTATCTTTATCAGCCGGGGAATGAGCATAGTCTTCCGGGGGATTACGTCAAGGCGATCTGTGAAGATAGTGACCACCAGGTTTGGATAGGGACGGGGAGCGGGCTGGCCAGGCTGGACCAGCGGACGGGGACCTTTCAGCGATTCGTCCATGACCCGGGTCGTCCCGAGTCGATCAACACCAATAACATTTCCACTCTATTTGCAGACAGCCATCATCGGCTTTGGATTGGCACCAGCAGTGGTCTGGAGCTCTATGACCGGGCGACGGGCGGTTTCCGGCATTA
>JAFDYG010000449.1 GCA_018267545.1 Bacteroidota bacterium
ATACCTTGCCTAGGGAATGGGTCTGAAATTCGTCCTATCGCTGAGATTGTCGGCATCGTTTCTACCAGCCCGGTTACAGCCCCGGGTAAACTCTTCGGTTCCCCAGGAAAAACGGCTCTGAGAAGTAGTCGTTTGACCGCTATTAAGCGTCACCCCAGCGCCAGTCGAAGGGTCGACCAAACTAACATAGGTACCTTGTACGGTAGTATCGCTCGTCATAAAGCCGTAGGAAAGCGAATAAGCCGTATCGAACTGGATGGAGCCGTTATTGGTAACATAGATTTTCTGGGTACCGGTACCGTCTGCACCGAAGGCGCTATTGGCATATCCATGCGCGTCATAGGTGAGGACGTTTCCGCCCACGGCTTGTGTGGGGTTGTTGTTGCCGCTGGAGTCGGCGATATTTCCGGAGAAAGGCAGGTAAACGAGCAGGCCTTTCGTCAGGTTGACCGTAGAATCGGGTTTTGTTCCGTAAACCGTATCTTTTTTGATAAGTGTATCTTTCTTGATGACGGTAACGGTATCATGAACGGGAGGCGGGGTGGGCGGGGTCTTTGTACAGCCGATAGTCAGCGCTAAAAGGGTTATTGAAAATAAACCAAAAGCAGCAATGAGTTTCGTACGATTCATAAAGTGGGTTTAATTTATATTACGATGCAGTTTAAACGATTTTTCATAATAGTTATTACTATTCATATAATATCATACTATTAGTTGATATTAGTCAATTTCACTAATCTGACAATCTTTCGATTATGCTCAGCCGGTGTTTCCGGGCGGTGTCTTTTGCTATGTCGTAGCCTGCGTCGGCATGGCGGATAACGCCCATGCCCGGGTCATTTCGCAAAACGCGGGCGAGTCGGGCCGCGGCTTCGGCAGTACCATCGGCGACGATCACCATGCCGGCATGAATGCTATACCCCATCCCTACCCCACCGCCGTGGTGGAGGCTGACCCAGCTGGCTCCCCCGGCAGTATTGATCAGGGCATTGAGCAGCGGCCAATCTGCCACGGCATCACTGCCGTCCAGCATAGCTTCGGTCTCGCGATTCGGTGAGGCCACCGAACCCGTGTCGAGATGGTCGCGACCGATCACGATCGGGGCCTTGACTCTGCCGGTGCGGACCAGCTCGTTGAAGGCAAGACCGGCCTTTTCCCGTTCACCCTGGCCGAGCCAGCAGATCCTTGCGGGTAGCCCCTGGAAGGCAATTTTTTCCTTTGCCAGCCGAAGCCAGCGCTGCAGCGAGGCATTCTCGGGGAATAGGCTTCCGATGACCTCGTCCGTCACGGCTATATCGGCCGGGTCTCCACTGAGGGCAGCCCAGCGGAAAGGGCCCTTACCTTCGCAGAAGAGGGGACGTATATAGGCCGGGACAAAACCCGGAAAATCGAAAGCGTTTTTCAAGCCTTTTTCGGCTGCCCGGGCCCGTAAGTTGTTCCCGTAATCGAACGTGATGGCTCCGCGCTTTTGCAGCTCGAGCATGCATTCCACGTGACGATACATGGACTGGTAGGCATGATCGACGTATTGTTTGGGGTCGTCCTGCCGCAGGACGAGCGCCTGGTCATGTGTGAGGTCGTGCGGCCAATAACCGATCAGCGGGTCGTGCGCCGATGTCTGGTCGGTCAGCGTATCGGGCGTTACGCCGCGGCTGATGAGCCGTTCCAGCAGGTGGACAGCATTGCAGCGGACGCCGATGGAAAGAGCCATTCCTTTGCTCCTGGCTTCGAGGGCCTTGTCGATGGCCTGGTCGATATCGTCCATCTTCAGGTCGAGATAGCGGGTCTCGAGCCGTTTGTCGATGCGCCACTGCTCCACTTCGGCGATCAGGGCTACGCCGTCGTTCATCGTGATGGCCAGGGGTTGGGCGCCGCCCATCCCGCCAAGGCCGGCGGAGACGTTGAGCGTGCCGCGTAGTGAGCCGCCGAAGTGCTTGGCCGCTGCTGCCGCGTATGTTTCGTAGGTTCCCTGGACGATGCCCTGCGAACCGATATAAATCCAGGAGCCCGCTGTCATTTGTCCGTACATCATCAGCCCCTTCTTCTCCAGCTCGTCGAAATGCGCCCAGTCGGCCCATTTGGGCACCAGCTGGGAATTGGACAGCAGGACGCGCGGAGCATCGGGATGCGTCCGGAGAATGCCGACCGGCTTACCGCTCTGGATGAGCAGGGTCTCGTCGGCTTCGAGGTCTTTAAGAGCTTTTATGATGAGGTCGAGCGCTTCGAAATTGCGGGCTGCCTTGCCGCGTCCGCCGTACACGATGAGCTCTTCCGGCCGCTCTGCGACATCGGGATCGAGATTGTTGAGCAACATGCGGAGTGCGGCTTCCTGAATCCAGCCTTTACAGCTAAGCTGGTTTCCTTTAGGAGTGCGGTATTTAGTGGCGTCGTAGGCGATCATAATTATTTAACAACCCGGGCTTTTTGTACCCGGGTTGCTAAAATAAACAAAAATTGATAGGGAGTAACTAGCCTTAACCGATCTTATCCGGTCTGGAAAAACCCGATAGAGATTCATAGGACAAAATCCAATGGTTGGTAGACCAATCAGTTAGCAGCAACAATCAGGGTTTAGGAGCCAATCAGCCTGTGTAAAATAGAAACAAATGCAATATGCCTTCAGCAGATTTTACAGTCGTGTCGTTTCGGAGCTAAATCGTGCTAATAATGCGAGATTTCGTGGTAGGCATCGGCCGCTAAATCGAAAAATCCACTTCGAATCCTCCGCTGAGTGCCACGCCTTTCTTTTGGGCCACCGTGTCGCAGTGGCGGACAAAGGAGAAGCTGCGGATGATGGAATGGAGCTTTTGGATGTCTTCGGCAAAGATGCGGTCTTCGCTGGCGAAGCCTACGAAATCGCGGACGTACTCGTGTGCGGCTTCGAGGATGACGCTGCTCTTGAGGGGGCGACGAAATTCGATGGCCTGGCAGGCGCTCATCAGCTCGATCGCCAGGATATATTCCAGGTTATCCAGCACCTGGTTCAGCTTTCGCCCGCTGATGCTGCCCATGCTGACATGGTCTTCCTGTCCCAGGGAGGTGGGAATGCTGTCGGCGCTGGCGGGGAAGCAAAGCGTCTTGTTTTCGGTGACCAGGGCGGCAGTGGTATACTGGGGGATCATAAAACCGCTGTTGAGTCCTACGTTGCTCATGAGCAGGAGCGGGAGTCCCCACTTTCCTTCCAGGAGCAGGTAGCAGCGGCGGTCGGAGATATTGCCGATCTCGGCGGCTGCGACGCAGGCGTAGTCCAGGGGGAGGGCCAGGGGCTGGCCGTGGAAATTTCCACCGCTGATGGTGTCGCCTTCTCCGAGGATGATGGGATTGTCGGTAACCGAATTGAGCTCGATCTCCGTCAGCTGGCGCAGGTGCAGCCAGGCATTGCGGGAAGCCCCGTGCACCTGGGGCATGCAGCGCAGGGAATAGGGATCCTGTACGCGGCCACAATCGACGTGGCTCTGCATGATGTCGCTGTCCTGGAGCAGGAGACGCAGACGCTGTGCGACGAGCGTGCTCCCGGCATAAGGGCGGAGCTTGTGCAGTCTTTCATCGAAGGGAGCCTTGGTGCCGGTCAGCGCTTCCAGGCTCATGGCACCGATGATATCGGCTGCTTCAAGGCAATAGTGAAGGCGCTCTACGGCGCTGACGGCAAAAGCAAGGATAAACTGGGTGCCGTTGATCAGCGCCAGCCCTTCTTTGGGGCCCAGCGTCACGGGTTGGAGACCGTACTGGTCCAGGACTTCGCGGGCGGGCCTGCGCTGCCCCTTGTGATATACTTCTCCCAGCCCGATGAGGGGCAGGAAAAGGTGCGAAAGCGGGGCCAGGTCTCCGGAAGCTCCCACCGAGCCCTTTTCGGGGACCACGGGGATGACGTCTTCGGCGAGCATCCAGAGCATACGTTCGAGTGTGGAAAGCTGAACCCCGGAATAGCCTTGCGCAAGGGCGTGGATCTTGGTGATCAGCATGATGCGGGCGACAGATGCCGGGATGGGGTTTCCCACTCCTACGCTATGGCTCTGCAGGATCTTGTGCTGGAGGGTGCGCGTATCGGCTTCGGAGATCTTGGTATTAGCCAGGATGCCAAAGCCCGTATTTACTCCGTAAACGGTTGTATGATGACTAACGATATCGGTTATATGCTGTTCGCTGGCCTTTATCTTCCCGATGACCGAAGGGGAAAGGACACCCTTGCGAGCACCGCTGGCCAGCTGAATGGTAGAGGCAATGGTCAAATGGTCTGCGCCGTATTGGAAATCGCTTGAGGGCATGGCAAGATTTTTTTTGCCGCCGAAGGTAAGGCTATTTCAGCAGCCGCCGGAGGAATTCTTCCTTTCGCCGGCTTGCGACCTCGATCACGCTCCCGTCTTCCATGGTCACGTCCCCTCCCCTCCCTTTATTGTATTTTTTAATCTTCTGCAAATTGATGATCTGAGAGTTATGGATTCGGAAGAAGACCGTTTCGGGCAGAATGTCTTCATAGTCCTTAATGGTGCGGGTAGCTACGATCTGTTCGCCGGAACCCAGATAGATATGGGTGTATCCCCCTTTTCCTTCAAAACGTATGATGTCGTTGACGGGAACGAAGATGAGACCGGTGATGGTGGGAATAGCCATCTTTTGCTGGGACATCTGCAGCGCGCCGACGTTCTCCATGAGCAGCTGCATCTGCTGGGCAAGTGTACTATTATCCCTGGAATGTGCGGCGACCCGTTCGATGGCGCTGCGCAGCTCGTCGATGTCGACGGGTTTGAGCAGGTAGTCTACCGCGCTGTATTTGAACGCGCGGATGGCGTAGTTGTCGAAAGCCGTGACGAAGATGACACGGAAGCTCAGCGGCTGCAGCTGGTTAAGCAGGTCGAATGCATTCCCCTGCACCATCTCGATATCCAGGATCACGAGATCGGGAGAAGCTGCGCGGATTAGCCGGGCGGCGGTCTCCACTCCGTCGGCGTCGCCGACGATGCTTACTTCGGGACAAAAGGTTTCCAGTAGCTTCCTAAGCACCCGAATGCTGTCTATTTCGTCGTCTACCAGTATAGTCCTGATCATATAGAATCGTTTTGAACAACCAAAGGAAATTTCACGATGACGCGCGTCCCGGCAGCCTGACCTTCCTCATCCATCAGGTCGATGACCTGTACGCCAATGTCTTCGGCCTGCAGAGAGTTCATGATGCTGATGCGCTCGGCGGTCAGGCTCATCCCGCGGGATTGATATTCGATGTGCTCTCCCGTCTTGTAGCCGGCGGCCTTGTGCCTGCCGATGCCATTGTCTTCGACGGTGATCGTCAGGTTGTTGACCGATGCTTCCATCCTAATCCGGATCATACCCTTTCCGGAAGTCTTGTGCCGCAGGCCATGGCGCATACTGTTCTCCACATAAGGCTGGATCAGCATGGGCGGGATGACGACGGTCTGCTGATCGATATCGGACGCCACTTCAATGACATAATCCATCTTATCCTTGAAACGCAGCTTCTCCAGAGAAAGATAAGAAGACAGGTAGCTGACCTCGTCGGCGATGGGAATCAGGGATTGATTAGAGTTCTGAAGCGTCTGGCGAATCAGCCGGGAAAATCCCGTGATGTATTTATTGGCGGCAAAAATATCCTGGTCGAAGATATACTGCTGAATAGAGTTGAGGCAATTGAAAATAAAGTGAGGGTTCATCTGCGCCTGCAATGCAGTATGCTCCATTTCCGCCATCCTTCTGTGCAATTCTTTCTCTTCCTGCTGTCTTTTGCGGATATGGCTTATCCGGAAAGAAACTATCAGCCAGACGACAGATAGAAAACCGACCACAGCGATGACGTCGAACCAGGCCCTGCGCCAGAAGGGGGTCATCACTTCGAAGGGCTGGGAAAGAAGAATGCTGGGCGTACCGAATTTATTGATAGCCATGACCTGTAGCTCATAGTCTCCCGACGGCAGCGTGGGATAGTCCAGAAAGGTTTGCCGGGTCGTCTTCCAACTCGTATCCAGGCCGAGCAGCCTATATTTGTATAGGATGCTGCCGGCCGATTTATAAGAAAGACCGACAAACTCGAAGTGAATGTTATTCCTTTGGTAGGGCAAGAGCAGTCGTCCCATGTCTTCCCCCATCAGACTATGACCCGCGCTGGAAATATCCAGCCAGGTGATCCGGCAGCGGCTGCTGCTACCCACCCGGTTTTGGTCGAACAGGCTGAGACCGGCAGGAGTACCGACATAAACCATTGGGCTGTCCACATAAATAGTGTTGATCAAATTGGAACCCAGGCCGTCGCTTGCTTTCAGCTGCAGAACGGGTTCATTCCGCGACCGGAGGTTAACCCGGTTTAACCCCTTGTCGGTGCCTATCCACAGGTAATCGTTTTGCAGAACCAGGGTCTTGCAGATATCGCTGGTCAGCCCCTCATCCTCGCCGATGTGGCCGACGCCTTTGCCGTCTTTCACGCCGATGAGGCCCGCGTCGTCATAAGGCGCGATCCAGAGTACGCCGTTGCTTGACTCGACGATCGAAGCAATTCGCTTACGCAGGAAAGGAATGTCCGTGCCCATGAAATAGGTTCTATATCCTTTCTCGCGATTGCCGGTGAGCCGGTAAAGGCCGTTCAAGGTCCCGATGTAGATTGTATCATCCTTATAGAACAAGGTGGTCGTCCTCTCGTTCCAGAGCGTGTCGAATTTGCCGAACTTGTCGATCTTCATCCGGAAAGCGCCAAAGCTGCTGGAAAACAGCAGGTCGTTCTTCGTCACCATATGACCCGACTTGACATTGATGTGAAAGTGGGTGTGAACGGAAGGTCCATGCAGCAGAAGCGTATAGTCGCAGCCATAAATCATGCGTCCTTTGTCGAGAGTATCGATAAAGAGTACGCGTTTTCTTTCTTCATTGCTGAATCGTTCGAGGCCCAGGCTTTCCATCGATGGCAAGGAGAACCGGAAAATGCTGTTGTGGTTCGATCCCACCAGGAGCTCCCCGCCGGCACGAACGATGGAATGTACTGCACAGTCCCCAAACGGCGGCTGCTTCAGGCTGATAGTACGAATTTCGGTGGAATTGAGCCGGTAAAGGCCATGTCCGATAGTCGTAAACCAGAGATCGCCTTCGTCGTCGCGGAAGGTTCTGGATACTTCGATGCCTGGCAGAAAATTTCGGGTCGTCCCCGAATGGAGCCGGTATTCCGTCGAGCCGGAGACTTCGTTGGAATAGACGATCGTATCGTCTACGATCGAATAACATACCTGTCTCATCTGCGGGTATGCGAAAGGGAAGGCCCGTTCCTTTCCGGTGGACAATGAGCGTATACGGCTCTCGCCCATCTCCTTCCGCCAGACGGAAATCTCCGGGCTCAGGGTGAGAAAGCTGGGGAGAAGAATGCCATGTCCAACCATGATCCGGAAAAGGCCCTTGAAGGCTCCATCTTTCAGCTCGAATACCGAATCCTGTTCATGAACCAGAAAATATCCCCCTGCGCTGCGGCTGATGGAGTGACAGTTGGCAATAGGAACATGATTGATCGAGTCTATGCGCTGAACCCGCCCGCCCCTGGCTACCATGTAAAGTCCCCTTGCCTCCTGGATGAGGATATTTCCGGAGGCGTCTTCAGCGAAGTGCTCGACGTTTCCATGGAATTGCATGGTGCGAAGGAGTGAGTCGTTCTCCTGGTTATGGATCACGCCTTTATAGTAGTAGCAAATGGATTTCCTGAAAGGCGCCATCCAAACCCTGCCGTAGGAGTCACCGAACATTTCGAGGATTTCGACATCGGAGAGACCGTCCCGTGCGGTAAAGTTCCGGAAGTGAGTGCCGTCGAATCGGCTGACTCCTGTCTCGGTACCGGTCCAGATAAAGCCGTCTTTGTCCTGGGTGATGCAATAGACCGTAGAGCCGGCAAGCCCTTCTGAGATATCGTAATGGGTATAGCTATACTCCTGCGAGAAGGCCGAGTAGAAAAGGATAAGCAGGTAGAGGACCAACTGGGAGGTAAACTTCATAAGACCTTATAAAAATAAGGTTTATTCTTTATGATCTTGGGTGTCAGGCTAAGGATTGCGCCGAGATTCTTACAGAACCGGCGGAGGTGAAAGAAGGATAGTCCGGATTTGCGGCCGGCAAACAGGACGCCGAAGAAGAAGATAGGGACGTCGAGAAGATAAAAGAAGAGCTGGATAAAGAACCATCCGCGGCCAAATTGCTTGCGGATCCTTACGAAGTTGGACAGCATAATTTGAAGTCCTTTGCGGTCATAGAAATTGTAGTAGCCTTTCCCGGTAGAACCGAACTCCTGATTGGCCGTCTCTCCCTGGAGGTGAATCACGTGAAGATCGCCATAGATGCAAAGAGGGCCGGTCTTCTTCAGTCTCGAGCACCACTCGGCTTCTTCGGCATAGAGGAAGAAGTCTTCGTCGAGCAGACCGGACTCATCCAGAATGTTCTTTTTAACCATGAGAAAGGCGCCGTTGATCCAGTCGACCTCGATAGGGCCTGCGCCTGGCGCGTCGGCAACGTGTGGCTTTTTGACGCCAAAGCTTTCACCCGCAGCCTTGATCCACTTGCCGAGAAAAGGCAGGGGCAGCAAATAGTTCAGCCCGCCCTTCATCGCGTACATACCCGAGATCTGGGGGCTGCCGTCGGGGTTGAGGAGCTGGACGCCGGCGGCAATATATCGGGACTCCGTCAAACGCCGGTAGCAGGTTTCGACGGTAGCCCCGTCGGGCAGGGTATCGCCATTGAGCAGCAGAACGGCGTCGCCTTTGGACCGGCGGATGCCTTCGTTATTGGCCCGGGCAAAACCGGCATTGTAGTCGATGGGAATCCAGGTTACGGCCGGGAAAGCTTCCGTCACACGCTCGCGCGCACCGTCGCCGGGGGAATTGTCGACGACCAATATCTCAAAAGGATAAGGGCCGGGCCTTTGGTATAAAGACTCCAGGCAATCCATAATCAGGGATGCCGACTTATAATTAATTATGATGATGCTGAGTAGCATTATTTCAAGGCTCCGCTTAGATGGTGACGCAGATAGCTGGCGAACATAATCAATTTGGAGCAGACTCCAATCTTCAGCATGCGGCGGGGAAGCTTTTGCTGCCAGGCGAACATTTGATCGATGACTTTGGGAAGGCCGCCGGAGGGCCGGACTGGAAATTCCGCATTACGGATCAGCCGCCACCACTCGTCATAGACCCCAACGGGATACAAGGCGCTCAGCCCTGTTTCACGAAGCAGCTCCAGCCGGGCCGGAAAGAGCACTTGCTGGAGGAATGGCACGTCATGACGCGAGCTGAGGCCAAAGGGACCGAAACGGGCGATGATTCCCCCGATATAACGCCTACGGACACTCTCGTCCCTGAAAAGACGGATGTTCAGCTCCCAATCGGCATAGCCCTTGTAGCGCAGGTCATACGCCTCGAATCTGTCGAAAAGGGTTCGCCGGTAGAAGATGGCCTGGTGGGAAATATTGCGGCTTAGCAGCTTGGCATAATCGAATTGTCCGTCATAGGCGCCTTTGTAGCTATCGCCAACCACATTGCCGTAGATAAAATCTGCGTCCTCATAGCCGGGGAACACGGTGCTCAGGGTGGTCGGCTCGAACAGGAAATCGTCGCTGCCCAGGAAGAAAAGCCAGGTGCCCCGAGCCTGCCGGACGCCTTTATTCATTGCGTCATAGACGCCTTTATCCCGCTCGGAGACGAGCCGGATGCGGGGGTCTTCTGCGGCGGCGGCCTGGACGATTTCGATAGTCCTGTCTTTGGACCCGCCATCCATGACCAGGATTTCCAGGTCGCGGAAGTCCTGACTGAGAACACTGTCCAGAGAGGCCTGCAAGGTCTTTTCGGCCTGGTATGTGGGGATGATGATGGTAAGATAAGGCGCGGTCATAGGCGGTTTTCTTTTTTCAATGCGCTTGCGTTCTTCCAGCGGCGGTAGCGCTTGCGGATGACCCGGATAAAGAATTGAACGATATTGCCCTTCTCCGGCGCCGTGGCCCCGGTCTTCCCACGATGATGGTCCAGCAGCTGCGGGTACGTGGAATTATAGTAAGGGACTACAGCATAGTAGTCGACCTGCCGCTGGTCGTATTGGTTGACGCAATTGAATTCTTTTGTCACCCGGAGGGCGGGCAGCTTATAATGGTTGCCGTACTGGCTGGGCATCCGGAAAAGAGGCAGCCTCTTCTTCGCTGCCAGCAGGGAAAGAACCGACTGGTCACGCCGGTGCGCGACAAAGTCGGGCAGGTCGTGCCTGCCGCAGCTGTTGGGCTGGTCGGTAATGATGCGAGGGTCACGGCAGTAGTCCAGCCATTCGCGGACAAAATGTATACTGGCCTCCGAGCGTAAAAAAACACAAAAAGCAGCGTCGCAGTGCGGAGCGTTCCAATAATAAGGGCTGTCGCAGTCCATGAGGAGAAATGTATCGCGCCGGGTCCAGGCTCCATTGACCGAATCCCCGTTACCAAAAAGCAGAATCGGGTTTCCGTTGCGGCAGATTTCCAACAGCGGTTCCAGCGGTGCGATGATCTCCAGGCCGCTGTCGGCATAGACGACGATATCTCCATCGGAAGCATTACGGAGCGCTTCGGCAATGATATAAGGCTTCCAAAGCCAATAACCCATGCCGGTTGGATGGTCGAGGATGGCTTGATTCTCCCGGAAGAAGTCGGTGGGACGCAGTTCCTCGAAGTCGTGGGACCGGATGGTGTCGATACCGAATCGTGCCGCCGATTTGTTCAGCCGGTGACGGCTGTCTTCGTACAGCCGGTTGGACAAATTGGTCAGGATAACGGCCATATTAGAACGCAAAGTTTGAGATGATGCCTACAGAGTGCGGCCCCTCATTCTGCCCTACCCAGCCGTTGATTTCCAGCAGGTATACGTCTTTGATGCCATAGACGGCATTGTATTTACGGATGATCTTGAAGAAGGAATTCTGCATTTTTCCGACGAGATCATCCCACACGATGATGAAGCGCTCTTCGTCGAGCAGGCGGTATTTGACCAGCATCTCGAATTCGAAGAGAATGGCCTGTGGGGTATGCAGCGCGTCGGAGAAGACGAGGTTGAATTTATTACCTTCCATCTTTGCCCAGCTATTGGTATCCCACACATCGGCAGAAAGATAATTGACTTCTTTATTATTGAAGGAAAAACGGCTCAGGGAACTGCGATTCTTCTTGATCGACTTCGCCGGCGTATCCCATTCGGTGCGTTCGCCCTTCACCAGGCGGTTGGCCAGAACGGGATTGATCTCTTCGATGTCGAAGGCGGTGTATTTGGCCTGGGGAAGGGCGTTGAGAAGCTGCCAGTAGTTCTTCCCCACGGAAACCCCGATCTCCAGGTAGTTGACCTTCTTCAGATAGCGTTCGACGAGCAAGGCCATCAGGTCCGTATACGTGGGCGCGTCCCCGATGGGTTTGTTGAGTACGGGCTTTAGGAATTCGGGAACGCCGTACTGAAAATAAGATTTGGAAAAGGCTTTTTCATCTATCCAGTCGTCCACCTGCTGCAGACTGATACGATTTGTGCGGATATAGGGAATCAGCTCATCGTTGGAGAAAGGGATGGCCGACTTATAAGAGACCTTGGGTTGAAAAAGACTCATCCAGGACATAGGTATTCTAATTTTTGATGAATTCGACCAATATGTTTCTTCCTTCGATCACGTTCCGCATCAGGCGCAGCGTGTTCTTGTATACCATGGGAGGCACCCAGGATAAAAGAGGATACAGAGCGCTCTTCTCTCCCTTCCAGTGTTCCAGCTGGATCTGATAATACCGTTTATAGTCGCTGAGCGGTTCGATGTACAATCCGTTCAGCCGCATCGGGAAGAAATCGGTCAGCTTGCGGAACGAAGGCTTATCCCAAAGACCCGAATGGTGCGGGGGGAGATTGAGCGTATGATACAGATCATAGCGATACAGATAGGGGTTATTATACGGTACGCAGATAATCAGCTGACCGCCCGGCTTCAGCGCTTTGAGAGAGGCGTTCAAAAAAGACCGGACGTCGGGGACGTGTTCGAGCACCTGTAGGAAGACGACAACATCGTATGTCCTCGGATTCTTTTCGGAGTGGCTTTCGATGGTTTCGTTAATGACCGGCAGGCCATTTTTCTTAGCCATTTCCACCTGGTTGGTGTTCAGCTCGAGGCCGCAGAGATGAGCCTTCTTGCCATCCTTCAGCTTTTGCATGAAGAACCCGGCGCCGGAGCCGATCTCGAGGATCTTTTGGTTATTGCCGATCAGCGACGCGGTCTTGTCGTATTCCCATTTCTCCTTTAAATAGTAAATCCCGGTTTGCTGTAAATGCTGATAAAATGCATCGTCTCCGTAGATATCCATGGGATAATAGAACCGGTAACCCGTGTCATTACAAACCCTTAGCTCGATAGTCTTCCGTCCTCCGAAGTACTTCTCTACGTCGAGATTTTGTTCTTCCCGATAAAGCGAAACGATCCGGGATACGTCTAATTCAAGAATGAGAGAAGTATTGAAGCTACCCGTGACAGGGCTTTGTATATCCATGTGCTGTAAATTGTTCAGTCAGCGAATTTTACGGGCGAAAATACTCTTTTTTGGCATTATTCGCCGAATTGGCCTCCGCTGCATTTCCCTGCAGGTAATGCAAAAACAGATCCAACCCCTTACGTTTCGCGTCGTCAAGGGTATAATCGAGGAATTTTGTAAAATAAGCGTATAGATCGAAGTCGGTATACGGGTTCTCTTTTACCACGTCCGCCAGGTGCTGCAACCCTTTCTTGTTTGCCAGATTGAACTCTGCGATAAAAGCGGGGTCGAGCGGTTTATTGCTGATCCAGGCGGCAAAGACGAAGGGCAGCTTGGTCATGTCCTTCCAGGCTTCTCCCAAATCGTAGATATAAGGAGAGACTTTTCGCTGTTGCAGGGCGCGGTCGCCGATAACGACGCCGGCCGTAGCCCCATGGATATGTTCCCTGAAGTCGGGGCCGGCATCTTCCAGGATAGGATCGACCTTCCAGTAGTGCCGCAGCAGCACCCTGGCAAGCTGTACCGACGTGCGGCTCTGATAGTCCAGTAGCACCCGTTCCACTTTATCGATAGGGACTTCGCTAAACAGGCACACGGAAGCGACGGGGCCGTCACTGCCGATGCAAATATCTCCGTTGACAAAATAATTCTTCATTCGGGGGATAACGGCTACGGGAACCAGGCCCATATCCAGCTCGTCGTTCAATAACATCGAAGCAATCCGGGATGGGTAGTCGATCACGAGCTCTATGTCCTTGATGATATCGGATCTTCCAATGCCGTAAAGAAGGGGTTTCGTATTAAGGTAACTAACAGCGCCTACTCGTATTTTTCCGTCCAATTTCTTTATGTTAATTTTGCCACGAAAATACGCATTCTATAATTAAGTAAGCTTCATGGAATTAAACTCGCTCACCGCCATCTCCCCTATCGACGGTCGTTATCGTCACCAGGTACAGCACCTGGATGATTATTTTTCCGAATATGCCCTGATACGCTACCGCGTGCTGGTGGAAATAGAGTATTTCTTATTCCTGAACAAGAAGCGTTTTTTCCCGCTGGACGCCGCTACCAGAAAGAAATTACAGACCCTCCCGGAATCCTTTGGCCTGGAGGACGCGCAGTGGATCAAAGACAAGGAGAAGGTGACCAATCACGACGTCAAGGCTGTCGAATATTTTCTCAAAGACCGGCTGGGAGCAGACCTGGAAGCCGTATCGGAGTGGATCCATTTTGGGCTGACATCGCAGGACATCAATAATACCGCCATTCCGCTGTTGTGGAAACACGCCGTGGAATTCGAATATCTACCGGGCTTGCTCAACTTGAAACGGCAGCTCGAGGTGCTGGCGCGGGAGTGGCAGGACGTGCCGATGCTGGCCCGTACGCACGGACAGCCCGCAAGCCCAACCCGTCTCGGCAAGGAAATCATGGTCTTTATCGAACGGCTCGAGAACCAGGTGGAGCTGCTGATCCAAATTCCTTTTAGCGCCAAGTTCGGCGGGGCCACGGGGAATTTCAACGCGCACTATGTCGCATTCCCATCCAAGGACTGGGTGAAGCTAGGGAATGAGTTTGTGGAAGGTACGCTGGGGCTGCAGCGTCAGCAGTATACGACCCAGATCGAGCACTACGACAACCTGGCAGCGCACTTCGATGCCATCAAGCGAATCAATACCATCCTGATGGACTTCTGCCGCGACATCTGGACCTATGTGTCGATGGACTATTTCAAGCAAAAGACAAAGAAGGGCGAGATCGGCTCTTCGGCGATGCCGCATAAGGTAAATCCGATCGATTTCGAAAATGCCGAAGGAAACCTGGGGGTCGCCTCGGCGCTCTTCGAGCACTTTGCCACCAAGCTACCCATCTCTCGTCTTCAGCGCGATCTGACAGACAGCACGGTGCTGCGCAATATCGGCGTGCCCTTTGCGCATACCATCCTGGCGCTTAAATCCATCGAGAAGGGTCTTGACAAGCTGGTCCTCAACCAGGATAAGCTGAGGCAGGACCTGGACAATAACTGGGCGGTAGTAGCCGAAGCTATTCAGACGGTGCTTCGCCGGGAGAACTATCCCAAGCCTTATGAGGCGTTAAAGGACCTTACCCGCGGTCAGGCGGCGATCAGCAAGGAAGTCATTCATATATTTATCGACGGTCTTAAAATACCGGCCACGCTAAAGAAGGAGCTGAAACGTATCACTCCCCATAATTACACTGGGGTTACCCATAAGTAATCGACGCCTCGGCGCCGGTTACTTGTGTATCTCCGACGTAAAGTGGAATTGGATGGCGGGGTTATTGGTTCTCTCGGTATTCAGGAACCATTCGCTTTGAGCCAGATACACCAGGTAGCCATCCTTGTCTTCAGCAATATTGGCGTGTTTGAACCGGGTAAAATCCTCCAGCTTTTTGGGATCTTCGCTGGTAATCCAGCAGGCCTTGTACAAAGGCTGTGCATTGAACTGAACCGAAGCGCTGTATTCGTGCAGAAGACGATATTGTATGACCTCGAACTGGAGCTCGCCGACACAGCCAATGATCTTTTTCTGGCCTCCGTACTGGGTAAATAGCTGAGCGACCCCTTCGTCCGTCAGCTGAAGCAATCCCTTCTCTAATTGCTTGGTTTTCATCGGATCTTTATTGACTACCTCCTTAAAAATTTCCGGAGAAAAGGACGGAATTCCGGTAAAATAGAAGTCTTCCCCTTCAGTCAGGGTATCCCCGATCTTGAAGTTGCCGGTATCGAAGAGGCCGACTACGTCGCCGGGGAAGGCTTCCTCGATGACATCTTTATCGCGGGCCAGGAAGGTGTACGGATTGCTAAAGCGGACGTCCTTGTCGAGACGGACGTGGTGGAAGTATTTATTGCGCTCGAACTTCCCGCTGCAGACGCGCAGAAAGGCGATGCGGTCGCGGTGTTTGGGGTCGAGGTTGGCGTGGATCTTGAAGATGAAGCCGCTGAACTTGTCCTCTTCGACGTCGAGGTGACGGGTGGAGGTTTCACGGCTGCGCGGGCTTGGCGCGACCCGGATAAAGGTGTCGAGCATTTCCCGGACACCGAAGTTATTGATGGCGCTGCCAAAGAAGACCGGGGCCACCTTGCCGGCAAGATAGTCGTCGACATCGAGCTGCCCGTGTACACCGTCGACGAGCTCAACGTCCTCACGGAGGGTGGCGGCGTCTTTTTCACCCAGCTTCTCGTCGAGGAGAGGGTCTTCAAGGCTGTCGAAGCTCAGGGTATCTTCATCGGCAGCCTTGGTATTGGCGGTGAACAGGACGAGGTTCTTATCGTAAAGGTTATACACGCCCTTGAAATCCTTGCCGCTGTTGATGGGCCAGGCCATGGGGTGGAGGGCGATATTGAGCTCCTTTTCGATTTCTTCGAGGAGGTCGAAGCGATTTTTGCCGTCGCGGTCCATCTTATTGATAAAGACGATGACGGGAGTATCCCGCATGCGGCAGACTTCCATCAGGCGGCGGGTCTGGGCTTCAACCCCGTTTACGCTGTCGATGACCAGGATAACGCTGTCGACGGCGGTCAGGGTGCGATAGGTATCTTCGGCGAAGTCCTTGTGACCGGGAGTATCCAGCAGGTTGATGAGCATGCCTTTGTATTCGAAGCTCATCACGGATGTAGCGACGGAGATACCACGCTGACGCTCGATTTCCATAAAGTCGCTGGTAGCGTGTTTCTTGATCTTGTTGCTTTTGACGGCTCCAGCTGTCTGGATGGCGCCGCCGAAGAGCAGGAACTTTTCGGTCAGGGTTGTTTTACCCGCATCGGGGTGGGATATGATGGCAAACGTCTTGCGTTTGGAGATCTCGTTGTGATACTTCATAATAGGCCCGCAAAGGTACGAATTATCGCCGTATGCCTACCCTCTTTTTCACTGTTGCCCACACGGGCGCCACGTCCTCGGAAAGGCGCAGCAGCAGCACTCCTGCGCCATAAAGGACAATGAAGGTGGCGGAACGAAGCACGAGCCAGCCGAAGCCCTGGTAGCTCGCGTAAAGCCAATGGCAGACGAAATAGACGCCCAGGGCCAGCAAAAGGGTAAGAACGGTGCGGCGATCGAAGGGCTGCATACCGTACTTGCGGTAGAGGAAGACCCAGCGGATAAAATTATAGATAGTAAATGTAAACAGGTCTGCAATCGCCGGTCCAATAAAGCCGATCGTTTTAGCGAGGATATAGTTCATAGGAATTGTAACGGCAGCCAATCCTACCCCGGTAAAAAAGTCGAAGCGCCAATAGGTCGAAGTGCCGATGATCTGGTTGGTCACTCCCGTGCCCATATCGATGATACGCATCAGCCCGAGAAAGAAGAATACCTGTTTGGCCTCGAGGAAGTCGGTTTTTATGTGTAAGGTGAGCACCGCGTCCGTGAAGTTGATCCAGATGAGGACAAACACACCCGCGGAAAAAATCAGCTGGTTAATAGACGACCGCCGGTAGATGCGGTCGATTCTTCCATAGTCCTTTTCTCTCCAGGCCTGGGACAGCGGGCCGATGGCGGCGGCGATCACACCGCGCTGGGGCGCCTGTATCACACTGGTAATATATTGGCCCAGGGTATAGATACCGACGTACTTTAACCCTCCGGGCACCACAGCGGCGATAACGATCTGGGCTATATACTGTGCCAGGTTGTAGAGCATCTGCCCGCCCCAAACCATCCCGGCCTGTTTCACGATTTTCCCGAAGAAACGGCGCGTGACCTTGCTCGGCTGAAAGGTAAAATGGACTTCCTTGTTAACGATCAGGACCCCCAATAGGCAAAGCGCAATAATGAGATAGCTAAAAGCATAGAGCTTTATAAAGGTATCGAAGCTCTTCAGGACGCCAACAAAGAAAAGCACGACCAGCAGTATCGCGACGAACCGCAGAAGGACTTCGCGCAGGAAGCTGGTCAGCACCGAGCGCTTCAGCTGCCAGGCGAATGCTTCCAGCAGCAGATAGAGGCTGTACCCGAAAGCGAAAGGAAAGATCCAATAGTAGTATTTTACAAGATCGGGGGATTGTTCGCCAAATTTTCGGATGACCAATCCTTTAAATACGACACCTCCTACCATCACCAGCACAACTCCGCCCATGCCTACGACGAGCGACCAGGCAAGCATGTCGCTCTTTTTGGGTTCGAGATGGTGCTGGTAATAGGGAAAAAACTTATAGATGTAGGTGGGCATGCCCAGGTTGCCGACGAAATAAATGATCGAGCTCAGCGCTGTAAACATGGTGACCAATCCGTATTCGGCGGGTGTAAAGCCTTTGGCAAAAAGCAGGGTAAAAAGAAAGCCCAGGGCAAAACCAAAATACACGAGACCTGATGAAATAATGCTTTGTCGCCGGATAGTGCTCATTGCTGTGGGTTTTATCAAAAGCCGTGCCGGGGGGGTGCTCCCGCCGGCTGGATTGGTCAGAAGCCGCTGCCGCCGGAGAGCAGGCTGTTCAGGTCCTGCTTGCCGTCATAGTGAAAGGGGCGCCTGAAGGTAAGGGCGCCGCGGCGCACTCTTACGTGACCGTCCAGGCTGATATTGACCTGCTTTTCGAGGAATACCTGGAGGGCGTTGGCAAAGATGCTCTGCAGATTGACCTGCATCGATACGGGCACATAGAAGGTATCCTTGCGGGGAATGAGGATGGTAGAATCGAGGACGGAATGACCGGCGGCCTTGCCGTTGAGCATGACGTCCACATCGGCGTGGAGGAGCTTCAGGTCGTACGGATTGGGGTTATATAGTTTTATCGTTGCGGATACGTTCGTCAGCGCCCCTGCCCGGCTGATCTGCGGGTCCTGAAAGCCGTAGTATTCCGGCGCTTCGGGCTGGCGGCAGCTAGCAAATCCGGCGACCAGCGCCAGGAAGAGGGCGATCTTTCCGGTGACGCCGCTTCTTCCGGCAACAAGGCTATAGTTCTTGTTTGGCATAGCCTGCAAGATACGGGGCATTCCCCAATTCCTGAGAATTAAGTAACTTTCTCACCTAAACGGAAAAGCCTTGTCTACTATCCCTGAACGTATAAAAGAATACAACAGCAACCGTATTCCCGAGTATACAGCGCTAAAATACCAGCAGATGGCAGAGAACCCGTTCCGCTTCTTCCGCGGCACCTGCCACCTCTACTACGAAGACCTCAGTCGAGCTCATAGCCTTCCCCCCTACCCCATCAGCTGGGTTTGCGGCGACCTGCATCTCGAAAATTTCGGGAGCTATAAGGGCGACAACCGGTTGGTCTATTTCGACGTCAACGACTACGATGAAGGTCTGCTGGCGCCGGTGGACTGGGAGGTAAGCCGCATAGTCACCAGCATCTACACCGGTTTCGATTCACTGGGCATTCGCCGCAAGGAAGCGGAAGGCATGGCGCAGCTCTTCCTGCGCGTTTATTCTACCACACTCGCCAAGGGGAAGGTGCGTTACCTGGAACATGCAACGTCGAACGGCATCGTCCGCATCTTCCTGGAGAAGGTGGACTGTCGCAAACAAAAGGAGCTGATCCGGCAGCGAACCGAAGAAGGCCGGGGCGACAAGCTGCAGCTTCGGCTGGACAAGGTCCGTTTCTTCCCCATCGACAAAGGTCTGCGCAAGAGCCTGATGGTCCACATGGGACAGTGGATGCAGGGAGAGCCCTTGCTGAGAGACCGTTACCAGGTCCTGGACGCCTGCTTTCGGGTAGCAGGAACCGGTAGCCTTGGCGTCAGGCGATATGTCTTTTTGGTCCGGAATACGAAAGACCCCAAGAAACACCTGCTCATCGACATGAAGCAGGCGCTGCCTTCATCACTAGGACCTTGGGTAAAGCATCCCCAGCCATCCTGGAGCTCGGAAGCGGCCCGCGTGGTAGCGATCCAGGATCGGATGCAGAATATCTGCCCGGCGCTCCTGGGGACGACGCAATTCGAAGGCGACGCCTATGTAGTAAAAGAATTGCAGCCTACCGCCGACAAGATCGACTTCCTCGTCATCCGCGACCGGTATAAAGATATTGCGTGCGTAATCGAAGACATGGCTTTTCTCACAGCCAGCGCACAGCTTCGGAGCGCGGGCCGCCAGGGTGCGGCAGTTCCGGACGATCTGATCGCCTTCGGCAGCGACCATAGCTGGCAGAAGAAGCTGCAGGAGTATGCGGAGGCTTACTCGGGACAAGTGAAAAAAGATTATCAGGAATATTTTAAAGCATACAAGGAGGGATATTTTACATGGTATCGATAACAGAGCTGCTAGAACGATTGCTTTTGGCTGTCTTCATCGGAGGCCTCCTGGGGGCCGAGCGCGAATACCGGAGCAAATCGGCCGGGTTTCGGACGCTGACGCTGATCTGCCTTGGCGCGGCGCTTTTTACAATTTTATCGCAGGCAATCGGTAGCGGCCGGGGCGGCGCACCGGAACGAATTGCGGCCAATGTGGTGGTCGGAATTGGATTTGTCGGCGCTGGGGTCATCTTCAAAGGAGACGTCCACAGTAAGGTCAACGGTATCACCACCGCGGCCATGATCTGGGTCACCGCAGCCCTGGGTATGGCGATCGGCGCAGGGTATCTGCTGCTTGGGGCGCTGGCAGGGGGATTGGTCCTGCTGGTTCTGTTCGTCTTTAGTTTGGTCGAGGGGTGGATCGAGCGGGTGAACCAGATTCGGAATTATAAAATCATCTGTTCGTTCGAGGATGAGACGCTTCAGCGGTATGAAGAGCTGTTTCGTGCGCATCATCTGAAGTTCAGGCGGAGCCGCCAGACAAAATCTTCCGCGGTTCACCTGGTGACGGGGGAATGGATTGTGCAGGGATCGGAGAAGGACCACAAGGCGGTGGTGCAGGCGCTGATGCGGGATGGGTCGGTGATCGAGTTCGAGTTTTAATAAAAAAGTCAGGCTCCCGAAAGAGCCTGACTTGTATCTGTCAAAAACCCAGGTTTGGCTTAGAAGCGGTAGTTGATGCCCATTCTCCAGTTACGGCCGGCTTCCGCCTGCCAGTAATAGTAGGTGCCATAGGACGCGCCGGTATAGAGATACTTGTCCGCGAGATTATATACATTCAGGCTGATGCGAATCTTCTCGTGTTCCCAGAAGATGCCGCCGTCGAACTTGGTGTAGTCGGGAAGAGCCTGATCGCCGGTAGCGCCGGTCCAGCTCCAGGTGCTGCGGGTGCCCAGGAAGGTGAAGCCGCCGGAGATGCCCAGCCCTTTCAGTGCGCCATTCTGTATTTTATAGTTCAACCAGGCGTTGGCGGTATGCTTTGCATAGCCAGGCACCTTGTTACCGATCGTGGCCTTGGAGGCTACGCTGGTATCGGACTTGGTGATCTGGTTGTCGGTCAGGGCGTAGTTGGCGGTGAGGGTCAGGCCGGGGGTAATCTCTCCGCGGATGTCCAGCTCGATGCCTTGCGCTCTTGTCTGGCCCAGCTGTACGATGTATCTGCCGGTCGGGTCGCTGGGGTCGTTGGAGATCTCGTTGTTGCGCAGGATGCGATAGACGGCCAGGCTGGTGCTCCATTTGCCGCCCATCCAGTCGCGTTTCAGCCCCAGCTCCATGTTGTTGCCGGTCAGGGGTTGGACCTTCTTGTTGTCCTTGCGGGTTCCGGATTGGGGAACGAAGGCCTGGTCATATACGGCATAGACAGAGGTATTGGGGTCGATGGAATAGCTCAGACCCAAGCGGGGCGTAACCTTGTTGGCCTTGGAGATAACGCCATAGTCGGTCTGCTGGACGTGCGTATAACGGCCGGCGAGGGTCAGGCGCAGCTTGTTGTCGAGGAAGCCGAGCTCGTCCTGCAGGTAGACGCCTACCAGGCTCTGTCCTACCGTGCCGCCTACACCTGCGCGTTGAACCAGCGGGGTCGTCCTGTCCCATACGGGGTAGCCATTGGAGGGAGCGCCGTAGGATGGGCTGGCGAATTTGAATTGATTGTCGGCCTTGTCCAGGTTATGCGCCTGGTTCCAGTCGGCCATGTATTGCTTGTCGTTTCCGTCGACTCCGATCAGGATGCGGTGGTGAACGGAGCCGGTCTGCTCTTCACCGTTTACATATACCTGTCCGAATTTGGCCGTGCTGGCGGCGTCCCAGATGCTGACGGAACGAACCAGGCTGTCGGCGGTGACGGGAGTCATGTAGTCGGGCCACATGGAAGAGCCCTGTCCTTTATAGTCATAGTAAGAAGCCTGTGCAAACAATTTCCACCTGTCGCTGATCTTGTGCGCCAGAGAGAGCGTAGCGATCTGTTCGGTGATATAGGTGGGTTCCAGCCCCGGGTCCGCGAGGGTGAACTCGCGGGGCAGGACGGCGTATCCTTTTGTGGAGAAGACGTAGTAGCTGCCCACGTTGGAGGTCTTGACGTGCTGACGGATGTACTCAGCCGTCAGGGTAGTATTGTCGTCGAGCTTGAAGCTGATGACGGGGGCGATGCTATAGCGATCGTTATATTCGTAGGGGCGGAAAGAGTTTTTGGTCTGGTCCATCAGGTTCAGGCGATAGAGGATCTTACCGTCCTTGTCAAGCTTGCCGTCGAAGTCCAGCGTTGCGCGATAGAAGTCATAGCTGCCCATCGTGAGGGAAGCCTCGCCATGTGTGACGCCCGTAGGCTTCTTCGTCACGACGTTATAGATACCGGCGGGGTCGCCGACCGACATCATAAAGCCCGCGGGGCCTTTTACGAACTCCACGTGATCGA